>DATGKW010000197.1:0-48897 GCA_035294465.1 Ktedonobacteraceae bacterium | reverse complement strand
CGTGGTGGCCGCGTTACGATATCCAGGCCACCCATACCGAAAAGAAAGAACTGCATCATCCTCTGGTTGGACGGCTGGTCCTCCAACCTACGACTTTCCAGGTTACGGACGCACCCGATTTGCGCATGGTCATCTACACCCCCCTGGCAGAAGCGAATACTGCACAGAAGCTGGAACAATTGGTAAAACTGATGCAGGTCCAGATGGCCGAGTAAGTAGTCTCCATGACACAGGCAGAGCCGGTCGTGGCACGGCGTGCTTGTGTCATGGGGTGGAGATGCTGATACCAGTCGTCGTGGATCTGGGAGGCGGTCTGTCATCCAGATCCACATACTCTTGTCGCGAAGCTCTTTGAATGGCTGGTTGTTTGTAAGTCATTGAGCTTTCCACTGGTACCGAGAACCATTCCAGACACGGGCACCGCTGATCAGTGGCGCTCCCCTCGATAAACGGACTTCTTTACTCATTTTCGGAGAAGCTCTACGTCCTCCAAGATCGATGCGGGCTACCCCGTTGCATTCTTCTCGCGCAGGACTCTTGCAAAATACCGCGACTCCCTGTGAGTAGGTTCTTCCTGAACCAAAAACGGTGTTTTGAGGCGCTTCGACGTATCAGAGAAGCTGAGAGAAAAACAACGAAGTGGGCATTGAAGCCGGATCACTGTCATTTTCACTACAGCAACCGGTACAGCAACGCTCACTTACAACGATTGATTATCTTGGATAACCATTGACAATTCGTTTTCTTAGGTCACTAGCACGAGAATGCGAGAGATGCTCAAATACCTATTTCGCTCAAAAAGGCAGAGGTGTGTCGGAGTCGAACCGACCAGGGATCGCGCCGAGCGACCCCCCAACCGTTTTGAAGACGGTGGGACCCACCGGGACCCCTACACCTCCATGTGCAAAAGCAAGAGAGTTTCTTGAGCATGAGAAATAACTTAGAGCTGGCCTCTGGCTGCTCTGGATGAAGAGGCGTGGGCTTATCTACGTTACGTCTCTTTTCCTTCCTGCTCGTTGCTATTTTGTCATCCTTCAAGCTGCCTGTCAAACTGCCAGGGAACGTATTCGCTCGACGTTTACCTCGGTCAGGTCGCGGACCATCAATTCGGCGGCGCGCAGACCGGGCAGGTCTCGCTCTCCGGCGACTGAGATGCAGCGCATGCCTGCGTTGTGAGCGGCCTGCACGCCGACTTCGGCGTCTTCGATGACCAGACAAGCGCTCGCCGGGACGTGTAGTTCCTGGGCGGCGCGCAGAAAAATATCGGGGGCAGGCTTGCCGTGTTCCACTGTCTCGCCGGAGATCAGCACCGAGAGATAACGTTCGAGTCCGAGCAATTCGCTGATGAGTTTGATATTCTCGACTGGTGTGGAGGAGGCCAGGGCCTGCGCGAAACCGGCTTCGTGCAGGCCACGCATGAGTTCTTCCGCTCCCGGCAGAAAGGTCGCCGTCTCGCGGATGAATTCGCGAAAATAGCGCTCCTTGCGGTTAGCTAATTCTTGCAATTGCCTGGTAGAGGTGATGGGCCAGTAGCGGGGAATGATATCGTCGTTGCGCTTGCCGAAGGTGGCCCAGAAGTCCTGGTCGGTGAATATGACACCCTCTTCTTGTGCCAGGCGCTTCCAGGCCCGCAGGTGCTCGCGCGAGCTATCGAGTACAACTCCGTCCAGATCCCAGATGACCGCTTGAATGCTGTTTGACATTAACAAGGAACTCCTGCTCCGTTTTTTCCTATCATAGCATATACCTAACGCGGCTTTGACGGCAGCAGTTCCAGATACTACAAACAGATCGTTCCTGCGTGAATAGGCGATATTAAAATCGTATAAAGATACTCCAGAACTTTTTCTCTGATCTTCAAATCCCTTTATAGAAGCGGAGAAGCACGTTTCTCTATCAGAAATATGTTCTCTGAAACGTTTTCTATAAATATTTTCCTGAAAAATAGTGTATACTCTCTTACTGGGTAGAAAGGGAATCGGCTCAATGCTCTAAGTAAAAAATTCCCTCAGCCTTTATTCTTAACTATTAGAGTGATACCCTCACGCAGGGGCATGGTCAGGAAAGGATCGAAGTGGTATGGAACAACGCGCTCTCTCCTCGTCAGTTTCGCCGGAAGCCTCCGGCGCGCAAAGCACAAGCAATCGCTTTTCTCCACGTAAGATTATTGTATTCCTCTTTTTATTTGCCGTATTAGTTGGTGCTCTCATCGTCCGCTTTGTCGTATTACCTTCTCTTGCCGCGCGCGCTGATATGAATGCTACGCCGCAGTGCGATGAGCATGTAATTCCAGTGCATCTTTCCCCTCTAGATCTCGTCACATATAATGTCATAGGCTGGCTCTGTTATCGCGGATCACTTAGCCAGTACCAGCTTGTCCAGGTCCTGGTTTCCGGTGCAACATACAATCACTCCTACTGGGATTTCCCTTATCAGCCCGATACATATTCGTATGTCGAGGCAATGGAGAACGCCGGTTACGCAGTCTTCAATTATGATCGCCTCGGTTACGGGTTAAGCGACCATCCAGCGGCAACGCTGATCACTATCGAGGCGGATGCTTATGTCCTTCACCAGATCGTCCAGGATCTTCGTTCGGGCGCAGTTGAGGGGTATGCTTTTTCCCAGGTGCTCCTGGTTGGGCACTCTTTTGGCTCGGCCATTAGCATTGAGGAGGCCGCGACCTATGCTGATGTCGATGGCCTGCTGCTCAGCGGATTCTTACACTATGAGGACCCTGCTGTCCTACCTGAGCTGACCACCGATCTGGAGCTGGCCGATCTGGACCCGAACTTTCAGGATTTGCCTCCAGGTTATCTCACGAGTGTGCCCAATTCACGCGGTTCGCTTTTCTACTACCAGCCCAATGCGGACCCGCAAGTAATTGCTACCGACGAAGCAACGAAAGATGTCGTCACTGACTCTGAGGTTGCGAGTTTCTTTACAGTTTCAAATTCGACCATCTCTCAATTCATCCAGGTGCCAGTGCTGGAAGCTGTGGGGCAGTACGATAACATTTTTTGCCTGGGACTCCTCTCTTGCACGAATGGCGCGAGTGTATGGGATTACGAGTCACTTTACTATTCTCCACAGGCAGATTTACGGGTGATCGTTGTTCCCGACGCGGGCCATGCACTCAACTTGCAACTCAACGCGTCAACCGCCTGGTTTCCGCAGGCTATTCACTGGATACAAACTACCTTTTAGCACCGACCAGAATAAAAAGGGAAAAAGTGGTGGAAGATTGCGATTCTTAAAAAAAGATGCTATTCTAGGGGCATTAGTGAAGATATATTTTCTTCGAGGAGGGTCATCTTATGTCTGCAGCCCCAGAACAGCCAGAAAAGAAAGCAGAGAGTACCTACGTGATAGATGCGGAGAATGCCGCTGAGATGGCCCGCCTAATGCGCCAGGATCAGCTTCTCACATCTGGTATGGGTGGCGTTTTCCCCGAAAAGATTGATCTCAGCGAGGTACAGCGCGTGCTTGACCTGGCCTGTGGCCCGGGTGGCTGGCCGTTGGAAGTTGCATATGCCTACGCGGATATGGAGGTCGTTGGCGTGGATGTCAGCGAGCGTATGATAGCTTATGCCAACGCGCAGGCTCAAGCGCAGCAGCGCACAAATGCCAGCTTCCGCGTGATGAATATTCTCCAGCCACTCGATTTTCCCGACGCTTCCTTTGACCTGGTGAATGCTCGCTTTATCAGCGCCTTTATGCGTCCCGAAGCCTGGCCGAAATTGATCCAGGAGTGTCTGCGTGTTCTCCGCCCCGGAGGCATCCTGCGCTTCACGGAATTTGAGTGGGATGGGGCAAACAAACCCTCGTTTGAAAAGATCTGCGCCCTGGCGTCTTTGACCCTGCACAAGGCGGGGTATACTTTTTCGCCCGGAGGGTACTATCTTGGGCTATTTCCGGTGCTGCTTCGTTTGTTCCGCGAAGCTGGTTTGCAGAGTATCGGCAAGATGGCGCATGTCATTGATTTTTCCGCCGGGACCGAGGCGCGCGATGGATTTTACTACGATTTCTCATCGGCCTTCCAGCTAGTTACACCTTTCGTGGTGCGTATGGGAGTAGCCACAGAGGAAGAGTGGCGGGATCTCTACCGGGCAGGTCTGGCAGAAATGTTCGAGGAAGATTTTTGCGCTATGTTATTTTTGCTGACAGTGTGGGGGAACAAGCCTGCTTGATCGGCACTTTCTATCCTGTCTCTCTGGCTGTATGTGAAAAAGAAACGGGTCTGCTACAGTGTTTGAAGTCAGTCAGATCGAATATGCCCGTTGCATCTCAGGAGCGCCCAGCCTCTGCAATTTGACATAGAGCTTGGTATTACTGCCCGAAAAAATGGCCCCTGACGTATCAGTGGCTAGTAAGTGCCTTTTACCTGCTCTGGTTCTTTCTTCTTTCCCTTTCTATACTTGGTTAGCAGAGGGTACAGGCCATGTTGAGCATTCCCCGGCCGAGCGTCCCATCCCGGTAATCCCTGTGCAACCGAACGAAGTTGCCAGGTCTCTTTTGAGAAAGTGAGCGAAAGAAAAGAAAAGGAACAGAAAGGTTCGGCAAGCATGACTATCTATCGCAGGCGCCTTGTCCTCTTGAGCGGAACGGTCCTGATAGTTCTGGCTCTGGGACTCCTGACTGCCGTCCCGTCCATGAGAATGAAAGCGAGAGCAGCAGCCGCAGCAAGCCCGGTTTCACTCCAGGTGTCGGGAATGGACGCGACGATCTCCAATGGAATTTTTACTATCAAGTTTAACAGTTCGGGAACGGGCTATTCCCTGGTCTGGAATGGCCAGGAGCTTATCGGGCCGGCCAAAGGATTTTATAGCTCCGTCAACGGCACAGAAGACTTCAGCCCGACCCAGTTAGAGGTTGTGACAAACACATCGAGCATGGTGGATATTGCCTACATCAGTAGCTGGGGCGCACTCCATTATGTCGTGATGAGTGGCGTCAGCGGCCTTTACTCCTACTTCATCGCCAGTGGGATCGGCACGGTCGGCGAGTACCGCACACTCTACCGGGTAGACGGCAATATCTTCCGCACCGGCTATAACGGCGTAGAAAGCGCGATTCCGTTTCCCACCTTGAGCCAGATTCAGGCGGCGACGGTCCTTCAGGATTCCACCTATCAACTGACCAATGGGACCATCTATACCAAATACGACGCCTCGACTTATGTGGATCAGCAGGATACCCTGCACGGCGTCTATGGCGGCGGCTATGGAGTCTGGATGATCTCGCCGAGCCATGAGTACGTCAATGGAGGACCACTGAAGCAGGAATTGACAGTTCACGTTGATAGCAGCACTGGTGACGCGGTAGTGCTCAATATGCTGGTGGGCAGCCACTTTGGAAACCCCAACGTTTCCATTCCCAGCGGGAAGATCTTTGGTCCCTGGTTTGTCTACTTCAACAACGGTAGCATCAGTGACGCTCAGGCTCAGGCGGCTGCGCAGGATGCGCAATGGCCGTACACCTGGCTCTCCAATTCCGCTTATCCCCTTTCACGTACCACCGTCACCGGCACGTTACGCCTGGCCGATGGGCGACCGGCAGCCGGTGCCCAGGTGACACTGGCTCAGCCAGGCGGAGATGTCTACGCGCAAGGCTCTGGCTATATCTTCACTGCCCAGGCAGATGCAAATGGAAATTTCCGCATCCCTTACGTGCGCGCGGGCAACTATAGCTTGTATGCCTGGGCCAACGGTGGCAGCATCGGCGATATCACCGACCAGTATGAGCTTGATAATATCAACGTCAGCGGCTCGACTCAGAATCTCGGAACTCTCACCTGGACGCCGACAGAATATAGCAACCTGCTCTGGCAGATCGGGACGGCGGACCGCAAGGCCGACGAATTCCGTCTTGGCAATGTGCCGCGCCAGTACGGTTTGTGGAACCAGGTGCCGGCCAACCTGACCTATACTATCGGCTCCAGTACTCCGGCCAATAACTGGTACTATGCCCAGACGCAGGTTGGCACCTGGACAGTTAACTTCAATCTGAGCCAGACCTATAGCGGCACGGCCCATTTGACTGTGGCGCTGGCCGGCGCGACCAGAACGGCTGATGTGACGGTCGCGGTAAATGGCACCACCATCGGCTCCTATCCGTCCTTCGCCAATGACCAGGCCATCTACCGCAGTGCCAACCAGAGCGGGTATTACCATCTCATCCCGTTAAGCTTCGCAGCCTCGCTGCTCAAAGCAGGAAGCAACTCAATCACCTTCGATATGACCAGCGTCAGCAGTGGCGGCGGAGTGATGTACGATACTATAAAGCTTGAAACCGGTTCGCTTGTCACCGGCAGTGGGGGCGGCACACCGACGCCAACGCCGACTTCGGCTCCTACACCATCGCCGACCCCTATCCCGGCAACGCCGACGCCGACGCCAGGTTCCACCAGTTCCTGCAACGTGAGCTATAGCGTGTCGAGTCAGTGGCCAGGCGGCTTCACTGGAAACATCATCATTACGAATACTGGCTCAACGACGTTGAATGGCTGGACCCTGCAATTTACCTTCTCTGGTGGTCAGCAAGTTACTCAGGGATGGAACGGCACTTTCTCGCAGCAGGGAAGCCAGGTGACAGTGCAGAGCCTCAGCTACAATAGCTCTCTCTCTCCTGGCGGCTCAACCTCGGTTGGTTTCAATGGAACCTGGACGAGCAGTAACCCGTCACCCACATCGTTTACTCTCAATGGTATCGCCTGTAGTACCTCCTGAGAAGATGTTCGCTTCTCTTGGGGCTTGTTCCGTTTGTCTCTTCCTGGTAAACAAGTAATGAAACGAAAGGAAAGTCCGATTATGCGGATAAATGTATCCAGTTCACTCAGATGTCTGCTTGCTCTTGCCTTCGCACTTCTGCTTGCTACAACCATTGTGCCGGGCTTCGGGGGAACGGCTCAAGCGACGAGTACCTCGACCCCAATCGCTACTTGCCTTCTGGCAGCTCCTCCTACTCAGCAAGTGCCTGTGGATCAACCGGCGAAAGTTGCGGTGACCATTGATTGCCTTTATCCCTATCTGGTCGTTACATGGGGAGATGGCACCTTCTCGCAGTATCCCGTCTGCCTGGAGGTGTGCCGCGTGCCTCCTTTCACCATCGAGGTAACTCATACCTATACAAAGGTGGGAGATTATCGCCCAGAGCTTTGTTTGGCTCCATCTCCTGTCGCCGCGCCTATTGCCTGCACATCTGTTGAGATCCTGGTGCTTTGAACGCGCTCGATGCGCAGGGGCATCAAGGGGAAGAGCACATGATCTGCTTGAAGAGGATGAGCGACCCACTCATCCTCTTCTTTTCGCTCAGAGAACTGTTCGATTTTTCGCGCCTGTGGGTGTTACAATGGAGGCAAAATACCGCGGGAAAAGAGGAATTCCAACGTGTACATAGACCAAACTCTACAGACGTACCTGGATGATCTTGCATCGTCGAAATCCACTCCTGGAGGTGGTTCATCAGCCGCGATCAGTGGGGCGATGGCTGCGGCCCTGGCCTGTATGGTCTGTCGGCTTACTCTTGGAAAAGAAAAATATGCCGACGTTCAGGAGGAGATCACGGCGCTACTGAATGAGGCCGAGGAGCAGCGCCAGCGCTTCCAGCAACTCATAGCCGAGGATATTGCTGCCTACGGCCACCTCTCTGCCTGTTTCAAAATGCCGCGTGAGACCGAGGAGCAACGCCAGGCTCGCTCCGAGGCTATCCAGAAAAGCCTTGTCGATGCCGCGCTCGTACCCCTGGAGATGAGCGAAAGAGCTGCTGCTGTCGCGAAGCTTTGCCAGCGCGTTGCGGAAATCGGCAACGTAGCAGTTATCAGTGATATCGCTGCTGCGGCCATGCTCTCGGCCAGTTCTGGGACTGCTGCGGCCTGGATGGTACGTGTCAACTTGAAGAGCCTCAAGGATCAGGAGATGGGTGAGCTGTTGGGCGGGCGGCTCTCCAAAGCCCTGGATGAGATCACCAGCCGGTGCCAGCGTGTGACAATGATTGTAGGTGAGCGAGCATGACGGCACAACTGATTGATGGGCGTGCGATGGCCGCGGAACTACGCGCTGAGCTGCGGAGCGACGTGGAAAAATATGTGCATGAGCAAGGTTCGACTCCTGAGATAGCGATTGTGCGCGTGGGTAGTGACGCCGCTTCCGGGGTCTATAGCAAGGCGATTGTACGCGCCGCCGAAGGAATAGGCATGGTTGCACGCCTGGAACAATTGCCCACGCGTATTTCTTCTGAGGAGCTACAGGCGCTACTGCAAGAACTGAACGCGGATAAACATATCCGGGGAGTAATTGTGCAGATGC
Organism: Ktedonobacteraceae bacterium; assembly: GCA_035294465.1. Classification (GTDB taxonomy): domain Bacteria; phylum Chloroflexota; class Ktedonobacteria; order Ktedonobacterales; family Ktedonobacteraceae; genus Paraktedonobacter. Next base: position 40,591 of record DATGKW010000197.1, on the reverse strand, counting down.
CGCTGCCCGGCCACCTCTCGCAACAGCTGGTCGCCGACACTGTTGCTGCCGAGAAGGACATTGATGGCATCAGCCCCCACAGCGCGGGCAACCTTTTCCTGGGCCTGCCCAGTTTTCTGCCAGCCACGGCTGCGGCGGTGATGGAGATCCTTGAGCGCACTCATACTCCGCTTGATGGCAGGCGAGCCGTAGTGATCTCTCGCAGCAACGTAGTTGGCAAGCCTCTGGCGCTGATGCTCTTGCAAAAGCATGCTACTGTCACCATCTGTCACTCGCGCACTGCCGATCTCGCTTCCTTCACCCGCCAGGCCGATATTCTTGTGGCCGCAGCCGGGCGGGCGCGCATGATAACCGGCGAGATGATCAAGCCGGGTGCGACGCTCATTGACGTTGGCATTAACGAGGATCCCGACGGCAGCGGCGGGATCGTCGGCGATGTCGATTTCGCCTCGGCGCAGGAAGTTGCCGGAGCTATTACGCCCGTGCCCGGCGGCGTTGGCCCCCTGACCAATCTGGTGCTGCTCAAGCAATCTTTCATCTAACCTGTTCAGCTTGCGCCCGAAGAATGCCTTTGCTACCATAACAGATGGAGTATAGCGCCTTGACGCTGCGCTCCACATTAGCAACGAATAGGAAATTGTAGTTTAGGAATTCAGGAAGGAAAAAGTCCTGTGAGTGATCAATCGAGCAATCAACGTCCCCCAGTAACCACAACCGACGCAGGCATCCCCGCACCAAGTGATGAATACTCACTCTCAGTAGGGCCTGATGGCCCACTTCTGCTGCAAGACCATTATCTGATCCAGAAAATGGCGCAGTTTAACCGCGAGCGCGTGCCAGAACGTGTGGTTCATGCCAAGGGAAGCGGCGCGTTCGGCTACTTCGAGGTAACGGCGGATGTAACTCAATGGACAAAGGCGGCGTTTCTTAACAAAATTGGCAAACGTACTCCTGTGCTGGTCCGCTTCTCAACGGTTGCGGGCGAGCTGGGTTCGGCTGATACGGTGCGCGATCCGCGCGGTTTTGCTATTAAATTTTACACGGAAGAGGGCAATTATGACCTGGTCGGCAATAATACGCCGATCTTTTTCGTGCGCGATCCCTCGAAGTTTCAGGATTTTATTCACTCGCAAAAGCGCATGCCGGATACGGATATGCGCAGCCACAACGCTATGTGGGATTTCTGGTCGCTTTCCCCTGAGGCGTTCCATCAGGTGACATTCCTGATGTCGGATCGCGGAACGCCGCGAACCTATCGCCACATGAACGGCTACGGCAGCCACACATTTATGTGGATCAACGCCGGGGGAGAACGCTTCTGGGTGAAATATCATTTCAAGACAGAGCAGGGTATTCAGAACTTTACCGATGCTGAAGCGAAAGCTATGACGGCCGAAGATCCAGACTATCATCGCCGCGATTTGCGCGTATCCATCGAAAAGCGGGACTATCCAGTCTGGCGCCTGGAAATGCAGATCATGCCTTTCGCGGATGCTGCAAACTACCGCTTCAATCCCTTTGATTTGACGAAGGTCTGGCCGCACGGTGATTATCCCCCAATCCCGATTGGGCGGCTTGTGCTCGACCGCAACCCGGAGAATTTCTTCGCTCAGATCGAGCAGGCGGCCTTCGAGCCGGCAAATATGGTGCCTGGCATCGGGCCTAGTCCTGATAAGATGCTGCTTGGCCGTCTCTTCAGCTATCCCGATACCCACCGTCATCGCATCGGTGTCAACTACTTGCAATTGCCGGTCAACCAGCCAAAGGTTGAGGTGCATAGCTACAATAAGGATGGAGCGATGCGCTATCGACATAACGGAAACCAGCCTGTCTATTCGCCCAATAGCTACGGCGGTCCGCAGGCGGATCCCACGCGCTATGCCGATGCAAGCTGGTTCGCAAGCGGCGAGATCATGCGCAGTGCCTACACGTTGCATGCTGAGGATAACGATTTCATCCAGGCAGGCAACCTTTATCGCCACGTGCTTTCGCAAACCGACCGCGATCACCTGGTCAGCAACATCGTTGCCCACATGAGTCAGGATGTCGAGCGGCCCATACAGGAGCGTACCCTCAAGCTCTGGCGCCAGGTAGATAAAGATCTGGGCGAGCGCATCGCCCGTGGTCTTGGTCTGGAGAGTGCCACGACTCCTGCGTAATGCATAGTCATACCGGTGAGTGAGGCACGGAACTGGCGAACGCACGGCAAGCGTAACGCCCTACGCAGGGTATGAAATCGACGTTTGCTGGCAATTCCGGCAAGTCTGGGTTCTTCTTCTCTATTCACCTGGATCTCATGATTTCACAAAAATCATGAGATCCTCATACGATTGGAAGCGATGAAACTTCCCTCACTTTCTTTCCTACAGGCTTATAAACTATTGCAAAAACTCAGGCTCGCGGTATTCAGGTTGCTCAATACGGCGCCGGGGAGCGAAGAACGAGCGTATGATCTGCACTGTCCCATAGATCAGAGCATAGAGGCCAACAATCCACATCAGCGAGATCATGACCGCCAGCGGGCTAACGGCAAGGAGAAAGATCCCCAGCAAAATTGCGGCCACCCCCGCGATAGCATGAAACGGAGACATGAGCCGATACTCTCCCCGGAAAGCTCTGACCAGTTGAAAGATGCCGGTAATAATAGCCCAGGCGGCGATCAGGTAGAGCACAATAATGGCAGTCACGTGCGGCCAGAGCAGAACGAGAAGGCCAATGATCAGGCTAATTACACCCTCAACCAGCGGAGCTCTCCAGGCTGATGAGGTCGCGCGCTCGTGAAAGGCTGTGTATATGCTCAGCAAGCCGTTGACAGCGGCAAACACACCAAAGAGAAAAATGATGCTCATCAGCGTCAAATGTGGCAAGAAGATCGCGCACAGGCCGAAAATGGCGATAAGGATGCCCCAGATGAGTAGCCCTCCCCGATACTGGCCTCCGAGATGGGCGCGGGTTCTCGTATAGGTACGCATGCGAAACCTCTTCTTTCTCGCGGAAACAAAACCATATATCCGAAACTATTCCAAGTTTTGAGCGAAACCTGCCTTTTTCCAGCATAATTGCAGCGACAAACACAAGTGTTTCTCCTCTTAGGAGGATATGATGAGTTTTAGTGAAACGCTTCGGTCTTGCAGTACGTGAGGAAAAGTGATAATCATTAATACTGGCGGATAGTATGAGGCTGCGCAATCAATATGCGCGGAACAGCCAAAGAGCGGTGAGAGGAGGCCCACCGTGCCCGGTTCTTTGCGGATCGGCAGAATTGCCGGATTTGATATCTTCCTTCATATAAGCTGGCTGATTATCTTTGTCCTGCTCACCTGGTCCCTGGCTACCGACTGGTTTCCCATCCTTTACCCAGGGTGGACCACGCCCACGTATTGGGGCATCAGCATAGTTGCTTCGCTCCTTTTGTTCGGTTCGGTGCTGGCTCACGAATTGTCTCATTCCCTGGTTGCACGCGCTCGCGGCCTTCCGGTGAGGAATATTACCCTGTTCATCTTCGGCGGAGTTTCCAATATTGAACAGGAGCCGCAGAGCGCAGGCGTCGAGTTTCAAATGGCGCTAGTTGGGCCACTAACCAGCCTGGTGATCGGTGGAATCGCGCTGCTACTCCGCTGGCTGGTGGGGGGACTCTCGCCGGGGGCGGCGATTCTGGGATACCTGGGAATAACAAATATCCTGCTAGGAATATTCAATCTCATTCCGGGCTTTCCCCTGGATGGCGGACGCGTGTTGCGCTCGATTATCTGGAAGTTTAGCGGAAGTCTGCGAACCGCAACGCGTGTGGCTACGTTTGCGGGACAGGTAATCGCGTATCTATTTATCTTTATGGGCATCTGGCTGTTTTTCACAGGAAATTTCTTTAATGGCATCTGGTTCGGGTTTATCGGATGGTTCCTGTTCAGTGGCGCCCAGGCTGCCGGTACACAGTCTACTCTGGAAGCTATGCTCAGGGGAGTCACGGTGGGTCAGATCATGAACGCCAATCCGGCTACAGCGCCTGCCAATATCTCGCTGCAGAAGCTGGTGGATGACTTCTTGCTGCCCTATGGCTGGCGGAGCGTGTTTGTGCTTCAAGGGGAGCAACTCACCGGCCTGATTACCCTGAGAGACATTCGCCATATTCCGCAGGAGCAATGGAGACAGACTCCAGTGGGTTTTGTGATGATTCCCCTGGAAAAGCTGCACGCCGTTTCACCACAACAGAGCCTCAACGAGGTTTTATCGCTTATGGTGGCCCAGGATGTGAATCAGGTACCAGTTGTAGTAGATGGTCGGCTGGTGGGCGCACTGAGCCGGGAGGACATCGTGCGCTTCGTGGAGATCAGGCGGGGGTTGGGGCTGGATGGAAGTAGCAGGTAAGCACGGCTATGCCCTCCCAGGCGCAGCGCGAGCCAGGCGCTGTATTATCGGCACAGCATCTCTCAAGCTGTGAGCCGGACAGGCCAGGGTATCAAAGGTTTCGAAAGCGGTCAACGTAAAGAGTACCTCGATAATCTCTTCTCTGATCTCCGTAGAGGAAGAGCTTTGCTTCTCGACCAGCCGTTGCCCACCTTCTTGAGTGGCGAGAGCGTTACTGAGACCCTTTCATTGATGGAGCCAGGATAAAATCAGCGGTTGACAAGCAGGCGTTTTCCGTGTACTCTGGCATACAAACCCAACAATCCTGGGCATGGAAAAGGAGGCTCCCGCTTGAATGAACCCGTCTCCTTGCGCCGCGTCCTCAAGTTTCGCACAATCGTTTCGACAAGCACGGGACTGGCATATGCGGCGATTAGCTTGCTTAGTTGCGTCCAGCTAGCAGCCGGGCTGGGTGGCGATTCGGGGTGGATCGCTATCTTCATAGCTGGCCTGCTGGCCGTTCTGGCCGCTCTCTGCTTCTCTGAATTGAACGCTCTCTATCCCACGGCCGCCGCTGTACGCCTCTACATGAAGGAGGCTTTCAGCGAAAACTTCTCGCTGGTCATTACCTTCGCCTATCTGCTCACAATTGTCGCGGTGATTGCGGCTGATAGCTATGTCGTGGGGAGCGCGATCACTTACGCCTTCAATCTACCCAACTGGGCCACGCTGGTCTGGATTCTTGCACTGTTGGGGCTCTCTATGGGCGCGAACCTGCGTGGCATCAGAATCGCCGGCCTGCTCCAGGACATCACGACCTACAGTCTGCTGGCCTTTATCATCGTTATTTCTCTGATCTCGCTTGGGCAGCATCATTTTCAATTGCGCTCGCCCTTTGACGCATTTGGTCATCCGGTCGATCTGATCAATGCTGTAGCCATCGGAGTCTTTGTGTTTTCCGGCTTCGAGTGGGTGACTCCGCTTTCTGAAGAGATCAACGATATCGGTCTGATTCCTCGCGGCATGTTTGTTTCCCTGGGCTTGCTGGGTATCTCTTACGCACTTTTTACGGTGGCAGCAAGCCATCTGCCAAATTTTCATAGCGAGCTCGTCACTTCGCCGGTTCCGCAGATGTTGCTGGCGAAGGCCGCACTTGGACAGGCCGGCATCTGGCTGATGCTGGCCGCGACCTTATTTACGGCGGTGATGACTTTTAACGGGGGCTTCGCCACAGCCTCGCGCTTTCTCTACGCGGCGGCGCGTGAGGATGTATTGCCTCCAATATTCGCGCGCATCAGCATCTCTTTTGCGGTGCCCTATGTAGCCGTGATCGCCCTGACCGTCTCCTCGGCAGTCGTTGCCATCCTGGTCTATCGCACCAATTTGTTCAATATACTCATCCTGGTAGGCGCGGTTCTGGAGGCTCTGATTTACACGATTGCCGGCCTCTGCGTGATCCTGCTGCGCCGGAAGCGGCCAGACACCGAACGCGCCTTCCGCATTCGTGGCGGACTGCTCTTTCCTTTGCTCACGGTGATTGTCTTTGGCCTGCTGGGCATCCTGGCCTCGCTGGGCATTGGCTCAAACGTTCTGCCTGGCCTGCCTCTGATCATCACTCTGGCGCTTATGCTCATCTCATCACTCTATGTCTTCCTGGTGATCCCTCGGTTGCGCGCGGCCGCTGCTGTCCGCCGTACCATGCGCCGGCGCCGCCCTCAGCGCGAGAGTACCCGTTCGGAAATCGGTTGAGGATCTTTTCACTGCCGCATAACCGCCAGGATGATCAGAGGACAATAGCTAGATTGATTGTTGTCAATTGTTGCGTCGCAATCCCCAAAGCAGAACGCTTTTCATGTCGAGCAGATTGCTCTTCTTCCTCACTCTACGAATCAGATGCCTGATAGTTGAGCCCGAAAGGTGGAGATGAACCGATTTCTTAGAGACATGCTATCTACCCAAATTGGACAGGCTATACTGGTTCCACGTGTTCCGCCAGCCAGCTCAGGATACCGGCCTGACTTCTCTCACCGAGAATGGTCTGGCGTAGTTCCTCGGCAGCAGACCGGGGTACGGGTGCTCCGTGGGCCAGTTCATTGCGCCGCTGGACAATACGCGCGTTGACAAAACGACCGAGCACGGCTTCAAAATCGGCGATGGGCCCGCCTGAGCGAGTAACACAATCAACAACCAGGTTCCAGTTGTGCTGATCGTCCCGGCTCCCAAGCAGACGATTTCTGTAAAGGTAATCCAACGTGCCCAGGGTCCATCCCTGCCTGCGACGGAAAATAAATTGTGTGGCATTGCGCTGATAGAGACGGCGGCGCGCTTCACATTCCAGAGCGCGGCAGTATTGGACGGCGGGAGCGGCCCAGTCGTCCAGCGTGCTCTCCTGGTATTCGTACCAGACATACTCGCCGCTGACCAGCATTCTGCGCGTGTCTTCTGCCAGCGCCCAGGCTTCCTGGTCCCAGTAGCGGTGGAAGATCCAGTTGCGAAATGTATCCTCAATGGCCCTGGTGCTGCCGCGCCGCGCCACGTATTGCTCAACCATGCGCCCTATATTGTCCAGCAGGCGGGCGCAGAGTTGATCCTTCTCGTCATCGTTCGCTTGTTGCAGAAGAAGCTCATAACGCGTGCGCAGACGCTGCGTTTCGTCCTGCAACTCGCCGCGTGTACTGACAGTGACAACGCGCGGCGGAAAGACGCCTGCCTGTCCAATTACATGGCAGAGTTTCCGATCAATCAAACAGTGCCGCTCTGTATGTACGAGGTCAAAGACGTGCTCGCCGATGTGGCGCTTGGGGCAGATGGCATTGTACTCGCGATTGACGCGGCCACTGGCATTGATGCCGGCCAGGTCAAGTGGTATCCCTTCGCAGACTGGTTGAGATCGATCCGGCAGGTGTAGGGCGGCGTGGTCCAGCACAGCGCGCAGGCGGGCGTGGATTTCTTCGCTGGTGCTTCGTCCGGGCGTCAGCTCACACAGCCGGATCTCCTGGTGCTGTTGCCAGCCGCCGGGGTGACGCTCGCCCTTCTGTTTTATCACACGGGCGAATGGATCGTCCGCGTGTTCCTCCAGCAGAAGTGAAGGGAAAAACAGAAGAACCTGGGGCGCTGAGATCAGGGTCATATCGGCCAGCAGCTTTTTCACTGGCTCATAGATCAGGTCTTTATGCGTTTTATCGCCAACATAATACTTGGCGTCGAGCACTACCGGAGGCTCACTCCAGATCACCTCGGCATCGCTTGCCTCCTGGGGAATGCGCAGGGGATGGAGCCGCTCGATGGTGTAATCGGGGCGCACAGCCGGGGCGCTTATCCAGGCTTCGGTTTCAACTCGCTGCCGGTTATAACGGAAGAGGAATGCACGCCTGTCCCAGGTAAAGCCGAACTGTAAGCAGTCACAGTCTACGCGAGTGTGTGCGAGGTCCAGAGCCTGCGCGCTGATCAACATGTGCAGAAATTCCAGAGCGATCCACAGTTCATAGAGCCACGCCTCTAATTTGGGATCGGCGCGTCGACTGGCCAGAGTCGGGGCCGAAGACTCACCCTTTGCGCGCGTGCGCCCGACGCGCAGTTCTTCCAGGTGTTCCCACCAGAGCAGCAGATCGCGATAGGGGTTAGGACCGGGACGCAGATGTTTCTCTACCTCTGGGATCAGTTCTGCCATATCGACCTGCCGGGCCTCTTCAAGCAGGGTACGGGCATATGGCACGGCCAGTTCGCGCTCGATGCGCTCGTCTATGCCGGTCAACACCTCCAGTTCCTGTATGACCAGGCTCTCGTCGGCCATGTTCTCGTCAACGATGGCCTGTAATTCTTTGCGCGTCGCTAGCAGAATCGCCACGACCAGGAGATTTTCGCGGGTCAGGCTGTTGCGCTGGCGCAGGCGAGTTTCAAAGAAAAGCGGTTGAAGACCGGGAGCCTCGCGCAGGTTGCGTTCAAGCGTGCGCGTCCAGTCGATCTCGCCCTGAACCGGCGCGAACTCGCGTCGGCGGGCCGCATCGGCGCTCAGGCTAAGCTGGCGGCGGATGCGCGGCATGATGTCGTCCAGGAGCTCGTCGCACTGCACCAGCAGCTTGAGATAGCGATCATACTGCTGAAGAACCGGATGCACCGGTAGTTCGCTCCTGGCATAAAATTCGCGGAAGTTGCCACGAAAATAGCGCTGATCGTGCTGAAGCAGGAGGCGCATGACGCGCCGCTGCATATACTGCGACCAGCTGCGTTTGATCTCTTCGTTGATAGCTGCCATACTGCTTTTCCTTCAATCGCTTTTCATAAACCGCGCTCGCTGCGGTAGGTGCGCAGGCGGCGGGCGAATTGCGGCAGGGCCGGGCGCTCTGCATCCAGGTGAAAGACGCCGCGCAGGATCTCGCGCGCGATTTCAGGCGGGTCATCGCTGGCATTCATGCGCTCGATCTCGCGTTCATCGAGCCAGGGTGTCCCATCCTCGCGCACAACGGAGCTGAGCACTTCCATCTGCTCTTGCACGCGCCTCCTGCTGCTTAGCCTCAAATTGGCTAATTGTTCATTGTAGCGCTGAATGAGGTCTGCTTCACTATCGCCCCTGGCATACCAGTAGAGGACGTTCAATTCATACGGCATCAGGATTTGTAGCTGATCAGCGATCACATCGCAGAGGGCTTCATCCATGAGCTTTTGCCACTCCTGGTCGCTGCCCATGCGTTCCCAGCGTAAGAGGGCTTTCGTGAACAGCAGCCTGACCAGGGAAATGGCCTGGGCCGTTCCGAGCCGCCGATAGACACGTATCACCTCAAAGGTTGTCCAGATGTGCTCGAATGCCCGCCGCGCTTGATCGCTTCCCCACGTATAATTGCTGCTATATAAAAATTCACGCTCTGATATTCTCCATGTAGAGAATTCCCTATCTTTTCCTGGAATCAATCCAAGATGCTCACACGCGCGAAAAACTTTCTGCAGGACGATTTTTTGCTCTGCCTGCCGCTGATCGCGGCCCAGGGGCAGCACGTCGATGAAGGTGAAGCGGCGCTTCAGCGCCTCACTGATCTGGTTGAGATAGTTGCGGTCAAAGCTGTTGAGGGTGCCCAGAATGCGAAAATCTCTGGGCAGGGGCAGGTCGCGGTAGCCATCGTCGGTGAGGATGTGCAGGGTGTGCGCGTTGCCGCCGCTCAGGGTGGTCATGGCCTCGCCCAGCGCGAGGTCGATGGGAGCGCGGTTGAACTCGTCGATGACCAGCCAGAGGCCCTGGAATTCGCGTTTCTCGTACCCGTTAAGCTGGCTGGCTTCGTAGACGCTCACCCGCTCGCTGCCCCACAGATGCGGGCGATCAAGGCGCGCAAGCCAGTTCTTGCGAATGGTCTCTGTCAGGTGGCCGTAGCGAATGCAGTAGTGGACCTGCCCATCGATACTTCTTGGCACCAGCCCGCCCAGCAGGGTGTGAACGCTCCAGCTATCGGTAGCTGTGACCAGCCGGGTAGCGTACCCGCCCGTTCTGGCAGCGCCATTTTCGCCCGCCGGCTCGCTCCAGAGAATTTCGGGTATCAGCCGGGCCAGTTCTGTTTTGCCGGTGCCCGGAGGGCCGGCCAGGATTACATGGCCGGTCAGCAGAGCTTCGTAGATGCGCCGGATTGTGTCCTCGCTCACCAGCACGTGCCGGCGCACTTCCGCGATGCGCTCGGCCAGTTGCTCATCCGTGAGGCGGCGCAGCGGCAGATGATCAATCGTCTGCCCGCGCTTCTCCCGCTCGCTAAAGATCTCTTCCTCTTTCCAGACCTCATTCTCGACAAACCAGCGCAGGAAAAATTCAGGTTCGTAGGGGCCAACGGGGGAGCGATTGAGAGCGGGCAGTGTGCTAATCAGCCGACTCAAAGCCTGGCTGACCGCTCGATAACACACCTGCGTTTCTACGACGATGGTTTCATCTACGTAGCGCAGCCCGCGCACATGCTCCACCAGGCCCAGATCAAGCAGTATGCGCAGCCCACGCAGAACTTCTCGATAATAGATGGGGGTTTTGTTGCCCGCAGGATCGAGCCAGCATGCTACAAGCGAAAGGAGAAAAGCGCTATCTTCAGGATCGACGTAGTTCTTTTGCAAGCGCTCGCCGGGCGGGATGCGCTCTTTCACCCTCCGCAGAAAGCCGGTCAGATCCTCAATGCGCGTTCCCAGGTTCTGCGAGCTAAGATTGCTCAGGAGATCTCGTAAAACCTGCTCGCTGCTCTGGCTCTCTCCTGGCGCGGAGATGGTTGCAAGTTTACGCAGGTCTGCCAGAAAACGGTATCCGCCCGGCCAGATGTTTTGTCCTGTGGCATCGTCTCTGCCCTTCAAAAGCCCCTCAATTTGTGCAATAAACTCTGCTACTGTTGCGCTGGAACCGCCAGCGAACTGCCTGACCGCATTCCTGAGTGTGGCCATATTGCTATTGCGTGCGCGCGCAATGCGGCTCTTTTCATTCTGCAAATCCGCATCGGCCAGATATGCTGACGCCAGATCCGGCAATGTAACTGGCATGACATCCCTCCTACCTGATAAGAAGATCATGGCAAACGCCGTTTTTCCATCTTGCTACCATTGGAGATGGTAGCATACAATAATACGATATTCTAGATTTTCTATGAAAAAAGCCAGGATGTACGCCTTCATTTTCTGCGAACCGATCTAAAAATCGGCAAAGAGGATCGATTGATAGCCATTCATGGGTTTGCGTTTGGCCCGGCATGTTATAATAGGGAGGCATTATTTTCAACTTTTAGAGGATTTGTATGAGCGTGCGTCAGATCCCTGTGCCCGTTCAGGGTCAGCTTGTAACGGTTCGCCAGCGCCAGTATGTGGTGGTTGATGTGGTGCAGGGTTTGCCGGCGGCGCAGCGCGAACAGAGCGAGTCGGTATATCCCGCGCTGCCCGTCGAGGCAAACGGCGCGCCCCAGCACAAGGTTCTGCTCTCTTCGGTGGAGGATGATGCGCTGGGCGAGGAATTGCAGGTCATCTGGGAGATTGAGCCGGGCGCGGGCATTATCGAGAGAAACAGCCTGCCGGAGCCGGTGGGCTTTGACGAACCCCATAAGCTGGATACTTTCTTGAACGCGGTGCGCTGGGGCGCGGTCTCGAATGCCGAGGTGACGACGCTGCTGGCTCCCTTTCGCAGCGGTATTGATCTGGAGACCTATCAGCTTGATCCGGTGACGCGCGCCATTCAGATGCCGCGTGTGAATCTGCTGATTGCCGATGATGTGGGCCTGGGCAAGACTATCGAGGCCGGCCTGGTCTGCCAGGAGTTGATTATTCGCCATCGCGCACGCACGGTGCTGATCATCTGCCCGGCGGCTCTACAGGTGCAGTGGCGCGACCAGATGCGCGAGAAGTTCGGCCTGGAGTTTCGCATTGTGGATAGCGCGTTGATGCACCAGTTGCGCCGCACACGCGGTATCTATACCAATCCCTGGTCGCACTTTCCGCGCTTGATTACCTCCATCGATTTTATCAAGCGCCCGCATCCCCTGCGCTTGCTGAAGGCGCTGCTGCCTGGTCCCAACGAGTCGCCTTATCCGCGCCGCTTCGATCTGCTGATCCTGGACGAAGCGCATAATGTCGCGCCCTCTGGCAGACAGCACTATATCACCGATTCGCAGCGTACAAGAACGCTGCGCCTGCTTGCACCGCATTTCGAGCATAAACTCTTCCTCTCGGCGACTCCGCACAACGGCTTTGAGGAAAGCTTTTCGGCGCTGCTGGAACTGCTGGACGACCAGCGTTTCGCGCGCGGTGTGGAGATCAATCGCCGGCAACTGGAGCGCGTGATGGTGCGCCGGCTGAAATCTGACCTCAAAGAGTGGGACGACGCGCCGCACTTTCCAGAGCGCCAGCTTCATCCGCTCATCGTCAACTATACCGAAGAGGAGCGGGCCATTCATCGCAAGCTGGCCGAGTACACGCGCTTGCGTATGGAGCACGCCGGGCAGAACCAGCAGGAGCGCTTCGCCAATACGTTCGTGCTGATGCTTCTCAAGAAGCGCCTGTTCTCTTCGCCGCGCGCTTTTCTCAAGACGCTGGAGCGCCACCGCGCTTCGCTCAAGCGGGGGAAACAGGCGGGCTATACCTCCAGCCCGCGCGCGCTGCGCAACTGGATTGAGGAGATCGAGGAAGAGAGCGATAACGACGAGGGACTTGACGAGGCCACAAGCGCGGCTATCGAGGAGGCCGCGCTGCTCAGCCAGCCGCTGACAGCACGCGAGGAGCAGTTGCTGGACGAGATGTGGGCCTGGGCTGAGCGGGCGGACCGGCGCGCAGATAGCAAGGCGCGTGTGCTGCTCGGCTGGCTGCGCGAACACATCAAACCCTCCGGGAGCTGGTCCGAGCGGCGCGTTATAATCTTTACCGAATACCGCGCGACTCAAAGCTGGCTGCAAGATATGCTCTATGCTGAAGGCTTTACCGAGGGAGGCCACTTGCAGTTGCTCTACGGGGGCATGCCGGGGCCAGAGCGCGAACGGATCAAGGCAGCTTTCCAGGCCGATCCCTCGCTCGATCCCCTGCGCATCCTGCTGGCGACGGACGCGGCTTCGGAAGGCATCGACCTGCAAAACCACTGTTCGCACCTGATTCATTATGAGATTCCCTGGAATCCGAACAGGCTGGAGCAGCGCAACGGGCGCATTGACCGGCATGGACAGCGCGCGGAGCAGGTGGATATTTATCACTTCGTGGGCAGCCGCTTGCAGGAGCGCGCGGAAGAGGGTCCGGTGACGATTGAAGAGGTGGGCACGCTGGATGGCGACCTGGAATTTCTCTGGATCGCGCTCAAGAAGGTCGAGGCGATTCGCCAGGACCTGGGCAAAGTTGGGCCAGTCATCGCGGACCAGGTGGTGCAGGCCATGCTGGGCGAGCGCCGCCAGTTGAGGACGGAGCAAGCAGAAATCGAGGCCCGGCGGGCGCGCGAGGCTTTAAAATTTGAGGCCAATATCAAGAAGCAGATTGAGCGCCTGCGCCAGAAACTGGACGAGAGCCGGCGCGTGCTTGAAATGACGCCGGAGAATATTCAGTTTGTGGTGGAGACGGCGCTGGAGCTGGCTAATCAGCCGCCCTTGCGCAAGATTACCCTCACCGATCTACGCGGCGAGCATCCAATTGCAGCTTTTGAGGTGCCGGCGCTGGGCGGAAGCTGGGCCAGTTGTACCGCAGGGCTACCTCATCCGCTGACGGGTCGGCAGCGCCCTATCGTCTTCGATGAGGCGCTGGCCAGGGGGCGCGACGACGTTGTGCTGGCCCACCTCAATCATCGCCTGGTAGCCATGTCGCTGGCTCTGCTGCGCGCCGCGACCTGGCGGACCGACTTGCAGATCCTGCACCGCGTGACCGCGCGCGTTGTGCCCGACCTGCACCTGGATACCCCGGCGGTGGCGGCCTTCGCGCGGCTGGTCATCCTGGGCGGCGATAGCCAGCGCCTGCACGAAGAACTGGTTGCAGCCGGCGGCACGCTGCGCGCGGGCCAGCGCTTTGAAGTCATGCGCGATGAAGACCTGCGACGCGTGCTGACTAGCGCGACCACCAGACGCGTGCCCCCGGCCTGGGAGAGACGCTTAGCAGAGGCGTGGCCCGGACATCGCGAACGCCTGTATAGCGCGCTGGAGGCTCTGAAGCGGCGCAGGGTCAGGAGTCTGGAAGGGCACCTGGAAAAGCGCATGAACTACGAAGTGAACATGATCTCCGATGTACTCAGCGAGCTTCAGCGGAGCATCGAGCAAACTCTGCACGCGGTTGTCCAACTCTCACTCTTTGAGCAAGACGAACGCCGCCAGTTTGATTATGACCGCGAGCAGCTTGAGAAGCGCGCGCAGGCTATCACGCGCGAAATCGAGAGCGAGCGTCAGAACATTCAGGCCCGCTATGCCAGCCGCCAGGTGTATCTTTTCCCGGTCGCTGTAATGTTTCTGGTGCCCGAACGCTTGATGTAACACGGAGAAAAGGATTTCGCTATGCCTTCATCTATCGAGCGCGAACATAACGAGTGGCTCTCGCTGCTGCCGACATCGGGGCCATTTTTGAGTATGCCCGTGCTGAAGCGGGTCTTCCCCAATGGCCTGGATGGCGTCGAGCCTGATCTGCGCCACCGCCTGCGCACGGCCTATGAGCAGTGGGTAAGCGACCAGGAGAGCGGGGAACAGAATGTGGCGCTGCACACGGCCTGGATTCTCTTTGTGCTGGAAAAAGTGCTGGGCATGGAGCGCGAATCGGGCAACGACGGGCACAGGCCGGGTTTGCTGCGCGAGGGGGCGGCCATCCCGGCAAACCTGCGTCACCCCGGCGAGCACGGCCTCCCGCTCGCGCCGGACTACGCGTTGTGCGATCCCTCCACCGGGCAGGCTCGCTTGCTGATGATGAGCTACCCAGGGCAGCAGGGCCTGGACGAGTCGGTGCGCGGCAGGGTGTGGCCGCCCACGCCGGCCGATGGTATGGTCGATCTGCTGCGCTATACCGGCGTGCCTCTGGGCCTGCTGACCAACGGCGAGCACTGGATGCTGGTCTACGCGATCAAGGGCGAGGAGACCAGCTTTGTCTCCTGGCAGGCTAATCTCTGGCTGGAAGATCCAATCACTCTGCGCGCCTTCCGCAGCCTGCTGCACCAGCATCGCTTCTTTGGTGTGCCGGCAGAAGATACGCTGGAACGCATGCTGGCCGAGAGCGCGCTTTCTCAGCAGGAGGTGACCGATCAGCTTGGCTATCAGGTGCGCCGCGCCGTGAGTGTGCTGATCCGCACGCTGGATCGCATCGACCGTGATCGCGGGCGCGAACTCCTGCGCGAGATCACGCCGGAAACGCTCTACGAGGCCGCGCTGACGGTGATGATGCGCCTGGTTTTCTTGCTCTTCGCCGAAGAGCGCAATCTGCTGCCGCTGGGCGAGCGCCTTTACGACCAGAACTACGCCGCCTCGACTCTGCTGGCGCAGTTGCAGGAGGTGGCCGGCCAGCGCGACGAGGCTTTTCTTGAGCAGAAGTGCGATGCCTGGTCGCGCCTGCTCAGCCTGTTTCGTGTGGTCTACGGCGGGATCAGCCACCAGGACCTGAGCCTGCGCCCCTACGATGGCCGTCTTTTCGATCCCGACCGCTTTCCTTTTCTGGAGGGCCGTGCGCAGAGCACAGGCTGGCGCGAGGTCGAGGCCCAGCCGTTGCCCGTCGATAATCGCACGGTGCTGCATCTGCTCTTCGCGCTGCAATACCTTCAGGTGAGAAGTTCGGGCGGCATGGAGGCGCGGCGTCTCTCGTTTCGCGCGCTGGATATCGAGCAGATCGGCCATGTCTACGAGGGCCTGCTCGACCACACGGCGCGCCGGGCTGCCGAACCCCTGCTTGGCCTGACAGTCAGGGGCGCGAAATACACTGACGAGGGCGTGGAGATCTCTCTGGCCCGGCTGGAGGAATGCCTGCAAGCAAAAGGCGAAGATGGCCTGCTCGACCTGCTGGCCGAGGCCACCGGGTACCCGCGCGAGCGCCTGAAGCGCGACCTGGCAGCCACGCCCGACGTGCGTCGGCTTGAGCGCCTGCGCTTTGCCTGCGAAAACGACGAGGCTCTGTTTCAGCGCGTCAGACCCTTCGCCGGTCTGCTGCGCCTGAACAGCTTTGAGGAGCCGGTGGTGATCCTGCCCGGCGCGTTCTACATGACGCAGGGCACGGACCGGCGCACCACCGGTACACACTACACCCCGCGCGCTCTGACCGAGCCGATGGTGCAATATACGCTGGAGCCGCTGGTCTATGAAGGTCCCGCCGAGGGCCGCGAGAGGACCGCGTGGCTTCTGCGCTCGCCCAGAGAACTGCTCAACCTCAAAGTCTGCGATATGGCCATGGGTTCGGGCGCGTTCCTGGTCCAGACCTGTCGCTACCTGGCCCAGCGCCTGGTCGAGTCCTGGGAGATCGTCGAGCAGGGCTACCGTTCGCGTGTGACCATCACGCCAGAGGGCGAACTGGCCAGCGGCAAGCTGCACGAGATCATCGTGCCTGGCGATATCGAGGAACGCGAGGCTCTGGCCCGCCGCCTGGTGGCCGAACGCTGCCTCTACGGCGTGGACAAAAACCCCCTGGCTGTAGAGATGGCCAAACTCTCGCTCTGGCTGATCACCCTCAGCAAAGACCGCCCTTTCACTTTTCTTGATCACGCCCTGCGCCCCGGCGACTCGCTGCTCGGCGTGAGCCTGGATCAACTGCGCACCTTCTCGATGGAGGCCGGCGGCAAACGCGAAGCCTGGATCTCAACCTTTGCCGCCGCCGAAATGGAGCCGGCCCTGCGCCACGCCCTGGAGAAACGCGCCGAGCTGCGCGCCCGCTCCGACGAAGATATCGCCGGCATCGAAGAGAAGAAGCGCCTGCTGGCCGAGGCCGAACAGTCCATGGAAATGGTGCGCCTGGGCGCGGACATTCTGATCCTCAGCACTCTGGGCGAGTACGGTAAACGCAAAGACCTCGATCTCCGCCTCGACTACGCCGCTCTGATCAACGACTACCAGCAGGCCCGCCAGCATCCCCACCCTGATTTCGACGCTCGCCTGCAAGAAGTCTATCGCGGTCTGCGCCAGACCGTTGACGCAAAGCTCGCCGAGCGCCGGCCCTTCCACTGGTTCCTCGAACTGCCCGAAGCCTTCCTCGAAGTCAAAGACAACCACATCTCCAATGGTCACACGCACGGTTTCGATGCCCTGCTGAGCAACCCACCGTTCCAGGGTGGCCAGCGCATCACCGGCGCGCTCAGCCAGGATTACCGCGAATATCTGGTCGAAAACCTCGCCTCTGGCAAGCGCGGCAGCGCCGATCTCTGCGCCTACTTCTTCCTGCGCGCCACCAGCCTTGTGCGCCGCGCTGGTCAGTGTGCCCTGCTGGCTACCAACACCATCGCCCAGGGTGACACCCGCGAGGTTGGCCTGGATCAAATCCTCGCCGCTGGCTGGACCATCCCGCGCGCTACGCCCAGCCGCAAATGGCCCGGTGAGGCCAGCCTGGAAATCGCCCAGATCTGGCTGCGTCACGGCGACTGGCAAAGCGCGTATTTGCTTGAAGAGCAGCCGGTTGACGGGATTACTTCGTATCTCACTCCTCCTGGTGCGGTAGAAGGCAAACCTTTCAGGCTTGTGGCGAATGAAAATAAATCGTTTCAGGGGTCTATTGTTCTAGGTTTGGGTTTTGTGCTGCAACCAGAAGAGGCGCAGGCTCTGATACAAAAAGATCCTCGCAATCGCGATGTGCTCTTTCCCTATCTGAACGGCGAGGACTTAAATTCGCGTCCCGATCAGTCTCCGAGCCGCTGGGTGATTAATTTCTTTGATTGGGATATCGAGGAAGCAGAAAAGTATCCTGATTGTTTTCAAATTATTCGTGAAAAAGTCAAACCTGAGCGTGACAAAAATAAACGGAAGCCCAGGCGGGAAAACTGGTGGCTGTTTGCTGAAAGAGCACCAGCGCTTTACGCTGCAATTGCAGGTATGCAGCGAGTGCTAGTGAGAGCACGAATCGCAAATGTTCATTCTGTCAGCTATGTTCCAAACGGTTGGATTTACAATGAAAAAGTGGTGGTTTTCGTAGATTGTCCCTTTGCAGTTCTCCAATCGTCCATTCATGAGATCTGGGCTAGAAGCCATAGCTCTACCCTGAGAACAGACATGCAATATACACCTTCCGACTGTTTCGAGACCTTCCCATTTCCTCTCGACACCGGCGGTCTTGAATCCATCGGCGAGCGCTACTATCAGCATCGCCAATCCATCATGCAGGCGCGGCAGGAGGGATTGACCGCGACGTATAACCGCTTCCATAATCCACGTGAGCAGGCTGAGGATATTGTGCAGTTGCGCGAACTGCACCGCGAGATGGACGAGGCTGTGGCGGCGGCGTATGGCTGGCGCGACCTGGCCCTGGAGCATGGCTTCTACGAGACCAGGCAGGGTACACGCTATACCATCAGCGAAGAGGCGCGGCGCGAGGTGCTGGGCCGCCTGCTGCGCCTCAACCACGAACGCTACGCCCAGGAGGTCGCGGCGGGTCTGCACGAGAAGAGCGCGAAGGCGACGAAAGCGCGAGGGCAACAGGCCGGATCGCGCAAGGGCGGAGGCCAGCGGGCGCGGGTGACGGATATCGCGGCGGCGCGCAGCAGTCGCGGCGCGAGACAGCGAGAGAGCCGCGAGTTGGGGAAGGTAGCGGAGAATCAGGCGGCGTATGAGATTGGCGGGCAGATTGTCAAGCCGCGCACGCTCTTTGATGGGGAAGTGGTTGAGCAGAAGAGTTTGTTTGAACAGGGAGAAGAGCAGGATCATCACGCGTGATCGTTGGCAGGCGGATCTGGATCAAACGTACTTTCTCTCAAAAGTAAAGGGTCTTCCACTTTTACAATTACTTATGATAAAATAGGCGATATTCAGCAACGAATTACACCTTTTTTGAGCAAAAGAGGAGGTGCTGGTAGAAGCATGATCAAAAAGTGGCTGAGAGGAAATGGTAAAATGTCGCCTGACAAAGAATGGCGAGCTACAGTGAAGCCCAATTTCATTCTGGAAATGCTGGCCTTGCCCCCAAAAGAAACCCATCAGGTGGTCGAGAAGATCAATCTCCTTATCCAGGATCCCACGCCTGATGCAAAGGTGAAGAAGCAACTCAAATATATGCATGGTAAGTTGTATCGTATTCGCTGTAGCAACTATCGCATCTTTTACACTTTTGAGTTTCCCTATATTAGCCTGCTCACCTTGCGTCTGCGTGCCAATGATACCTACGATGAAGATCTGGATCCCGAATTTCTCGGCGGTTTTGACCCTCAGCTGGTGGAAGAGAAGCCGGCGTCTATCGACTGGGCAAAATTTCTCCAGCCCGTTGCCCCACCTGCGCGCGAGCTGCCTGAGCCTATCACTAAGGATCTGCTGGATAATCTGCGCGTGCCAGTAGAATACCACCGCCTCCTGTTGCCGGTAGTAACTGAAGATGATCTCTGGGCGTTGTCCGATCATGGAGTTCCTGACGAGCATATCCTTAATATTTACGATTACCTCTTTAAGCGTCCGCTGGCTCAGGTCGTGCAGCAACCGGACTTGATGCTGCAGCAGGCTCAGGATCTGGCCCGTTTCAAAGAAGGCGAGTTGCTTAGCTTCTTGCTCAAACTCTCCACAGAACAGGAAAAATATGTCGATTGGGCGATGAATGCGACGGGACCGACTCTTCTCAAAGGCGGTCCCGGTACGGGTAAAAGCACTATCGCGCTCTACCGGGTGCGCTCACTGGTTCGTTCGCTGCGAGCACAGGGGCTGAACGATTTTCGTATCCTCTTCACCACCTATACCAATGCCCTGGCCCGTTCCTCGCGGCAATTGCTCGAACAACTGCTAGGTTCCGACATGCAGTATGTTGAGGTACAGACCGCCGATAAGCTGGTCATGTCGTTGCTGCGGCAAGCAGGGGCCACTCCTCGTATCGTCGATAATGCCAGGCTGAACGATATGGCCCTGGCCGCGCTCAATACAGCCACCTTCGAGGGAAGCATGCTTCAGCAGCAGGCTCAACGCCAGGCATTACAACGCATCAGTCTTGAGTATCTTTTACAGGAAGTATGCCAGGTTATCATTGCTCGCCAGCTTCGCGAGCGAGAAGCATACCTGGCTGCAACGCGCGTGGGCCGTCGCGTTCGCCTTAATGCGCTTCAGCGGGAGGCAATCTGGCAATTCTATCTCGCCCTGTGCAGTCTGTTGCAAAAAGCAGGGATGATGACCTGGCAGCAGGCCAGAGCGCTCGCGGCCGACTATGCGGCAACAGGTCAGATAAGTCGTATCTACGATGCCGTATTGATCGATGAAGCTCAAGATCTCGATCCGAGCGTTTTGCGCTTGCTCGTTCGGCATTGCCGCACGCCCAATCGACTCTTTATTACCGCTGATGCAAACCAATCGATTTACGGTAGTGGCTTCAACTGGGCGGATGTCCACGCGGACTTACGTTTTCAAGGCCGCACCGGCATCCTGCGTACAAATTATCGCTCCACTTATGAAATTGGTGAAGCTACACGCATCTATCTTGCAGGAGGCGCGCTCGATGACGAGCCGGTTGAACGTGGCGCGTATAAGAATAACGGCCCGTTGCCGGCAGTGCGCACGGTCAGGAACAGCGCTGACGAAGCGGATCTGCTGGCTCGCCTCCTGCCTGCTGCCGCGCGCGAGCTACGCCTGAGTCTCAACTCCTGTGCGATCCTGTGTCCAACGGTGAAAGGCGGGCACACGCTGGCGGCGGCGTTGTCTGAGCGTGGCCTGCCCGCAACCTTTATGGCAAGTCAGGAACTCGATCTCAAGCGCCCTGGTCTGAAAGTTCTTACGCTCAACTCTTCAAAAGGTCTGGAATTTCCGGTGGTTGCTCTCGCCGGCTTTACCGATAGCACTTGGCAGGCCAAAACCAGCGGCCAGCTCCAGGCGGAAGAACGCGACGAGTTCCTGAGCCTCGACCGCCGTACCATCTTTGTCGGCATGACTCGCGCTATGCGTGCGTTGCTGGTTCTTATTCCTGCCGAAACCCAATCGCCACTGTTGACAGGATTTGCGCGAGAATATTGGGACATCGGTCCGGCATAGCAGGCTCTCGTCGTCGCTCTACTGGTTGCGCCAGCTACTTATTCTGGCAGGATCTCCAAATTCGCCGCGACTTATGATAGAATAAGCAGCACCTTATAGATTGTGTAGTGGAAAGCAGGGATAGGTATGGACTCTATCCAGCCAGAAGAGCTACCTGGAGGAGTGGAAGTGGCACGTCAGGGCGAGAAGCTTGAGATAAAAGAGGCCAGGAGCCGCTACGCACAGCACGAGCCGGCAGAACCGGTCTTGCAGGTGCCTGCGCCAGCGGCCCTGCGCGACGAACTGGAGCGGCTGGTGCTGCTCGATCTGCTTGGTCCCGCAGGCGGTCCTGAAGAGGAAGTTCACGAGAGCAGTGTGCGGGATCGCTACCTGGTTGGCCTGCTGGCCCCCAACCAGCAGCAAGTGAAACCGGAAGAGCAGGAAGAACTGGCCCTGGCCGATGCCAGCGGAGCCGAGGATGGCTTGCCAGAAGAGACCTCGCTCAATACGCTGACCTTTCGCTCCTCTGCACTCGGCCTGAGCTTCTGTGTCGATGGGCAGGCGGAGACGCTGGCTGTGACCGCGAGCTGGGGACGGTACCGCCGCGTGCATAGCGAGACTGCTACCACCGCGACCGGCGCACCGGCGATGGTCTGGAAACGCCAACCTATGGGCGGCGCGCCCCATCTCCTGACCCTGCGCGAAGGTCCGATAGTACCCTGGTCTCCTGAACCGGACGAGCAGCCCCAGGTGGTGGTTAAAGGTAAGATTCGCCGTTCTGAGCATGCCTGGACCGTGACGCTGTTCCTGGTCAATGGGCAGAAAGAGCCTGAACGCCGGCGCGACGAAGCCTGGCTCTTCCAGCCAGAACTACGGGTTGAGGCCCCGGATCTGCGCCCGATTTTTTGCCAGCGCCCGCTTCCTCGTCGCCATCAGCCCTCTGACGAAGAGCTGACTATGAGCATGCTCTATCGCCAACACGCGCACTTTGCTATCGGGCACGGCGTGGGAGTGCATACGGAGGTCACGCCGGAGGATTCGACCAGGGCCACGTGTATTATTACCCGTGTGGTGCCCGGCTATGATGTTCCGCGCACCGATTCCCCGCGCGTCGAGGAAATTCCCGGCCTCGGTGGACTGCTCCTGGATATGAAGCTCCTGGCCACAACTCCTGCCGGGCAACTGGAACAACACCTGCTTCCCCTCATCACGGCTTATGGGCAGTGGATCGAAACACAGCGCGCGCGTCTGGATGATCCAGAGGCCGGACTCGCGCCCTATCAACGGGTCGCGCAACAGGGGCTGGCCGCCTGCGAACGGACGCTGGCGCGTATTTCCGCCGGTGTCCGCTTGCTGAGCGAAAACGTCCAGGCTGCCCGCGCCTTTGCTTTCATGAACCAGGCTATGTGGCAGCAGCGCATTCACTCGCTGTACGCTGAAGAACGTCGCCGCGATCAGCCAGCGTTTCTAGAAGAAAAAGATATCCCGGAGAACCGGAGCTGGCGGCCCTTCCAGCTCGCCTTTATCTTGATGAACCTGCCCGCTTTGACCGATCTGCACCATCCCGAACGCAGCGCCGACGCCTCTGCCCTGGCCGACCTGCTCTGGTTCCCGACCGGTGGCGGCAAGACGGAGGCTTATTTGGGTCTCTCGGCCTATACGATGGCCATTCGCCGTTTACAGGGAGTCATCGAGGGACGAGCTGGCGAGGATGGAGTCGCGGTGATTATGCGCTATACCCTGCGCCTGCTGACCTTACAGCAGTTTCAACGCGCTGCCGCCCTGCTGTGCGCGTGCGAGATGATCCGCCGCAGCGACCCGCACGGCACCTGGGGGCAGACGCCGTTTCGCCTGGGCCTCTGGGTGGGCCAGCGCTCCACGCCTAACACAACCGAGCAGAGCGAAGAAGCCAGCAAGCAGGATCGCGGCTCGTATCGGGGCAGCGCGATTGGCGGCATCGGCACCCCGCGCCAGCTTACCAACTGTCCCTGGTGTGGGGCGCGCATCGAGGCCGGGCGCGATATCCGCGTCGAGCGCTTCGCCGCCGGGCGCGGGCGCACCCTGATCTACTGCGGCGACACCCTGGGCGAGTGCCCGTTCAGTCCGCGCCAGTCCCCCGGCGAGGGGCTGCCCGTCCTGGTCGTCGATGAAGAGATCTATCGCTGCCTGCCGGCTCTGTTGATTGCGACGGTGGACAAGTTTGCCCAGATGCCCTGGAATGGCGCGACGCAGATGCTCTTTGGGCAGGTCGAGAAGAAGTGTAGTCGCCACGGCTTTCGCTCGCCCGATCTGGAGGATAGCGATCTGCACCGCGCAACGCGCACGCTACCCGCTGCCCACTCCGAAGCCCATCGCCCGCTGCGCCCGCCGGATCTGATTATTCAAGATGAACTCCACCTGATTTCGGGGCCGCTCGGCACGCTGGTCGGCCTCTACGAGAACGCGGTTGATCGTCTCTCAACCTGGGAGGTCGAGGGCAAACGCGTGCGGCCAAAGGTCATCGCCGCCACTGCTACGATTCGCCGGGCCGAGCAGCAGGTCCAGGCCCTTTTCATGCGCCAGGTGAGCATCTTCCCGCCCAATGGGGTAGACGCGGCGGATAATTTCTTCTCGCTCCAACGTCCGCCCACGCAGGAAACGCCCGGCCGGCGCTATCTGGGCATCTGCGCGCCTGGCCGGCGTCTGAAAGCCACGTTGATTCGCGTCTACGTGGCCTATCTCTCGGCGGGTCAGTACCTCTACGAGCGCTACGGGAAAGCCGCGGACCCCTGGATGACCCTGGTGGGCTACTTTAACTCCATGAACGAACTGGGCGGAATGCGCCGCCTGGTCGAGGATGAAGTGCGCTCGCGCCTGGGCAAGATGAATCGGCGCGGCATGGCTCAGCGCCAGCCGCCTTACCTGGAAGAATTGACCTCGCGCAAAAGCTCGACCGATATTCCACGCGTGCTTGATCTGCTGGAGCGCAGCTTTCAGCCTGCGGCCCCCGATCAGACAGAACCTCCGCCCCGGCCCCTGGATGTCCTGCTGGCCACCAATATGATCTCGGTTGGCGTGGATGTCAAACGCCTGGGCCTGATGGTCGTGACCGGTCAGCCCAAAACCACCTCGGAATATATTCAGGCGACCAGCCGCGTTGGTCGCAATCATCCCGGACTCATTTGCGTGGTGTACAACTGGTCGCGTCCCCGCGATCTCTCGCATTACGAGCAGTTCGAGCATTACCACGCGACCTTTTACCAGCAAGTCGAGGCGCTTTCGGTCACGCCGTTTGCAGCGCGTGCGCTTGATCGCGGCCTGGCCGCGCTGCTGGTCAGCTATGTGCGCCTGCTGGGGGGCGAATTTAACGAAAATAGCCAGGCCGGGCGCGTGACCGGCGATCACCCGTATTTTGCCGCTGCCATTGAGGATCTTTCGCAGCGTGCCAGCGCGATTACCGGCAGCGCGGAGATTGGCGCGATGGTGCGCGAAGCGCTGGAGGAACTGAAAGATTACTGGCTCAACAAGGTGGCGACGATGCGGGGCGGAGCCGTGCTGGGATATAAATGGAGATCGGATGGCAGGACGGTAGGGCTATTACGCCAGCCCGGCCAGAGCGGTTGGGAACCGTTCACCTGCCCCAATTCCCTGCGCGACGTGGAGCCATCCGTGAATCTGATCCTCGATGATCGCGGCCTGGATAGTCCCGGCGAACCAGGCGCTCTGGTAGCGAGCGGAGGTGGATGAGATGCCCTTTCCAGCGCGCAAACGTTATCGCGTGGGCGAGCTGCGCCCAAGCCAGACCCTGTTCGCCTACGGCGTCGGCTCTATTGTTGATCTTCCCAATATCTCCGCCCTGGTCATGGGCCTGGAGGACTGGGAAACCGCCCTGGCCAGCGAAATCGGCGAGCCGCGCCTCTTGCAGGCGGTGCGCTCGGTGCTGGGATCACAGGTCAATAAACTGCTGACGCCTCCGGCCATGCCCGAACAGACCGATGGGATCTACACACCCTTTGACGAAAGCATGTTGGTGGGCATTCCCGTCGCTCCCTTTCCACGCTGGCTGCTCTGTCCGCGCTGCCGCCGGCTTGCGCCCCTGGAATCCGGGTTGTTTCAACTCAAGGTTGATCACTATCGCCCGGACCGCGTGCGCTATGTGCATGTCAATTGTTCGCGTGCCAACGCGCCCGCCGTGCTGCCCGCCCGCTTTCTTATCGCCTGCGCCCACGGCCACCTGGATGATTTCCCCTGGGTCTACTTTGTGCATCGCGGTGAGACGCAGTGCCCTGCCCGTCTGACTCTGCGCGAAATTGGCGTCTCAGGCGAGGCGGCGGAAATCGAGGTCGAATGCGAGGTCTGCGATGCCAAGCGGCGCATGTCGGACGCCTTTGGCAACGAGGGACCGCAGAATCTGCCGCCGTGCAGTGGTCGCCGCCCGCACCTGCGCGATTACGATACCGAAACCTGCGACGAGCAGGCGCGCACGATCTCTCTGGGTGCTTCCAATAGCTGGTTTCCGGTCATTCTTTCAACGCTTGCGGTCCCCACGGCCAGCAACCGGCTGAACCAATTGATCGAGGAATACTGGCATGTGCTGGAAAAAACGGCCAGCCAGCAAAATATCGAACTCCTGCGCCAGATCGGCCAGCTCGCACGTTTTAGCGGCTATAGCGACGCTGAAATCTGGAGGCGCGTGGAGGCTCGCAAGAACGGCGAGGAAGAGGAACTACAACCGACAGGCTTAAAAGTGCCAGAGTGGCAGGTGTTGAGCAATCCGCGCGTGACCTCTCCCACGCACGACTTTCGCGTTACGCCGGTCGCAGTGCCAGCCGGCTATGAGCAGCTCATCGAGCAGGTCGTGCTGGTTGAACGTCTGCGCGTTGTTCAGGCGCTTGTAGGTTTTACGCGCATCGAATCGCCGGGGGATGCGACCGATGGCTATGGCAGCGTAGAAGAGCTGCTTGGCGAACGCCGCGCGCCGCTCTCGCGGCGTAGACCCGCGTGGGCGCCGGCAGGTGAAGTACGAGGCGAGGGTATTTTCCTCCAATTCAAAGAGGAGGCCATGCAGTCCTGGCTCAATCATCCTGCCTGCGTGCGCCATGACCGCCATTTCTTTGAGGTGCATCGAGCGTGGCGTATCGCTCATCGCGTCCCTTTCCCTGATCAGGGGTATCCTGGCCTGCGTTATGTTCTCCTGCATTCGTTTGCTCACGCGCTGATTCGCCGGCTCACTCTGGAATGCGGCTATACGGCCTCCAGCATTCGCGAACGCATCTATTCCCTGCGACCGGGCGAGGATGGCCCCATGGCCGGAATTCTGCTTTATACCTCGGCTCACGACAGCGAAGGGACGCTGGGCGGTCTTGTGAGCCTGGGTCAACCAGAT
Source organism: Ktedonobacteraceae bacterium (assembly GCA_035294465.1). GTDB lineage: Bacteria > Chloroflexota > Ktedonobacteria > Ktedonobacterales > Ktedonobacteraceae > Paraktedonobacter. The sequence continues at coordinate 14,332 of DATGKW010000197.1, read as the reverse complement.
CAGCTTGGACGCCATCTCGACGGCGCGCTGGTCGAGATGCAATACTGCACCTCCGATCCGCTTTGCGCTGAGCATACCGGCCAGCACGAACACACCCTGCACGACGCCGCCTGCCACGCCTGCCTGTTTCTGCCTGAGACCGCCTGCGAACGCGGCAATAAATACCTGGATCGCTCGGTGCTGGTTCCCACCGTTGATCGCGAAGAACTGGCGTTCTTCGGAGGGACGCTTTTCACGTAACGCCTTCCTTTCAATAGCCTCTCAATAGCCTCAGAGAAAGCGTATCAGCCTTCTCTTGCACAAAATAGAACATATTTCCTCCGGTGATTACCCACAAGTCGAAGAGCGAAACTGAGGAGATGTGTTTTTTCACTTCTTTTCATAGATCAATGATCTTCTGTTTGCGTCAATGACCAGTTTTGCTCATCTCAATGCTGCTTTATAGGGCGCGAAATGGTATCAGCGCTGACCAGGATACGGCGGCTTAGCTCCCGGTTGTTGGTGGAACCCGGTCCGCGACACATATTGCATATCTGTGACACAATATGGTATAATTCTAGAACAAGATTTCAATGTACATCAGACACGAAGTCGAAGTTTTCCGCATGGAGGCGTGTCAAAAAGAATAGGTAGCTAGCAGGAAATTATTCACGGCCTTCCAAAGGGAAAGGAGCTGGCTGACTATGCAGATCATGCAGCTCACACAGACAATTCAACTTGTTCCACCTCTGCTCAGCAGGCCCGGCAAGAGTGGGAAAGCAGGCATCCAGCCCATGCTGCCGGGCCTGGAAGTGGAGTCGACTGAGAGGCCAGTCGTGACCAACCGGCAAATTGCGGAGGTGCTTTCAAATATTACCGAGATCCTGGAAATGCAGAACGATAACCCGTATCGCATCCAGGCGTATCGCAACGCCGCGCGCGGTGTGCTGGCTCTGGAAGAGCCTGCCAGCGAGATTCTGGCACGCGGGGAGGAGTTGCCCATCCCCGGTCTTGGCCAACGCTTGCGCAAGCGGATCGCCGAGTTGGTGGAGACCGGCACAATGACCTTCTATAACAACCTGTGCCTGCTCTCGCTGCCTCGCGGCGTGCGCAGCTTGCTGGGCATCCGCTACGTGGGGGTGAACACCGCTATGCGTCTTTACCAGGAACTGGATATTGACTCGCCGGAGAAGCTCTGGCACGCAGCCCAGCAGCAGCGCATTCGCCAGCTCCCCGGCTTTGGCCCACGCAGCGAGGCGCGTCTGAAAGAGGCTACAGAACATTTCTTAGGCCAGAAAACAGGTGAGCCGCTCGGCGGCGCTGCCTGATCTCAAGGCCACTCCCTACCCGTCCGACCCGGAGGCTGGCGCGACCGCGCCAGCCTCCGGGCTTTCTTACCCTTGATAGTATCGGCTGATACTTTTTGCTATCTCAGTGAACTGGGCCTTTGGCTGGTCAGTGCCTGAGCAGCTATCAAACATGTCTAAATTGCAGTAGCCGCTATAGCTTTGTGCATCGAACTCGGCTGCGAAATCAAGCTTCTCGTCGATCATTGCTTGCAGCGACGCCTGAGTAAACTTTGTCATAAATGACGAGTTTTGCATAAACGTGTTGGAACCTGGATCGGCATTCCATTCGGTGATGCCCAGCGGGAGAGTATGACCAAGATAGTGCTCCATCATGCTTCTGACATGGTTTATCGCTGATATGTAGCTATCTACGCCCGATGCAAGGCACTCGCTCTCTGTACTTGCGTTTACCCCTCCGCAGGGATAATCGTGAAAACTGATCGCGTCCGGGAGCGGCTTGACCTTTCCTGCGGCTATATCTTGCAAGAATTCCTGCATGTAATTTCCTGTCATCCCGTCGGCGCTCGCGGTGACCGGCCCGATGAATTTTGCACGAGGATTGAGCTTTTTCAGCAGGGGGATAAATTCATCCCATTTTTGTACATAGGTTGGCTCGCTGATGCCATTGTAATCCGGTTCATTGCCAAATTCATAGAGGTTACATCTATTTCCCAAATATGCAACAACCTCCTCATCGAATTGAAGGTCGGTTTCGAGCTTGTCAGTAACGGGGTCTCGGTAATTATGGCTGGCTATTCCATCATTCGGATGCGATGGATCTGTGAGAATATCTGGCAGAACCCCCAGGCACGTCGCCCCTATCTTTTCTATGGTGCTTACGCGCCGCTCTATCTCATAATAATCTCCCGGAAGCTGATTCGGACGGGGAACAGGGTTCGCATACTCTGCGAGAGTAAAGTTTTTCGTGCTGGCAGGATGGGTGCCTATCGTTGTCCGGTGGTCATTGCCATTTCCATAGAATGTATAGTGAAAGAAGAACGAGCGCACCAGGCCAAAATGTGCCCTGGCAAGATCATCTATCATGATATGATGGGGATCACTATCCAGATTATCCGCGCTCCACTCCTCTGTGTCGTTTGTGCCAAAAAGCAAGGAAGATACACCGCTCCACATTGGTTGACCCAGATTCCCATACGCCTGAGCCGCGTGAGAAGCTTGACGGAAACGAAAGATGTATATTCCAAGGGAGAGAGAGAAAACGCTGAGAAGGAGAGCTGAAACGAAAAAAATTTTATATTTTGGCCGCATTTTTTATCCTCACCTTCAACATGTGTACCTTCTATACACTCTATTCCCACAACTCATTCGCATAGAGTTTATCTTATCAAATCTGACTCTGATTTGCACCATGATGAATCGCGCCAGAAGAGAGCCTCTGCAAAGCTTTTTTCTCGCGAGATTGCATCTCAAGCGGGCGGGAGGTATGATGAGAGACGGAGGGGTAAGAAACCACTATGCGCATACGCACCTATCGTTCTGGCGATATCGCAGCTCTGGTTCACATCCAGCAGGCCGCCGCGCGCTTCGATGGCCTGGAGGCGATGAGCGAAGCCGATCTCTCGCGGCTGCTGGCGGAATCTGCGGCGCGTTTCAGCTATAACGTTTTTCTGATTACTGATGATGACGACGAACTGATCACCTGGAGCCAGGGCGAGAACCTGGAAGGAGTGGAGGGTGAGATCATTGGCTACACTATCCTGCATCCTACGGCGGACGAGTGCGCCTACCACTTTCGCTGTCACGGCGCGGTCCTGCCCGAACACCGTCATCGCGGTGTGGGTCACGCTCTGGTGCTCTGTGCTATGAACCACGCGCGCATGCAGGCTATCGATATCATCAACGAGGCTCGCCAACAGGCTCTGCCCATCTACTTCGAAGTTGAACTGCCCGCGAATAATGCCTCCTCGCAGGATCTGGCAAGCGCGTTTGAACTGGAAGAGAGCAGCGAACCTGCTCAACCTGGTTTGCGCGTCTATCGGACTGAGTTGTAGCAGCTTTCTGTAGATCTACTATGCTCAGATGAAAAACAGTCCAAAAGCAATGAGAACCTTTTTCTGCATTTTTCCGTATATATAATGACTTTGCGATCTGTGGCCTACTTTTTTGTTTTAACGCATCCCTTTGAGAAAAGGAGAAAGGAATCTGTAACTGCAACTATGCCCAAAGATCAACTCTTCAGGGAAGCCTTGCGCCTGCCAGCAAGCTCTATTGCCTATTATGTGAGCCAGATCCTGGCCGATATGTATCCACAAAAAGCGCTCGTCGAGGGAAGCGATAACCTTTTCGATATCGAAGAATATGCCAGCGCCGGGCACTGCACCATTGAGCAAAAATCTATCGTTTACAATCAAGTAGTGACACATTATCAGGGGTCAGAGATGCGCTTCCCAGGCATAACAGCAGCTCTGACCAGATCTGGCGGCTGGCTGATGCAGGCGAATATAGGACCAAACGTATCGGAGACCGAGCAAGATCTGATTGATCGAGCTAGAAATGCCTGGCTAGAGGTGCGCTGGCGGGACACAACGTTTGATGTGGTCGTAATGAACTGGTTCGAGATGCGACCGGTTTATTACTACTGGATACTGGCGGATGATATCGAGGCAGCGAGAGCGCTCCTACGCGAGGTTTGCCAATGGAACGCGGAGGTGCGCGGAGAAGTCCTGGTCTTCGATGGCGGGGGCTGGCGCAAAGATGCTATGCTTTTTCAATCGATCAAAGGAGCAACCTTCGATAACCTGATCCTGAAGGGCCATCTGAAGCAAGATATTCGCGATGACTTGCAGCAATTTTTCGCTGCGCGTGAATTGTACGAGCAGTATGGTGTACCCTGGAAACGTGGCATTCTCTTTGTGGGACCACCGGGAAATGGTAAGACGCACGCGGTCAAAGCCATTATTAACGCGCTCGATCAGCCCTGCCTCTATGTGAAAAGTTTCAGGGCTGAGCGTAGCACTGATGAGGATAATATCAGCCAGGTGTTTAAGCGGGCGCGCAAGTCTGCCCCATGTATTCTGGTGCTGGAGGATCTAGATTCGCTGCTTACAGCGCAGAATCGCTCATTCTTTTTGAATGAACTCGATGGCTTTGCCGCCAATATCGGCATCGTTACTCTTGCCACTACCAACCATCCAGAGCGGCTTGATCCCTCCATCCTTGATCGCCCCAGCCGTTTTGATCGCAAATATCCTTTTGACTTGCCGGCATTGCCGGAGCGACTGGCTTATCTTAGTATGTGGAACGGCTCGCTCAAGCCCGCTCTCCAGCTAACGGACGAGGGGATCACACAACTTGGCGAGGCCACAGACGGTTTCTCGTTTGCCTACCTGAAAGAACTGTTCCTCTCTTCGATGATGCGCTGGATAGCAGTCGAGGGAAAAGAGGATGCGCCAGAGACCATGCAGCAGGTCATGGAGGCCCAGGTAAGTACTCTGCGCGAACAGATGGTAAGCGCAACTGCCGCTGAAGCAGAAGCCCCGGCAGAGCCATCTCTACCAGGACTCTCCGGCCTCCTGATGGGCAGACGCTTCGCTGCTGGAGGAAGAACCTAAATCTTCTCGAACTCGGTCCTGACCGTAAATGTGCCGTCGGGCAGCTTCTCCAGCGTATAGTCGCTGAAGAGGATGGGGTCGGTCAAGTAGAGGCAAAGAAAGACGCGCACGGCAAGCTCGCGGATCTCAGTTTCGGCGTGGGCGCTGGCTCGCATGCTAATCACATGCCGCCAGGCCCGCACGTTGCCGGTAACAACAATGGGAGCTTCGGTTTCGTTGGGCAGCACCGAGCGCGCAGTCTGTTGCACTTTCTTGCGCAGATCTGTGCGCTCATCCGCGCTCAGCAACTGTGTACCCGCCTGCTGCATTTCCAGAATGCGCTCAGTAATCGCTGCGTATTCTGTGGCAGCGCGATCGATGCGCTGGAGGAACTGCGTGTGCAGAGCCTCGTCAAAAGCATACTCAGGCCGCTCGACGAAGCGCAACATGCGGCCTGAGACGTACCGTTGAGATTGTTGAGAATAAGCAAATCCGGCCCTGTGTCGTACCAATTCATGCGTCACAGAGCGCGAAATACCATACAACAACAGGCTGAAATTCGCGTGCTCAAAGACCGAGCCATGTCCCGAAGATTTCAAATTGGTAAAATAACGCTCGGCATCGACATTGTACGAGCGTTTATGGCCAAAGCTCATATAGCAGAGCTGGCCAGCAACCTTACAGAGCTGCGCGCTCTCCGGTAGACGAGTGGGATCATCCAGGTATTCAGGGAAAGGCGAGCCTGCGCCATAGCCACTCAAAAAGCCCGCCAGGCCCGCGAGGTTGGTCTGCGGGCGTGCCAGCACGACGACGCCCGGACGAGTGAGGTAGGAAGTCCCGGCGGGAGTTTGCTGGACAGGAGTGTGAATATTCATAAAGCCGGCGTTCTCGCTGCCGCCAAGCTGCTCAAAGAGAGATTCTGGATCAAGCATGCACCTAACCCCCGATCATGGACATGCTGCGGTTAGCACGCTTGAAACGCTTGTCGCCGATGTAGTGCTTCAGTTCTTTGTGCCAGACAGCCCGGCGGATGGTGCGGGCCAGATCTTCGTCGCTGCCGCCGGAACGCAAGACTGCGCGCAGGTCGGTCTCTTCGGTGGCGAAGAGGCAGGTGCGTAGCTGTCCATCGGCAGTCAGGCGGATGCGGTCACAGGTGGTGCAGAAAGGCTCGCTGACCGGGTTAATGAAGCCGACTTCGCCGATGCCATCGCTGAAGGTGTAACGGCGCGCAGTCTCCGCAGGATCGCCCGTGGTGATGGGTATGAGCGGACCATACGCTTTCTCAATGATTGCCTTGATCTCCCCTCCGGTCAGGATATCCTCCTTGCGCCAGATCTGGTCGGCGTCAAGTGGCATGAATTCAATCCAGCGCATCACGAAGGAGTTATCGCGCGCGAACTGCACAAACGGCAAAACCTCCTCTTCGCTGAAGTTCTTCATGGCCACAGCGTTGATCTTAACCGGATGAATTGAAGGGTATTTCTTCACTTCCTCCAGGCCGGCCAGCACACCTTGAAGCTGGTCGCGGCGCGCTACGCGGGCAAATTTCTCGCGCAGCAGTGAATCCAGGCTGACATTGATACGGGTCAGGCCGGCTGCTGCCAGAGCAGCGGCCTGCTGTTTGAGCAGGATGCCATTGGTAGTCAGGCTCAGGCTGCGCAGACCTTCGATTTCGTGCAGTTGGCGCACCAGTTCCGGCACATCGCGGCGCACCAGCGGCTCCCCGCCGGTCAGGCGAATCTGCTCAATGCCGATGCTCACAGCAACGCGAGCGATACGCACGATCTCTTCATAGGAGAGGATCTCCGCTTTCTTCAGCCAGGGCAGGCCTTCCGCAGGCATGCAATAGGTGCAGCGGAAATTGCATTTATCGGTGACGGAGATGCGCATGCTTTTAATGCGCCGGCCATAGCTATCGACAAGCGGCTCCATGATTTGACTCCTTGCAAGGTGAATTTCCTCTTTGCTAATCATACCACATTGTCACAGAGCGCAGTGTGGGAACCATATCATCGCCAGAAAAAAGAGGTGCCAGGTCATCCTTTCCGTCTTGTCTCTGGCGGTTCTGCGGTCAGGATGATACAATAGCACCGCGCCCGGCCAACGTGTCTATCTGGCCGCCAGGCGGATAAACCAGAGCTTTTTTCAGTCAGTATGAGAGAGGGTATTTGTTACATGCTCGATCTGACCGGCATTCCTGTGGTGGATAATCACTGCCATCCGGTGCTGCTGGAACAACCGAAGGAGGTTTTGCAGTATCGCGCCTATTTTACTGAAGCTAGCGATCCCGCGTTCGCCAGACAACACGTGGCGAACAGCGCTCATTATCTCTGGCTGTTGCGCCAACTGGCTGTGTTTTTCAGTTGTGCGAGCAAGAGCGACGAAAGCGAAGTACTTGCGGCGCGTAACCAGCTGGACACGGATACACTGATCGAGCGTCTGTACCGCGCGGCCTGCTTTGACACACTGATTCTCGACATCGCGCACCCGCTTCCCGAAATATGCTATTCGCCGGAGCGTATGGGCCAGCTTGGCCACTGCCGGGCCGTGCGCATGTTGCGTTTAGAAACGCTGATGCAGGACCTGGTTGTCAAGACGCGCGATTTTGATGAGATGGTGCAGCTCTATAGCCAGGCGTTGACGGATCTACGCGCTCGTGGCTATATCGCGCTCAAAAGCATTGTGGCTTATCGTACCGGGCTGAACATTGCGCGCTGGACTCAGGATGAAGTGGTAGCCTCTTTTAGCGAGGCCCGTGCGACGATTCATGATGGAAAATTGCGTATCAAGCATAAACCACTGATCGATCATTTGCTGCATATCGCCTTTCTACACGCAGCAGAGCAGGAACTCCCTATACAGTTTCATACCGGCTATGGTGACAAAGATATCGATATGCGCCTGGGCAATCCTCTACACCTGCGCGAAGTCCTGGAGGATAGCACCTACGAAGGTATGCGGGTGGTCCTGCTACACGAAAGCTATCCCTATGTGCAGTTAGGCGCGTATCTTGCGGCAGTCTACCCACAGGTCTATTTTGATCTTTCCTACACTATTCCGTTTGTAGATCGGCTGGAAATGCTGGCTTTCACGCGGCAGGCGTTAGGCATCGCGCCAGCCAGCAAACTGATGTATAGTTCGGATGGGATCTACCTGCCGGAGATGCACTGGGCCGCAACCCTACGAGGACGCAGCATAATTGCCCAGGTGTTGGGCGAAATGGTCGAGAACGACGAGTTCGACGAGGAGCAGGCTTACCTGCTAGCTCGCCAGATTCTGCACGATACTGCTTATGCCGTTTACCGGCTATAGGTATAATGAGAATATGAAAGATGAGATGATATCAGGCGTGATTCATGACGAGACACACTGCTTTCGCGTTAGCGTCTCCGCGCTCATTTTCGAGGAAGAGCGAGTGCTGCTAGCGCATCGCCGCACCATCGATTGGTGGAATCTGCCGGGAGGCGCGGTTGATCCAGGCGAGACCATTGACGAGGCTCTGCGCCGCGAAGTGCGCGAAGAGACCGGTCTGGAGGTCGAAGTTGATCAGCTTATCGGAGTCTATTCCAAGCCATTGAAGCAAGAAGTTGTACTCTCCTTTCGCTGCCATGTGACCGGTGGCCAGCTTGGCGCAATTTCCGACGATGATATTGACGGTGATCGCTACTTTTCAGTCTACGACCTGCCGTTCAATACGCTGCCCAAACATCGTCAGCGCATCATGGATGTGCTGCTCAACCAGGAAAGAGCCATTCTGCGTACTCAGAGCAGCAGCACCAGTGAGGATCAGGGGTTAGCCTGAAGCACATCATCCAGCGCTTGTTCAACTTCGCATCGTAGCCGTGTCTCTAGCGCGCGCGCCCAGCATTCATCCCAGCCATTTTCTACCGCTAGCAGTTGTTCGCAGCGCCGGAGGGGGTCGTGAGTGTTGGGGGAGCCGGGCGTTGAACGTGCGACGCACATTTCAAGCAGGGTAGGACCCTGCCCGGCCTTCGTACGCCGGATAGCTTCTTGCGTGGCTTCGTAGACTGCCAGCACGTCGCTGCCATCGACGCGGCGATAAGCAAGGCCGGGCGGCAGGGATACATTGCTCAGCGTGGAGGTTTGCAGATCGGCGCAATCCTGTTCGCAGATGAAGATCGCGGGAAGCTGGTGCTGTGCTGCAAATGTGATGCCTTCGTGGAAATCGGGTTCGGCAGTGGCTCCATCACCGCAATAGGCCACGGTCACAGCCGCCGCTTTCCGCAGTTTGCAGGCGAAAGCGATCCCGGCGGCGTGCATAATTTGTGTAGCGACCGGGGCCGGGCCGGTAACGAGGTTGTGCTTGTAGTAGCCCCAATGAGAAACGGGCCGCGGACTCGGCCTGGATAGTTTATCGGCCTCTTGTTCCGGGCTGGCATGAGTCTGGCGAGCTTGCAGATAGGTGCGGAAGACCTCGTAGGGTGTCATGCCGATGGTCAATACTACGCCGAGATCGCGGTAATAGGGTAAGGTAAAGTCCTGGCCCACTGTGATGCAGATGGCGCTGCCCACCTGCGCTGCCTCGTGGCCATAACTGGAAGCCACAAAGCCCAGGCGCCCCTGTTGATAGGCTTCCCAGGCATATTCGTCTACCAGGCGGGTCAGCAACATATACCTGTACATGTCTTTGAGCAGATCTAGCCTGGGTGAAGTGTGAGCGGTCTTTTCCAAACGAATTCCCATGAACTCCACGATTCTTCTAGCCAAAGCGCTAGAGTTATTATAGTATATCATCGGGTCCCGGAAGAAAAAAGTACCGCCTGGAACGTAGAGATAAGCAATCCGGGCGAAGGCCATTGCATTGATTTTCATGCGTCTGGATTCTATAATGGACACGCAACGCGCTAAAATAGAATAGTAGAACCAGGCCCAAACAAGTCAATGTAGACCTTAGGAGGCAGGTAGATGACCGTTAACATCCGCACGACGGAAGCGCATGTCGCAGCAGAGCCGCTGGACATTCTCGCACTTTACCGGACAATGATGACGGCCCGGGTAATGAACGATTTGCTGAAAACGCGCAAAACCCAGGGCCGCTTTCCTTTTTATATTGGCTGCGCAGGTCATGAGACGATGGCTGCTGTAGTAGCCGCACTCAGGCCGGATGACTGGCTCGCGCTGTATTACCGTGATTTAGCAGCCTGGCTCCAGCGCACCAGGGATATCTTCGGGCCACTGCGCGAAGCCTATTCGCGCACGACCGGTCCGATGTGTGCGGGGCGCAATATGCCCTCGCACTATAGTAGCAAGGAACACCACATCTTGCCGGGGTTCAGCGAAGTAGGCGCGCTGGCTCCGTTTGCCGGGGGCGTTGCCTTTTCTTTGCAATGGCACAAGAGCGAACAGATTATTGCATGTACTACCGGTGATGGCGGCGTAGCTACCAACGACTTCAACGCGCTCTTCCGCCAGGCGTCTGTGCATCGGCTGCCCGTTCTAATGATCATCGAGGACAACGGCTGGGCTATCACTACTACCTCGACCCATCAGTGGAGCGGCTCGCTGGTCGAGTGGGCACGAGGTGGTAACATCTTTGCTGAGGAGGTAGATGGTACTGATCCGATGGTGGCCTATGAGGCTACGTTACACCTGGCCGAGCACGTGCGTTCCGGCAGGGGGCCGGCTCTCATGCATTTGCACCTGGGCCTGCTCGATCCTCATTCCAGCAGTACCGATATCAGGACTTATCGTACAAAAGAGGAGATCGAAGCCACTGCTGCAACCAAAGACCCGGTGAAAAATTTCGGGCGCTGGCTGATAGAGCAGAAGTATCTGAACGAGGATGAGATTGAGCACATCCGCAGAGAGATCAGGAGCCAGTTGGAGCGGGCCGAGGCCGAAGTACTGAAGGAGCCAGAGCCGGAATCTTCGCGTGTGCTGGAGCACGTGCTGGAAATTCCCATCTGGCAGGAGAATACGCCACGTGGCACAAAGCGCCAGCTGCCGATGCTGGGCGCGATCAATGAGGCGCTGTTAGAGCTGGCCCGGCGCGACGAGGGCTTTTTTGTCTATGGCCAGGACGTTGGCAGCCCCAAAGGAGGAGTCTTTGGCGCGACCGCCTCACTGGTCAACGAATTGCCCGACCGCGCGATCAGTAGCCCGCTCAACGAGCAGGTTATCGTGGGCATCGCGGCGGGCGCGGGTATGGCTGACGGCAAGGCGCGATGCGCTGAGATCCAGTTTGTTGACTACCACCAGTCGGCTAGCCAGACTATCCGCCTGGCTGCGCGCGTCCTTTACCAGAACTATGGCGGCTGGCATGTGCCGCTGTTGCTGCGCGCAAAATCAGGCAGTGGCGGTGGTGGTCCTATCTCCAGTGGAGGAGCGGGCGGCGGTGCATTCGGCCATTCCAACGCGGGTGAGCAGTGGTTTACCTGTGTCCCTGGTATGATTACTATCTGCCCGGCTACGCCTTTTGACGCCAAAGGATTACTACTGGAGGCGGCCAGAGCGCAATCCCCAGTGGCTTTCCTGGAGCGCGGGCGCCTTTACCGTTCCGAGCCGCCGAAGGATAGCCGGGGCAAGCTCATTGCGGCCATGACCGAATATTGGAACGTACCGGAGGGGTACTATACTTTGCCAATCGGCAAGGCCCGCCGCCTGCGTATCGGGGAAGGTCCGGCCCAACTGACTATTATCGCCTGGGGCACAATGGTCCTGGAAGCTTGCACTGCCGCTGCCGATACGGTCCAACGCCAGGGTGGCTCCATAGAGATCGTGGATCTGCGCACACTGGCGCCCTTTGATGAAGAGGCAGTGAGGGCCGCAGTCCACGAAACTAACCGCGTGATGGTTGTGACTGAAGAGTACGACCTGACCAGTTTTGGCCGGCATCTCCATTCGTGGATTGTCCAGAACTGTTTCTACGATCTGGATGCCACGCCCGCGTTTATCTCGGCAGTTCCTGCTCCGCCGGCTCCTTACAACAGCGCCGAGGAAACAGCCTTTTACCCCACAGCCGGAACTATTGAAGCAAAAATAGCTGAATTGCTTCAGGAATAATCTCTATATCTGATTGTTTGTCTGCGGCGCTCGCTTATAAAACACGCGCACACCTCATAAGCGAGCGCTGTAGCGCGAATATGTGAACAAGACGGAAGTCAGATATGCTCCAGATATTGTATGCTCTCTAAGAGAGTAAGGTGGTGCGTTACCCACCAGCCAGCCCTGTTCGTTTGATATGAGAGGTTGCAAAATATCTCTTGCCGGATACATGTAAACCTTTCTGAACGAGAAAATAGCAGCAGGTGGTTTTTTTATGAAGCGGGCACCTCTTTCCGACATCCTCTGGCTTTTCCTGGGAACGCGCCTCTTGCTGGTCGCGTGTACGTATTTTACATATATTCTTTTCCCTGTTCCTCCCCATGTATATCCACATACGCCGGTTGATGTGGTCGGATTGCTTACTTCATGGGATCACTGGGATGCTGAACGTTATGTACATATTGCGCAATACGGCTATCAGAGCATTTATGATACGCCTTTTTTTCCCCTCCTGCCCGGACTGATTAAGGGAATCGCCTTCGTCTTTGGCAATCAAGGCTATCTCGCTATCGGCATGGTTATTAGTAATCTCGCGCTACTGGGAACGCTCTTTGTGCTCTATCAACTGGCCACAGATGCTCTGGGAGAGCATGTGGGAAGGCGCACGCTTCTCTATCTGTGCATTTTTCCGACAGCCTTTTTCTTCTTCGCGGCCTATAACGAATCGCTTTTCCTGCTCTTCACTTGCAGTTCCTTCCTGGCGATGCGCCATCGGAAATGGTGGCTGTCTGGCCTGTTAGGGCTGCTGGCGGCTCTAACCCGCACTGCGGGTCTTATTCTGGCTCTTCCGTATCTCTATGAGGTCTGGGCTAGTAGAGCATTGCCGGCTGACCCGGAGCAACGTTCAGGCTTCTGGCGGCAAATCTGGTCGCTGGTGCCCAGGGCTTTGCCTGTTCTCCTTATGCCACTAGGCACGCTTGCTTACTGTCTATTCTGTCAGTATGTGTATGGCAATTTTTTCCTCTTCGCCACCGTTCAGAGCCATTGGGGAAGACTTACGGCGTGGCCCTGGATGGGTATTGCCGATTCATTTGCTCAACTCTTTTATATTCAACCATTTGGTTCTTTTATCGAAGCTCATCTTCTCCTGGATATGGCTGCCACCTTTGGCTTTATGGCTCTGGCGGTCGTCTGCTGGCGCAAGCTCCGTCCGAGTTATGCCCTCTGGATTAGCCTGCTGGTGCTCTATATGTTGATCAGTCCAGCCCTCAAGCAGCAAGATCCGCTGCAATCGAATCAGCGTTTCGTGCTGGAGATGTTTCCAGGCTTCATCGTTTTAGCGGCTTTAGGATTGAAGCATCCGCGTCTGCATTATGCCTGTATGCTCGCTTTCCCTTTCTTGCAGGCTATCATGGCTGCTCTCTTCGTGCTCAATCGCTGGATGGTCTAAAGGTGTACATTTCATGCTAGAGGAATCTGTCAAGGACCTGTTGCCGGGGTATCGGCCTGCAGTTAGTGCTCCTCAGCATGCTTCACCGAACAACGCCGGATGGTCAACAGGCTTTCTGTTGTGTGCATCGGGTCTGGTAATGTGCGTACTTCTCACGGTGACTCCTTTGATCAGGATACCCGACCCTGTGCTGAATCTCCATCTGGCTCCTGGCTTTTTTCTGGCGAATGCCAGCAACTGGCTGCCATCTCGTCTGGGACCTGTGAACCAGTTGTCTACGGCCTATCTAGAGTTCTTTTCGTTGATTACCCTGGCGTTCTTCTGCTATGGTCTTGGCGCTCTGCTGGTAGGGCGTAGGGTAGAGGCGGCGGGCGGCCAGAAAAGGATACGCGGTATTATCTGGTTAAGTGCGGTGCTGGCCGGAGTGGTATATGTCGTGACACCGGCTATGCTTTCGCACGATATTCTCGTTTACGCCAGTTTTGGCCGGGTCCTCGGGATATATCACGCCAATCCTTACTTCGTGCCAGTCTCAGCGTTTCCTCAGGACCCCTTTACCGGGCTGAATTACTGGTCGTCGGCGATTTCTGCCTATGGCCCCGTCTGGATGCTGATCTGCGGTTTCTTTGGCTGGCTGTTAAGTCCCGATCCAGCACTGTATGTAGTGGTCTTTCGGCTGATAGCGCTGGCTGCGCAATTGCTCAATATCTGGCAGGTCGAACGTATCTTGCAGACCATGGGCGGGTCGCCACGCGTCGTGACGCTGGGCATGCTGCTCTTTGCCTGGAATCCCCTACTCCTCCTGGAAAGCGGTCTGGGCGGGCACAACGATGATTTCATGCTTACCTTTGTCCTGATGGGAATTCTCCTGGCGGCCGACGCTGAGGCACACGAGCGGTTGCTATACCCGCGTGGCTATTTGCCTGTGGTTGTGGCTCTGACGCTCGCGGTGCTGGTGAAATTTACTGCTTTGCCTATCCTGGCTCTGTATCTGCTCT
>DATGKW010000196.1:0-4155 GCA_035294465.1 Ktedonobacteraceae bacterium | reverse complement strand
AACCGCTTCATCGGAGCCGGGAGATGTCCACCAGAACGCGGATCATTTCCCTGGCCTTCGGCGATCTCCTCTGCTTCCTGATCTTTGTCACCCTGGGCGCCGACGCTCATGGCGAGGGCTTTAATCCGCTCTATTCGCTCTGGCTGGCCCTTCCATTCGCAGCCGCCTGGTTCCTTGTCTCACCATTTCTAGGGGCTTTTCGAGCCGACGTCGCCACGCGCCCCAAGAAAATGATCCTGCGCACCATGCTCTGCTGGTTGACAGCCTGGCCCGTCGCCATGCTGTTTCGCTGGCTGCTGGTCGAGCGCGTAGCGGTTCCTCCTGTATCCGTCGGCAATTTTCTCTCCTTCTCCCTGGTTACGCTGCTCTTTAACCTCGTCTTGCTCTCGCTTTTCTGGCGCTGGCCGTTCGCGCTGAACAACAATCTACGCAGTCGAGGAGTCTAATGCGCGAAAGGAGCAATCGTTGAAGATTTTGCACAGTTCTGACAGGAGGCTCTGAAGAAGTTGCAGCAAGGAGACCGCGGAATGCTTGAAAAGCTGGCAGAGATCCGCGAAGCTCAGAGCAAGACCATGCAGCGCTTTGCCCGCGCGAAAGCGCGCGCCTTGCTGGTTGAAACACGCTTGCAATCTCTGCGCGAACGCATGAGTACCCGGCGCCTGGAAGCTGGCGAAATCGGAGCAGGGCAACAGGAGGGCGGCGAGACTGAGCAAGCCGCCACGCATGACCCGCACAGGGAAGAGGTCGATACTACAGCCAGAATTCCGGTCGTTCGCCGCAGCAGCAAGAAAGCGCAGGTGTCAGAATGACAGCCCTCGCTGTACACGAACGCAGCGAGCAGGAAAGCGATATCGCGCGCGATTGGTGGCGGCTCGCCCCCCGCACGTTGCTTCCTCTGGAAGATGGTCGGCGCTACCTGCTGCTCTATAATGGACAACCTGGCGGACCGAGCGGCCCCGATGTGCGTGACGCGGTCCTGCGCGTGCTCCCATGCCCCGACCAGGAGGAGGAGCAGCTTGTGGGCGATGTGGAATTTCATGTGCGGGCTGGAGACTGGTTTGATCACGGGCACCAGACCGATCCGCGTTATAACCGCGTCATCCTGCACGTTGTGCGTTACCTGGATAGCTCAATGCCCACCAGACGCCAGGATGGCGCCATCGTTCCCAACTGCTCGCTGCTCGACCTGCCCAGGCCCCCAATGGAGAGTGAAGGCTGGCCCTGCGAGCAAAGGCCGCTGGCAGCCGGGGCGACTACCGCTACCTTGCTCTATGCCGGCCTGCTGCGCTTCAACGAGAAAAGCCAGAATCTCTATCAAGCCCTGCTTAAGACACAGCCCCGGCCAGATTCAATATGGAACGCTTATGATATCTGCCTGCTTCCTGCGCTGGCCGAGGGCCTGGGCTACGGGCGCGACCGCGCCTTCTTCCGCGCAGTGGGCCTGCGCCTTGTGGGCCTGCCCGCACGAATTCCTGAGCCTCTGGGCCATATCTCGACCCCCGCCCCCCTCGATGCTCGCCGCCTGCGTACGCTCTATCTCCTCTGTACCCGCTGGAAAAGAAACGGCTCCTGGCAAACCCTGCGCCGGATAGTGCAGGCTGAAACGGAGAACAAAGCCGCGATAGAGGCCCTGCGCGCGGCGCTTCATCCCCTGAGCCGCGCGCGCTCCGATATACTGATCGTGAACGTTATCCTGCCCTTTGCAGCAGCCTCAGCGGCCTTAGAAGACGATGGACGCCTGGCGAACAGGGCGCGGCAGATCTATCTCTCCTACCCGGCGCTCGTCTCGAATCGCGTGACGCGTACGATGAGCGCGCAGCTTCATCTCCCTCTAGAGCCTCAACAAGCCTGCCTTCAACAAGGTCTGCACGCTATCTACAGCCATACCTGCCAGGCCAAACGTTGCCAGGATTGCCTGTGTGGAGGCCAGCGTCTATGATCGAGCCCACGGGTGAGCGCCTTGCACGCTTTCTGGCCCACGCCGGCGTGGCTTCGCGCCGGCACGCCGAAGATTTGATCGCCGCCGGACGCGTGCAGGTCAACGGCGTCACAATTCGCGAACAGGGCACGCGCATCAATCCTGAGCGCGATGTGGTCCTGGTCGATGACAAAGTCATCCAGGCCAGCAGCCAGCAGGTCTCCATCTTGCTGCACAAGCCGGTGGGTTACCTCTCGACGGTCTCGGACCCGCACGGGCGGCCAACCGTACTCGATCTCTTGCCTGCCAACCTGCGCAAGCTGCGCGTCTATCCCGTAGGACGCCTGGATAGCGACACCAGCGGCCTGCTTCTGCTCACCAACGATGGCAATTTCGCCCTGCACCTGACTCACCCACGTTACGCGCTGGAGAAGCATTACGAAGCGCTGGTCCGAGGCCGCCCAGGCAATCCGCTCCTGCGCGCTCTGCGCCAGGGAGTAGTCATTACTGAAGACGATGGTCGCAGATACAAAACCGCTCCGGCCCGCGTCAGCGTGCTGCGCCACGAAGGCGACAGCACCAGGCTGGCTCTGACCATCCACGAGGGGCGCAAACGCCAGATCAGGCGCATGCTGGCAGCGATCGGCCTGACAGTTCTGGAGCTCAAGCGCGTGGGAATCGGGACGCTCACGCTTGGCTCCTTGCCCCCAGGCAAGTGGCGCTATCTGAGCGCGGAGGAAATCACAGCCTTACGCGCTGCTTCTCAGGCTGACGAGGTGTGATATAATTGCTCAGGGCTTAGCTCATCCCCCAATCTTTTTCCTTTGGAGGATTCATGAGAAGGCCAGGGCGTATCGCAATTGACGGACCAGCCGGGTCTGGCAAAAGCACCATTGGAGAACAACTGGCTCACAAATTGGGATATCTGTATGTAGACACGGGCGCAATGTACCGCGCAGTGGCCTGGCTGGCGTTGCAGAGGCAGGTCGATATTTTCGACGGACCGGCGCTGGCGCGACTCGCCCGCGAGGCGAAGATCGTGATCTGCCGTCCCACAGTAGACGACGGGCGTCAGTATACCGTGACGGTCGATGGTCAGGACATCACCTGGGACCTGCGCAGCGCCGAAGTAACGCAGGCCGTGCCACCAGTCGCGGCTCACCCAGAAGTACGCGAACTCTTGCGCGCGCGCCAGCGAGAAATGGCCAGGCAAGAGCAGGGAGTTGTTATGGTAGGGCGTGACATTGGCTCCATTGTTCTGCCCGATGCAGAACTGAAAATCTACCTGAATGCCAACCTGGAAGAACGCGCCCGCCGCCGCTACTCCGAGATGGCTGAGCGCCAGGAATCGGAGTATGGCCTGCCGTCGTTGGAAGCCGTTATCGAGGACATTAAACGCCGGGACGACATAGACCGTGATCGCATGCATCCCGCCCACGATGCCATTGTGATTATGACCGACAACCTGAGCATCCCCCAGGTTCTGGAGGTCATCTACAGTTACCTGGAGGAGCCACGCTAATGCAGGAACATCCATCCTCATCCGCTGCCAGAGCGCAGGCTCCGGCAGCTTGCTCAGAACAATCGACAAAGCCCGCGAAGAATCTCTACGAACCCTATGTGACCCCAGCCTGGTTCTGGGTCAGCATGCGCGCCGTTGCCCACGTTGTTTTCTTCTTGCTGCTTGACATCAAGCTCAAAGGCCGTGAAAACGTACCGAAGACAGGGCCTTACATCCTCGCCTCCAACCATCTTTCCTGGATGGATATTCCCCTGGTGCCCGCTTACCTCTCGTCGCAGGTCATCTACCTGGCCAAAGAAGAACTTTATAAGGGCGGGCTCGCCTGGCTGGTGCGCTTCCTGGGAGCCATACCTGTCAGGCGCGGGGAGGCCGACCGCCAGTTGCTGCGCGCCTCCGATGAGCTGCTCAAACGCGGCAAGATCCTGGTCATTTTCCCGGAAGGGCATCGCAGCGACAACCATCAGCTGATCCCGGCCCACGCCGGCCTGGGCATGATCGCGCTGCGAGCTGGCGTCCCCGTCATTCCGGTCGCTGTCTGCGGCAGCGAGCACGCGCTGAAAAAGTTCCGCCCGCGCATTACCATCACCTATGGCGAGCCGCTCGTCCTCAAACCAAAGGGCGCGAAGATAACCAGGGAAGATGTCAGCGAAGCCACCGAAACCGTCATGCGGCGCATCGCCGCCATGCTCCCGCCCGCCTATCGCGGCGTGTATGG
>DATGKW010000195.1:0-23781 GCA_035294465.1 Ktedonobacteraceae bacterium | reverse complement strand
AGGAGCTGTTCAGGCCACGAACGAGCGCGAGCAGGTCTCCTGGTTGGCCGCGTACAGGCAAATGCTCACGATCCGCGTGTTTGAGGAGCATGTCAATCAGTTGTATCTCACCGCCAGAATGCCCGGCCTGGCGCATCTCTACATTGGTGAGGAAGCGATAGCCGTGGGCGTGTGTGCTGCCCTGCGCCGCGATGACTATATCACCAGCACACACCGTGGGCACGGTCACTGCCTGGCGAAAGGCGCGTCCGTTGATCGCATGTTTGCCGAGCTGCTGGGCAAGGCTGCTGGCTACTGCAAAGGCAAGGGCGGCTCCATGCATATCGCCGACCAGGATACAGGCAACCTGGGCGCAAATGCTATCGTAGGGGGCAGCGCCGGCATCGCCACCGGAGCCGCGATGTCGAGCAAGATGCGTGGCAGCGATCAGGTCGCGGTCTGCTTCTTTGGCGATGGCGCCCTCGGCCAGGGCGTGCTCTACGAAGTGATGAATATGGCTGCGCTCTGGAAATATCCCGTGATTTATGTCTGCGAGAACAACCAGTACAACGAGTATACGCATAATTCCGAGACGACTGCCGGGAACATGGCCGCCAGAGCCGCAGCCTTTGATATACTCACTGTCGAGGTAGATGGCCAGAATGTGCGCGCAGTCTATGAGGCAGCGAAGCGCCTGGTTGAACGCGCGCGGCGCGGCGAGGGACCGGCCTTCCTGCTCTGCGAGACCTATCGCTACATGGGCCATCACGTCGGCGATATCCAGCGAAACTATTATCGCTCCGCCGAGGAGGAGGAGTACTGGAGGACACAGCGCGACCCACTGGACATTCTGAAAAGCTGGCTGCTTGAGCAGGAATTGGCCGGTGAAGAGGATTTCGAGCGCATCGAGCAGCAGGTGCGAGCGGAAGTTGAGGCTGGCGAGCAGTTCGCGCTGAACGCTCCTTATCCAGATCCCAGCGAGGTAACTCAAGATGTTTATGTCTAGCCCTCCCGGCGCTGCTCTGAGCCAGCAAACCGGCCAGAATATGCGCGAGCTGACGCTTGGCCAGGCCATTCGCGAGGCTCTGGCCGAAGAGATGCGACGTGATCCGCGTGTTTTTATCATAGGAGAAGACGTGGCCGAGGCCGGCACGCCCTTCAAGGTCCTTGCGGGTCTGGTTGAGGAATTTGGTCCCGAACGTGTGATCGATAGCCCCATATCCGAGGCCGGCATTACCGGCCTCGGCGTTGGCAGCGCTATGACAGGAATGCGTCCCATCATCGATATCATGTTTGGCGACTTCATCGCGCTGGCGATGGACCAGATCGTCAACCAGGCGGCCAAAGTGCATTATATGTCTGGCGGCAAGCTCAAGGTGCCGCTGGTCGT
The DNA here is from genome assembly GCA_035294465.1 of Ktedonobacteraceae bacterium. GTDB lineage: Bacteria > Chloroflexota > Ktedonobacteria > Ktedonobacterales > Ktedonobacteraceae > Paraktedonobacter. The sequence continues at coordinate 22,412 of DATGKW010000195.1, read as the reverse complement.
GCGCACGACGCTGGGGGCGACGCGCCGCACTGCCGCGCAGCACAGCCAGAGCCTGCACGCCTGGGTCAGTCACATTCCCGGCCTCTACGTCGCGCTGCCCTCCACGCCTTACGACGCTAAGGGCCTGCTGAAAACAGCTATTCGCGACGATAACCCGGTGATCTTTTACGAAGACAAGATGATGTATCAGCTTACTGGCCTCGTGCCCGCTGGCGACTACACCATCCCTTTCGGCGTTGCCGATGTCAAGCGGCCCGGCAGCGATATCACTCTTGTCGCTACCAGCAGCATGGTCCAGACCGCCCTCGCTGCCGCCGAAATCCTGGAGAAGATTGATATCAGTGCGGAGGTCATTGATCCGCGCACCACCTATCCCCTGGATAAAGAGACGCTGATTGCTTCGGCAAAGAAAACCAGCCGGGCTATCGTGGTGGACGAAGGCTACGAGCGCTACGGCGTCACCGCCGAACTGGCCGCAATCATCGCCGAGGGAGCTTTTTACTATCTCGACGCGCCGGTCAAACGCCTGGGTGCGTTGGATGTGCCGGTGCCTTTCTCGCCGGTATTGGAGGATCTGACGGTTCCTACTGCCGCCTCTGTCGTGGAGGTGGCGAAGACGTTGTGTGGTCAAATCTGATCCATGGAAGGAGAACGGTCATGGCGATCAAGACGTATGGCCTGATGGGCGTGGATTGGGAGGAGCGTGTCAACTTCGACAGGTTGCGCAGCGAGCGCCTGGTGCGCGTCAAGAAGCTGCTGAAGGAGTCGGAGATGGGCGCGTTGCTCTGTTTCGATATGAACAATATTCGCTACATCACGGCTACCCACATCGGCACCTGGGCTATGGATAAGCTGGCCCGCTTCTCTCTGCTCCCACAGGACGACGAGCCGATCATGTGGGACTTTGGTTCGGCGGCGCGTCACCACAAGCTCTATTGCCCCTGGCTGGGCGATGAACGCTCACGCGCCGGCATCTCCACGCAGCGCGGCGCGATGTCGCCAGAGTCTGGCCGCGCCGAGGACGTGGCGAAGAAGATCCGCCTGGAACTGGAGGCACGCAGCCTGCTACATGAGCCGCTGGGAGTGGATGTAATCGAGCTGCCAGTGCTCTTTGCCTTGCAGGCGGAGGGCATCAACGTCGTTGATGGACAGCAATTGATGCAGAAGGCTCGCCTGGTCAAGACGCAGGATGAGATTACGCTGCTCTCCACGGCCTGCATGATGGTTGACGCGGCCTACGACGAGCTTTACCGCAATCTGCGACCGGGTATTCGTGAGAACGAGTGCGTGGGGCTGGTCAGCAAGGTGCTATACGATCTGGGTTCGGAGCATGTCGAGGGCGTCAACGCCATTTCTGGCGAGCGTTGCAGTCCTCACCCGCACGTGTACACCGACCGCGCTCTGCGCCCTGGCGACCCCGCGTATTTCGACATTCTGCACAGCTATAACGGCTATCGCACCTGCTACTACCGCACCTTCGTAGTGGGCAGCGCCTCGCAGGCCCAGGTAGACGCGTACAAGTATTGCCGTGAGATCCTGGACCGCGCGATCAACGCGATCAAGCCGGGCGTGACAACTGCCGAGATTGTCAGCCTGTGGCCAAAAGCTGAAGAATTTGGTTTCCCCAACGAAGAGGCGGCCTTCGCGCTTCAGTATGGGCACGGCGTGGGCCTCTCGATCTGGGAGAAGCCGATTTTCAGCCGCCTGGTCTCACTCGACCACCCGGAGACAATTGAGGAGGGCATGGTCTTCGCGCTCGAAACCTTCTGGCCGGCGGCGGATGGCTGGTCGGCGGCGCGCATTGAAGAGCAGTTGATCGTCACCAAAGATGGCTGCGAGGTGATTACGCGCTTCCCTGCCGAGGAATTGCTGGTCGCGGGCGTGCGCTACTACACCGCCAGCGGCCCACTTCCAACGACACGCGATACTCAATCGCACCTGAATGCGCAGGCCAACGGATACAGTCCCCAGGCGGTCATGCCGCCAGCAAAAGGATAAGAAAGATACAAGAGAAGCCCGAACACCTCCATTCATCGTGAGGGAGGGCGGAGAGCAAGGCGAGAGGAGTGTCATCGTGAGGGAGGGCTGGTCACGGGGCAGAAGGCCCTCGCTGAAGCGGCCCTGTATGGCAGTGGGTTGGTTGGCGATGTCGCGACTGGCGGGTGCTGGGCATCTGATTTTTTGTAGAAGGAGAGACAGCGATGGCTACAGAGGTTATCCTTCCGGCGCTGGGCATGGCGCAGGACAGCGGGAAGATCGTTCGCTGGCTGAAAACGCAGGGCGAGCGAGTCATGAAGGGCGAGCCGCTAGTAGAGATCGAGACCGATAAGGTAACGGTAGAGATTGAAGCGCCAGCGAGCGGCATTCTCTCGCACATCCTGTCAGCAGCCGGTGAAGAAGTGCCCGTGGGGCAGGCCATTGCTCTCATCTCTGCGACAGGAGAAGCGCCTGCTCAGCAGGAGGAGCGCACATCTGAGCGTCGCCAGGTCGCGGAGAGCGCCGGGCGGCCGGAGCCGCGTGTCTCACCGACCGAAACTGCGCCAGGTCTGAATGGAGGGGGTCCACAAAATACCGGTTCGAGCACGTCGGCCGTTCCCGCCAGCGTGCTCGCCTCGCGCATTGCCGCAGAGCACCAGGTAGATTTGGGTAAGGTCAAAGCTGCGGGACCGCGTGTGCAGAAGGCCGACGTGCTGGCTTATCTGCGCCAGCAGAATAGGCCCGTGACTGTTCCCTCCGGCGTCGGCCGGGTGCCGGCCTCTCCAAAAGCGCGGCGTCTGGCGCGCGAGCAAGGCAAGGACCTCGCAAAAATCGTCGGAACTGGGCCAGAGGGTGCGGTGCTGGCGGGCGATGTCCTGGCAGGTCCGGCGGACACGTTTGCGTCACCTTCAGGCGAAGCAACGACTGTGAGCACAATCTGGCGGATCATGGTAGAGCGAACCGCGCAGACCTGGACGAGCGTGCCGCATTTCTATCTGGTGCGCGAGATCAACGCCAGCCGCCTGATTGCCTGGCGCGAGCATCTCGTCAAGCGGGGCGCGCAGGAAATCACGTATACCGACTTGCTGGTGAAGATCGCTGCGACAGCCCTGCGCCTGCATCCGCGCGTCAACTCGACATGGAGCGGTAACAGGCTGACTTTGATGCGCGACATCCATCTTGGGTTGCCTGTGGCCATCGAAGAAGGGCTGGTCGTGCCAGTCATTCACCACGCGGATACGCTGGGCCTGCGCGAGCTTGCTCGCCAGCGTAGAGACCTGGTAGCGAAAGCGCGCGCGGGCAAACTGCGCCCGCAGGACATCAGCGGCGGCACTTTCAGTATCAGCAACCTGGGCATGTACGGAGTCGATGCGTTCAATGCGATTATCAACTCACCACAGGCGGCGATTCTGGCCGTTGGCCGCATAGCCGAGCGAGTTGTGCCGGTGAATGGCCGGCCAGAGGTGCAGCCCATGTTCACGCTCACGCTTTCCTGCGACCACCGGGCAATCGATGGCGCGTTGGGGGCGCAATTTCTGGCTACGCTTGCCAGTCTGATTGAGGAACCATTAGGGCTACTGGACGGAGCAGAAAAGCGAGAAAACGAAAAAGAGGATTGATCTATCTTCTTGTTGTTCATTAGTCCAAAACTCGTGTTCTTAATGGAAACAGTCAGTCTTTGTATTTGTCCAGTAATATTTTAAGGAGGGCAGCTATGGAGGGATTTCACGCTTTATGCAGCAAAGCAGGCGCGAGAAGTATCGGTCTGCTGGTAGTCATCGTATTTTTGTTCTACGGCTGCGGTTCAACAGCAGGCAGTTCCGGCAATCAATCAACGACGCCCATCAAAATCGGTATTTCGGTTCCACTTTCGGGTGACTTTTCAGCCGACGGCCTGGCGACGAAGCAGGGCTATGAGTTGTGGGCGGATAACGTCAACGCGAGTGGTGGCCTGCTTGGGCGCAAGATCACGCTTGACTTCGCCAATGATGGCAGCGACACAAACCAGGTGGTGACCGATTATCAGAAGTTCATTGCAACCGATCATGTGGATCTGGTGCTGGGACCCTACTCAACTCTGCTGACAAAGCCAGCCTCGAAGGAAGCGGCTCGCTACGGATATGCCATGCTCGAAGGCTCCGGCGGCGGTCCCTCCGTCTTCACGCAGGGACTCAACAACGTCTTCGATGCCTCGCCGCCAATCGTCAGTCAGATGAATGGCTTTGTCCAGTATATTCTGTCGCTGCCAGCCAGCGAGCGGCCTACCACCGCTGCCTACGAAACCGAGGATGACCCGTTCACTCAACCAATGATCGACCAGGCGAAAGCCCAGCTACAGGCAGCCGGCATTAAGACAGTCGATTACCAGGTCTATTCGGCGGAAACGACCGACTTTACGCCTGTCGCTCAGCGCATCATTAATTCCAATGCTCAGCTTGTGGTGCTTGGCTCGATGCTCCCGGATATTATCGCCGAGATCAAAGCATTCAGGCAGCAACATTACAATCCAAAGGCTATCATCGCCTCTGCTGGCCCGGACCAGGGTTCAGCCTTTACCGGCCCGATTGGCGGGGCCAATGTGGCAGAAGGCATCTTCTACCCCAATGGCTGGGACCCATCGATTAACGTACCTGCTACGCCCAACGTGCCAGGGGCGATCAGCAACGCGCAGTTCGTTCAGGATTTCATCAAACAATTCGGCGGCACGGCCCAGGACATCAGTGCAGACAGCCCGGAAGCGTATTCTGCTGCCCAGGTGCTTCAACAGGCAGTAGAAAAGGTCGGCAGCCTCGATAACTCGAAGCTTATTGCCTACCTTCACTCTGGCGCGACCTTCTACACAGTCCAGGGCCGTGTACAGTTCGACAAAACCGGCCAGAACACCGCCGGCATTGTCTACGTCTTCCAGTGGCAGGGTGGTCAGGTAAAAGTTGTCTACCCGCCAGCCCAGGCAGTAGCACAGCCTGAATATCCAAAACCGGCCTGGCCGTAATCTCTTCAAGAGGCATTTTTGTCTCTATTGCGAGCTTCGTCTGCAATAGAGACAAAAATGTCTCTGACAGAGAGAGAAGGTACGACAAATGGAGGGAGAGTATCTATCGTGGGACCTGTTCTCGAAGGGATCATCCTGGGAGTATTGACCGGTGGAGTTTATGCCTTGATGTCCTCCGGGCTAACGCTGGTATTCGGCGTGATGAATATCATCAACGTTGGGCAGGGCGCTCTGGTAATCCTGGGGGCTTATCTCAGTTTTGTGCTGGAGCAGCGCCTGCATATCGATCTGTTTCCTGGCCTGCTCATTACCATGCCCGTGATGTTTCTTTTTGGCTGGCTGATCTCGTTTGTCTTTCGCCCGATCAAACGCGATCTCATGATGCTCTCCGTTCTGATAACATTCGGGATAGCCCTGATCATCGAGGGAGCGCTTAACCTGATTTTTTCGGCGAACATCGTGAGCTTGCAGGGTTGGTATGTAACCGCCTCCATCCCGCTGCCCGGCTTTTCGCCAACGTTCTATTTGTCATATATTTACGTCTTTGGTTTCTTGCTGGCGGTGGTGCTGCTGACCGGCCTTTACATTCTGGTCTATCGCACCGATTTTGGGCGAAGCTTGCGCGCCTCGATGGAGAATCGCACTGCCGCCGAGCTGGTGGGCATCAACGTCGAGCGCGTCTCGTCGATTACCTTTGGCATCGGCGTGGCCCTGGCGGCGGCGGGCGGCATGGCCTTTGGCGCGACCAACGGCTTCGATGCCAACAGCGCCTATGATCTAATCTCTCGTCTGCTGGCGATTATCGTCTTCGGCGGTATGGGCAGCCTGTCGGGCGCATTGATCGCCTCCGTGGGCATGCTGGTGATCGAGGACGTGGTGGCCCAGGTCTGGCAGCAAAACTGGGCCACCACGGTCTTTTTTATTCTGCTGGTGGTTATCATGGTGTTGCGTCCCCAGGGCTTGCTTGGCCAGAAGGAAGGAAGGCAGCAATGAAATTCTTCAAAGCATTTGGCTTGCTGGCCTTGCTGATTCTGGTCATACTCTTTTCGTCTGGCCTGCTGCTACTGGTTCTGGCTCTGGCTTTCCCGCAGGCTTTTGCCAGCGGCGAGTTGACGCCTGTTGTGATCTCGCTGATTGTCGCCGTGACGGTTGTGGGCTGGAACCTCCTGGCCGGCGAGAATGGCTCTATTAAGGGAGTCGGACTGCTGATCTTGCTGGCCTTTGCCGCCGCCTTCCCACTGCTCTTTCCCAATGGAGAGGTGACTTCCATCGCGTTCTTTACCCTCATGTTCGCGGCGATGGTCACGGGCTGGAATTTGCTGGCGGGCTATAGCGGCTATCTCTCTCTGGGGCACGTCGTTTACTTTGGCCTCGGTGCCTACGCCCTGGCGCTGATCTGCGAGCACTGGAACGTTCCGGCAGGCTATGGAATCTTCCTGCTCGTGCCTGTGGCGGGTCTGATCGCGGCGGTTATTGCCATCCCGGCGGGCTGGGTTGCCCTGCGCGTGCGCAGGCACGCCTTTATCATCGTCACTATCGCTATGTTCTTTATTGGTCAATTGCTCGCGGAGAATCTGACAAACGTTACCAACGGAACAACCGGGCTCGATCTGCCTTTTCCTCTCGCCTGGGGCGGCGATTTCTTCAATACACCGTTCTACTATGCAATCCTGCTCCTGCTGCTACTGGCGATTGCCCTCTCGTGGTGGGTGCGCCACTCCAAATACGGTCTGGGGCTGCTGGCCATTCGCGATGACGAGGATCGCGCGCGCGGTCTAGGTGTGAAGACAGAGATCTCCAAGCTTACTGCCTATGTGCTGGCCGCGTTGATTATTGGTATGGCAGGGGCCATTTGGTCCTACTTTATCGGCGCAGTCTACCCAATGTCTGCGTTTGACCCGACCTTTGATGTTACTATAGCTTTGATGGGGTTTCTGGGAGGGATCGGCACCATTTCAGGCCCCATTGTGGGAGCGCTTCTGCTGGAGCCGCTGCGGCAAACCCTGGCCGCGAACGCCCCGGACTGGTACCTCGTGATCTACGGCGGACTGCTCCTGCTGGTCCTGCTGCTGCTGCCACGTGGTATCCTGCCCACGCTTCAGGAGCGCTGGCAAAAGTACCGGGCGCTGCGCCAGAGCGAGCGGCCATCCGACGATATCGTTATCTCTTCGCTGCCCGAACAGGGGAAACCGGCGAATATTACGTGAGAAGCTAAGTAAGAAGGAAGGAATCGATGTATGAGCCTGTTAGAGGCGCAGGATGTTTGTAAAGCTTTCGGAGGAATACAGGCCCTGGATACCTGCTCAATCAGCGTGGCAGAGGGTTCGATTACCGGTCTGATCGGCCCCAATGGTTCGGGCAAAACCACGCTGTTCAACGTCATGACCGGCTACGAACGGGTTGATAGCGGCAGCGTGCGCTTCCAGGACCGGAGCATCACCAACGCCACACCGGATAAAGTCTTCCGCCTGGGCATCGGACGCACCTTTCAGCTTACGCGCGTTTTTCCCCGTCTGACCGTGCTGGAGAACATGCACGTGGCGGCGCAGCGCAGCGATCTGAAGGGGCAGCTAAGCCGCTGGAGTTCAACCCACGAGCACAGGCGCGCGCTTGAGTTGCTGGATTTTGTCGGCCTGACTTCTCTCAAGGATCTGCCCGCCGGTAATCTCTCCTACGGACAGCGCAAGCTCCTTGAATTCGCCTTCATCCTGGTCGCCGATCCCCGTGTGATCTTGCTCGACGAGCCGGCGGGCGGGGTCAATCCGACCATGCTCAACTACCTGACCGGGCGCATTCGCGAGCTGAACCAGCGCGGCGTGACCTTCCTGGTGGTTGAGCACAATATGGAGTTTGTCATGGGGCTATGCGATAAAGTGATGGTCATGCATCGCGGAACGAAGATTGCCGAAGGGACGCCCGAAGAGGTACGCGCGAACCCGGCCGTGCTGGAAGCTTATCTGGGAGATTAAAAGATGCTGCTGAAACTGGAGAATGTATACGCCGGTTATGATGGCGGCGACGTGCTCAAAGGGGTTAATCTTGAAGTGGAGCAGGGCAGTACAACCTGTATCGTTGGACCCAACGGCGCGGGCAAGTCCACTGTCCTGCGGGTGCTCAGCGGACTGTTGAAGCCGCGCCTGGGCAAAGTCACTTTTGATGGGCGCTCCCTGGTTGGCCTGACGCCTCGCCAGATCCTGGCTCTGGGCATCGTCCAGGTGCCGCAGAGTCACAGCCTGTTTCCTTCGATGACCGTGCGAGAGAATGTGCGCCTGGGAGCTTACACATTGCGCGACAAAGCCCTGCGCGAGCGGCGTTTCGCCGAAGTCGCCAACATGTTCCCCATCGTCAGAGAACGCGCCTACGACAAGGCGGGCAGCCTCTCTGGCGGGCAGCAGCGCCTTGTCGAGTTTGCCCGCTGCCTGATGCTGGAGCCGAAGCTGATCCTGCTGGACGAGCCATCGATGGGCCTGGACCCCAGAACCTTCAAGCAGGTAGTCGAGACCATCAAGCTAATGCAGCAGGGAGGCCGAACCATCGTGCTGGTAGAGCAAAACGTGCGCACCGGTCTGAGCCTCGCCGATCACGGCGTTGTCCTGGAAAGCGGGCGCGTCCGCCTTGAGGGTACGCACGACGAGATTCTGAACAACCCTGAGATCGGACATTTGTATCTGGGAGGCACGCTGTCGAAGGCATAACCCCTTTTCTGGAAAGGACCCGACCAATGGCCAGAGACGAATTTGTTCAGAGCGCGATTGACAACTGGGCGCCGCGCTTCATTGCCAACGGCATCGATTACAACGATTTTCAACGCATCACCACGGCCGTTGAGCGCTGGGAGGACTGGTGTCGCGCCTGGTCGGAGTGCGGAGCTATGCACGAGCGGATGGCGCTGAAGGCCGAGGCCGAGAGACACTACACTTCGGCGGGCGAGCACTACTTCCGCGCGGCCATCTCGTACCATTTTGGCAAGTATCTATTCGTGCGCTGGCCGGATCAGCTACGCGCGGCTCACGAACAGGTTGTGCGCAATTATCAACGTGGTTTGCCCTATTTTGCCTTCCCCGGCGAGCATGTGAGCATCCCCTACGAAAATGGCGGCACGATGTACGGCATCCTGCGCAAACCCTGGCATACCCCGAAGCCGCCAGTAGTGATTCTCGTGCCCGGCCTGGACTCGGTTAAAGAAGAACTGCACCTTTACGGCGACGATTTCCTGCGTCGCGGTATGGCCGTGCTGGCTATCGACGGGCCTGGCCAGGGCGAAATGGAGTTTGACCATCCGCTGCGCCCCGATTACGAAGTGCCGATTACATACGCCATCGATTATCTGGAGAGCCGTGCGGATGTGGATGCCAGCCGCGTTGGTCTGATGGGCGTCAGCTTCGGCGGGCAGTTCGTAGTACGCGCTGCCGCCTTTGAGCCGCGAGTCAGGGCCACCATCGAAAACTGCGGGCCATACGATCAATCCGAGAACTTCAGCAAGCGCCCGCAGATCAGCCGCGAGACGCTGGTGCATCGCCTCAAGGCTGCGAACGAAGAAGATGCCTTTAACAAGGTGCAGCGCTTCAATTTGCAAGGCGTGGCGGACAGGATCACGACGCCTCTGCTCGTGATCCAGGGCAGGCGCGACCGCCTGGTGCCAGCAGCGCAGGGCGAGCGCATCGCTGCCGAGGCCGGCAGCCACGCCGAACTCTGGCTATTCGAGGACGGCAATCATGTCTGCAATAACATTCCATATAAGCATCGCCCGCAGCAGGCCGACTGGATGCAAGAGAAATTGGAGACGAGTTAGTAATAGCTGGGCTGATTGTTGGCCACGAGAAGAACGCCAATCAGTATCAGCAGGGCAACTACGACCAGGGTGATCAGCACAATGACCATGCTGCGTATTCTCATCGTATTGGTAGGAGCTTGCACCAGCCTGGCTACCGAGGGCTTTTTGGGCAGGAAAAGAATGCTTACTTCCTTCGGCCCGGATAGAAGGCCCATCGCTACGTACTTGTTGATCGTTTGCCTTTTGGTGTAAGTCGTGTCATTCACCGTATAGGTAAAGCGTATTTTCCCGTAGGTTCCGGCCTGGCCCGCCGACTTGATATCTATATCCTCGATCCTAGCTGTGGTGCTTCGTGCGTGCTTCTTCAGCCGGTGGGCCGTGATGATCTCCCATATACCCATAATCAACGTGATCATGTAGAGCAGGATGCCAGCGCAGAGGCCCGCGATGACGAGGAGATCTGCCATGTTCAGATTTCTCAATCTCAATGCTCCTTCTTCTTTATTTAGTCTTACTGGCCTCCTTACTTTAGTTAAACGATATCTCATTCTCTAAGTACAACAGGCAGTGGAAACTCTTCTCCTGGCATGATGGAATAACTGAGCTGCCCATTCCTCAAGCGAATGTTGTTCGGTTTGGATGAATCAGTATACTCCTCGAGAGAGACCTCATTCCTATGCCTGCACGGCCCTATCTCTTTGGTCCCTATCTGTTCACAACATACAGGCAACGGTCTATAATAATCGCAAGCGTCACTGTGTGTGTACGCGATTTCTGGTAGTGTATGTGAGTACAGTATATTGAGCGTAGTCTCTCTTCTAGATAGGCTTTGTATTTGTAAAGGAAGGTAAGCAGCAAATGTTTCGTCCCGGTCCCCAGGCTCCTTCGCAAACCATGCCTGGTGAAAAACAATCTGCGCATCCTGCGATGCAAGCTATGAAAAAAGTTCCAGAAATTACTGCCATCTTCTGGATTATTAAATTGCTGTCAACAGCTATGGGCGAGTCAACCTCGGATTTCCTGGTTTATCAGATCGATCCACACGTTGCAGTCGTGCTGGGATTTCTGGGCCTGATTGTCGCGCTTATTCTACAGTTCTGGGTGCGCCGCTATATACCGTGGATCTACTGGTTAGCAGTTGTTATGGTGGCAGTCTTTGGCACTATGGCCGCAGATGTTTTGCATGTAGTGCTGGGTATTCCATATTGGGTGTCAACTACATTCTTTGCCTGTGTTCTCGCTATCGTCTTTGTGGTCTGGTATCTCAGCGAGAGAACGCTCTCTATCCACTCGATCTATCCAGGCCGCCGAGAACTGTTCTATTGGGCAACGGTCATTGCCACGTTCGCGCTCGGCACTGCCGCGGGCGATCTAACTGCTGCGACCCTGGGCCTGGGATACTTTCCTTCGCTGATCCTCTTCGCGGTCCTGTTCGCTCTTCCAGGGCTGGCCTACTGGCTGCTCGGTCTGAACGAGGTCTTCGCTTTCTGGTTCGCCTATATTGTGACCCGGCCACTGGGCGCCTCGTTTGCCGACTGGGTTGGCAAGCCCTATCTGGGTGGCCTGGGCTGGGGCGATGGAAAAATTGCCCTGGTCCTGACAGTCCTGATTATCGGCTTTGTGGGCTATCTAACCATTACCCACAGGGATGGAAAGAAAGAGCGGCCGCGCCAACTCCCTTCGTGAAAGCACACATAGACCCGCCGAGAAGCCAGCAATTTGCCAGTTCCTAAGGAAAGGAAAAATATATGCCAGCTCCGCGAGATCCGGGTAGAAACGAACTGCCCAGTACCTACTTCGTACAGGCGAGGGAGAAAAAGAAGGAGCTTCGCTGCCTGACGATTCAACTCACTTAAAAGAGCAAGCTAGAAGAAGTTTTCTCGGCCAAAAGCAAGTAACATTGAAGAAAGAAATATTCGCTTTTTGAGGAAGGAGAAAGCAATCCTTATGGTTTCACGATTAGGTCTGGTTATGCTCCTGGTAGATGATGTACCAGCCTGCAAAGCGTTCTACACTGAATTTCTCGGCTTTGAGGTCGTCAAAGAATTTTCCTCCGACGAGTTCGTCCTTTTGTACTCCAAAGCTGGCGGCACTAACATTGCCTTGCAGGATGCCAGCAAAGAAACCTATGGCGTCTCTCTAGCACGTGGTGGCCTCACCCTCGGATTCACGGTTGAAGATGCAGACGCAACTTATCGAGACTGGCAGTCAAAGCCGGTCGAGATTCTGGGCGAAGTGATCGATATAGGCGCGGGCCGTATGTTCCCCATCAAAGATCCCGCTGGCAACTATCTCCAGATCTACCACCTTTATCCCCAGGTGCGAGACATGCAGAAACGGATAGGTCTGATGTAGTAGCAATTCCAGACGAAGAATGCGTGTCATGTATGACACGCATTCTTCGTCTGGAATTGCTTTTTATTGACTGCGCGTCCCGCTGAGTTCTGAACCGCGATCGGATGTCGTAGTATGCACCTCGATCTCGTCATACCTCTTCACTTTATAGATAATCGTAGAGATGAGCCAGCTTGTCAGAAACAGGCCAACGATGATGACACCAATCAAGCCGAACTGGTCGGAGAGCACGTTGATCTGATCCCAGAACACACCGGTCAGGTTTAATTCGGTTGCCACAATGCTCAAGGCTTCGATGCCGCCAACAACTACGGCTACAATAACCGAGATCAGGGTAATATTCAGGTTATAGTAAAGTTTGCGGATCGGTTTGACGAAGGCCCAACCGTATGCTCCGAGCATCAAAATGCTATCGGTCGTATCCATCAGGGTCATGCCGGCGGTGAAGAGGGCCGGAAAAAGCAGAATGGAAGCGATGGGAACGCCGTGCCCGGCGCTGAAAGCCGCGATGCCCAGCAAGCCTACCTCCGTGGCCGTATCGAAGCCCAGGCCAAAGAGCACGCCAATTGGATACATCTTCCAACTGCGGTCGGTCATTCTGAGCAGAGGACGGAAGAAACGGCCCATCAGCCCGCGCTTGTTCAGCGACTCATCGATGGTGAGATCGTTGTATTCCCCGCCATTCTTCACCTCGCGAAAAGTTCGATAGATATCCAGCAGAATGACAATGTTAATGGCGGCGATGATGAGCAGGAAGAGAGCTGAGACGCCGGTGCCGACCAGCCCGCCAATGTATTTGAGTGTGTCAAAACTGCTGGCGGCAATCGCAGCCAGAGCAATGAGGATCGTCAGGGCCACTACGATGGTTGAATGGCCAAGCGAGAAGAAGAGGCCAACTCCAACCGGGCGTTGCTTCTCCTGCATCAGCTTGCGAGTGACGTTATCGATAGCTGAAATATGGTCCGCGTCGAAGGCGTGGCGCAGACCGAATGTGTAGGCTGTGAGGGCCAGAGCCAGCAGATCCGGGCGCCTGGCAAAGACGATGAGAGCCAGCGACCAGGCCAGCACGTTATAACCGACCAGCAGGGTATAAATCCCGATGACCCGACGGCGAACTTCGGGCGAACTCTGGCGGTAGACTCGTCTGAGCGCGGAAAGACCAAAGGTGCTATTCATGTAATCTCCTTCTTGCAAATCATTCGCAATTGCCTATTCTTCTCAAGTATACCCGGCGGATGGCAAGAAGGAAAGGGAAGTTTTCCGAACGCTTTACCTTTATGCTGACTGCGTTCCGGCGAACAGCTCTATCAGCGGAGTAAGACCGCGGCTACCCAGATACCGCCATCGTTCGTTCCAGTCTTTGCCCCGGTTGTCATACGTGAAGGAGCAGATCCGGACGCCCATGCCTGCCTGCGCCAGTTGAGAGGCCAGGCGAGTACTGGCCTCTCTGCCTCCTTCATCCCCATCGAGCGCCAGTACTACGGTTTTCACGCACGCCGGGAACCATTCGAGCGGCGCGGCGGTACCGGCCAGCGCCACAATAGCATTGGCCGGAAAGCCCGCTGCCAGGAGCGTCAGGCGATCAAACGCGCCCTCAACCAGCACAACGGTACTCGGCAATTGCTCAAACGCTACGCTGAACCAGCCGGCAGGGTAGGTTTTGATCCAGCGCGCAGGACCAGCCTCCTGCTCCAGCAGCGCCTTATGTGCCGTCTCGGTCATGCCTGGCTGCCAGTGCCATAACGAACGCCCGATATATCCCTTTCCATCGGGCGAATTCAGGGGAAAGAGCAGGCGATCAGCCCACCTGCGCAACAACCTGCGGTATGCCCTCACCTCAGGCTTATTCAGCAGGGTTGAGGGTAGATAGCCCACGCCCGCCGCCAGCGCCGCCTGGAGAGGAATGCCGCGCTCGTGCAGGTATCTCCTGACCCGCAGTGTCGAGGCCAGTGCTTGCCGCATCGGCTCGTTCAGCATACACAGGGCGTCGTGCTCCTCTCGCTGCCATTGGGGTATCGACCTCGGAGGCGGCAACAGCATTGGTTGCACGACCGCCGGGCATGGCCTCGGCCAGGCGGAAGAGGAGGAATATGTGGGCCACGAAACAGGGGTCATCCTCCGCTCATAGCCAGCAAGCAGTTTTCTTGCCAGCGAGCGATTCCACTCGGCGACCAGCACCGTCGCTCCACAGGCCGCGTTAAAACAATGTCCCCAGCCAGTGGCCCTGGTAATCGAGAGCGAACGCTGGTGATCGCTCCCGTGAATATGACAATAGGCCCGGATGTGTTCGCCTCTCTCTACAGGGGAACGTAGTTCTTGCTCGGACGCGATCTCAATTCGTTTGCCCCGGTGCGTATAGATAGTGACCATAAGCGTTTTCCCGCCGCTTCTCCGGTTCCCGGCTCTCTCAAAGACCACAGAGATAGAAGATATGTTCTATATTATACAAGAAAGAACGAACCGGTGCAACTTTTTTGAGCGCCCGCCGCAGGCATGCTGGCTACGGAGCCTGCATCATTCCCTGGGCTGCCCTGTCTTGCGGAAGCTGTCGGAGTGGAAAACATCCTGCTGCATCTCGCGGCTACGTGATGGTTGGGCAGCGAGAATAAGCTGGTCAAGGATCGTCCCCGTTTGGGCGAGTGGGAGTGACGCATACCTGTCTTTCTGCACGACCTGGATGTAGGAAGAGATCATTTGCTGTAGATGCTGATGTTCACGCTCTATCTGCTGCGACCGTTGGAAGCGGGTCCAGAGCAAATTCATTGCGCCAACCAGAGGCCAGAGAACCTTCGCGGGAGGGTAGGGAAGCTGATTCGTCATCTGCCCTTTTGTAGCCGCCATCTGGGCCTGAATAAGCATCTGGATACTTTCCTCTAATTCCTGCTTCGCTTGCTCACTGGAAGCGCGTTCTTGAGCAATCGTATGCTCAAGCGCTGCCACCATCTCCGCTCGGTTTGCCCGTTCAATAGCTCGCGTGGCGCTTCTTACCCAGACGTAAGCCACAGTAGAACCGAGCAATTGGAGGCCCACCGAGCGCACAATAGCCGGCAATAGTTGCGCCTGGGGTTGCAGATTCTGGGCCAGAGCTGGCACATCTGGATGAATATACAATTCTACGATAATAAATGCAGAATGGGCTGCTGCAAAGAGGAAAAGAGCGCGGGGCGGGAGCAGCGAAGCTACGAGCAAAATAATCAAAGCGTATAAATCATAGAGCTGGATATCTGCTGGTTGGAAGGGGCCTTTCAGGAGAATAGCTACCCCCAGTGCTATCTCTGCGCCAAGCACAATGATAATTCCGGCAGCTCTGGTGCCACCCAACCGATTGACGACCAGCCCGATCAGTGTACCAACTATGGCGATACTATCAGCGAAAATAATAATTGTACCCATGAAGAAACATGCTGGTAGAAAGAGCAGCAACACGCACAGGAAGAAAGCTGCAACACTACTTAATGAACGGGCTTTACGCTCTGCTTCGCGCTGGACGAAACTCCCGCCTCCTGCAACGGGAGGCGGAGCCGTCAAGGTATACCACCATTGAAGCGCGCCGCCTTGCTCAGGCTCTTGCCCAATGACCTCATCGGTGTTCCATTGTTGCCCCTCGGATGCCGGACGAGAAGAGATATTTTGCATAAAAAGAACCTCCCATTTTTTCTCTGCTCTGGATTACCTGGAATATGTTAAAGTGGGGTTCACTTTTCAGAATAAATCATGAAAATTATAGCATCTTTTTCTAAGAACTATTTATTTATTTGTCAGATAGATAGCCTGAATGGGCCAGGTCATTTAGAGTATGTCTGCTCGTTTTCAATGTAAACTGCTGCTTCCCGGCTTGCTGGGAAGCAGCAGTTCAGTGAATGGAAAGGGCAAAGAAAGGAATTTAGCACTAGGCAAATACCTCAGTCCGCATACGGAAAAAGTGCGCCCCAGAAGGTAGATCGAGCGAAAGAAGCGGCGGTGAGGGAAAAGGCGTCTGTTCCTGCCGCCAGCGCTGTGCCAACTCTGGCCCCAGATAGATCAGCCAGTTACAATCAGTTGCCATCAGTTCGACTAAATCCCCACGCTCCAGAGCAGGAACGATCCGTTGTGCCAGGTAATCTCGATCAAACATGTGCTCAAACGGGCTAAAGTAGCCAAAGACGGCCTGTCCTTGCTCGCACAGGTGTGGCCAGCGCCGGGCAAAGTCCTCCACCCGCTTGGCCTGTGTATCGTAAAACATCGCGCTATCGCTCACCCAAATGTTAACAACCGGAGCTAACGCGATAGCAGGTTCGAACCAGTATGTTTCAAACTCTTTTTCTCCCTTTCCCTCGATCACTCCACTCTCTTCCTGAGCAAGGAGCGCCAAGGCTCGCTCAACCGGTTTCTCAGTTCGAAAGGGATACCCATCTTCTGGGAGGCGAGGAAGCCCATCTTCCGGGAGTCTCACTTCAAACTCCCCAGGAGCAAGCTCCATAGCCTGCAACGTCAATGTGATCAAGTCTGAGCGCTTCAAACCGGGCGGAAACAGGATGTAACCCCCAACCAAATCTGTCATAACTTTGCTCCTTTGTTTTCATGCTTGAAAACACTCACCTCATGGTATATATGTACCCCAATTATTAGCAGGCGGATCAAAAGGAATGGATGGTCCGTACCTGATCTCAAAATTGACCCCAGGATAGGCTTTCCTCAACTGAGTTAGGTTATTCATCTGCTGTGGACTGGGACCAGTGGACGCATCTTGTTGGGGAAACTGAAGGATTACATCCTTTGCACCATTGTTTACTACAAGATTCTTGGCCTGTTGCAAAGCTTTACTCCAGGCGTTGTTCAGATTCTGAACGTTTTTGACCTCTACCCATTTTGTTACTCCGCTTTCCGAGATCTGAATATCAACCTCCCCACCAGTAGTCGGGGCTGAGAAGTTGACCAGCTTCCCTTGTTTATAATAGTCTTGAATGATCGCCCATTCTCCCCATGCGCCTGTCAGATTGTGATACCATCCATCCAATTTATTATCTGTTACCGTGAAAGGATCGGTAATAGATAATAAATTGTTTCCCACTTTCTGCTGTAGGCGTACGACTAAAGCCAATACGTTCGCTGGATACATCGTGGCAATTGTCTGAGCAATAGGATTGCTGGGGTTCTTTCCCGAAATGTCATCCATTAAACTTATCAGCTGACTTTTCATCTGCGTGTAACGGAGATAATTGTACACCTGATGAGAAGTCAGATCAGGATGTGTCTTGCGATACGCCTCCACGATGGCAACCATCTTCAGTTGTTGTGCATTAGTCAACTGTTTCATCATGCTGACTACAGCAGTATCATTGAACACAGCAAAGCTTCCACTTTGGAGAATAGCTGCTACAACATCGGAGAACTGATACCCTGCCCTGACCAGCGCTTCTATCTCGGAATAATCGACCGAATATCCCAGGCTGGTCAACCGTGAGATAGCGTCATTTACTTCTCGCTGCTGCTCGGGAGAGAGGCCGTTCATGCCCGCCATATCGACAACCACACTCTGCGACAAATCTAGGCTGGGTGGCAGGGTGGGTTCGGGCTGGGCTGCCAGCTCGTTCATTGTGGCCTCCCACTGGCGTACAATAGCACATATTTGCTCGACCTGCGCTAGCTGCTTGACTTCCCCTACAATGTATGCTGCACCGGCGAGTCCTACAACCACCAACTGTGCGATGGGAACTATCGGTGACTCGTCTGGCCCCATGAGATCGACGGTCTCGCCCGCAACAAGCGTACTGGCGGCCATGACCGTTGGATCGGACGCTTGCAGCGCTTTGATTTGGGTTTCCAGTTCGCTGACTACTTGCTGGCATGCCTGGATGAAGCAGGAGATGCGCTCGGAAATCTCATCAGTGACGTAGGTGCTCAGTCTGTTTTCAGCAGCGTAGTAGTCCTCCAGTGCGACGGCCAGCATATCTGATGCCTTGCCCTGAAAGGGATCGGGAGGTGCGTAGAGTTGTCCCATGACATTCTGCAGGTCTACCACGCTCTGATCGTGGGTGGTATCCAGTAGCTTGAGCTGGGCTACCGGGATTTGTTGTAAAGGCGCGATCAGGTTCTCTTGCAGCGCTTGAATAAAGGCGCTGATAGTGGCATCAACCATGAAGTTCCCTCCTTTTTTCTGTTGGACTGGCTACCTGGCTAGCCCTTTTCCATGGGAGGACAGATTTCCGGCGGTAGAAGTCTCCGGCGTAAAGCTCCGCGCTATATTCTGGTCGGTTGTGCGGATCTGTTCAATCGCGCTCACCAGGGTCTGGGCGGCGTTCCATTGCCACTCGTACGAAGCTTGCAAGCGTTGAGCATGGGGGACCAGAACATTGGTAAGATAGGGACGAACATCGATGAGGCCAACACCCAGTTGACTGAACTTGGGTGCGCTTTCCTCAATCCAGCGCTGGATGGCCTGCCAGGCTTGCTGGTGGTTTTGCATGGCTTGCTGGGTGCGCTGAAGAATAGTCAGGGCGACTTCGCTCATGAGATCGGTAGGGTAAGAAATGATATCATCGGCTGAGCCCTGGTTCTCTGGAGGCGGTGCTATCGGCATGGTTTTTCTCCTTCTTCATTTTCAAAATGGCCTGGTATTGCAAACGTAGGCAATAGATCGGTCTTCAAGCGCTTATATATGTCATCTTGAGCTTTATTGTACCGAAATTTCCGCGAAAAAGAAATAACAGAAGTATCATTTTGTACCTATCATATCTCTCGTTGTTCATTCTGCATGCTACCCACCAGATCACTGAGAAGACCTGCGATGGCCCACAAGTCCCGCCGGGTTTGCCGCCTGTGAAACAGCATGATATAGTTAGCAGAAAACCCCTCAAGAGGAGAGGCATGGCGGGCACGTTCCGAGGTCAAGCGCCCCACGCCTGAGAAGGCGCTTCCTCTCGGTGATGGGAAGTCAGGGGCCTTCACGCCGCGATTGGTGACAAAGACATGCGCACAAAACTGATAATGCTGTTCCTCATTCTGGCGTTCCTGATGAGCCTGGCGGGTAGTTATGTCGTGGGGGGCCTGCGCGCCTACGCACGCTACCAACAGAGCAGCCTGGCCAGCCAGGAGCATTGCGGCGGTCAGGCGCCCGTACACATCTGCGTGAAAAGTCCCCTCGCCATTTTTAGCGCGTATTATCCCTCTGACGTAGAGAACCATACCACCCTGTTTACTGTTCAGTACAGCAGCGAGAGTTCATTAGCGCTGCTCATCGGCTTGAGCATCCAGGGATTCAGCCAGGTCGAAATACACACGGTAAGCGCATCTTCCAGGATGCAGACAACCGATTTTATCCCGCCTCTACTCAGCAGTCAGGTCTTACGCCAGTTGACGGCCGATAGAAATACATTGGTGCAGGTGCGTGTGACCGATACTGCCGGTCATGAGTATTATCTCAACGATAGTCCGCTATTGCTCCATTCTCGCTGGCTCATGCAGTGGATGGCGAGCAATCGCTTGCTCATCGCGGCCTGGGTGACTCCCGACGATCCGGCGATTACCCAGCTAGTTGCTCTGGCTGCTAATCATCTGGCGATTCAGCCCGTGCCCGCGCCGACCGCAATGGTAGGGTATAATAAGGCAACCCCGCGAGCGGTACGCGACCAGGTGGATGCGATCTTTGACGCGCTGCGCCTGGATTATCACATGCGCTATGTGCAGGCCGGCGTGCCATATAGCGGCCCTGGCGACACGAGCGTAGCCCTGCAACAGATCAAACTGCCCGCAGAAGTCTTGCAGCAGCATAGCGGCATGTGCGTAGAACTGACTTTGCTGCTGGCTTCGGCGGTGGAGAGCATTGGCTTGCATGCCGAGATGGTGATCATTCCAGGCCACGCCTTTCTGGGGGTAGCTGTCACGCCCAACGATAGCCAGTTTGAATATTGGGACGCCGTACAGGTGAACAATGGAGTGGCTGGCGATTCTGCCAATATCGCGGCAGATAGTGAGTACCAGCAGAATGTCGGGCACCTGGTAGACACTATTTTGATTAGCAGCGCGCGCCAGCAAGGTATCGGACCGATGCTTTAAACCGGGGAGGGGAGACTGTGAGCACAATCGATTTTCCTACCTGGTTTAGTTATGGCTGCTATGGTGGCCTGGCTTGCTGCATGCTGGCTATCGCCGTCAGCGCTCTTTACACGACGCTGTGCAAACGCGGAACAACACGGGAGCTGGCCATAACCATTGTATCTTCGGTTGGTTCGGCGCTCCTGCTGCTGCTGGCAGTGCTCTGGTTTAACCTCCGCTTCGGCATCCAGCAGGCCGCGCTCTCTCGCCTGGAAATCGGGCTGGTGCTGGTCTACATAACCCTCTGGGGCTGGGTCACGCCGCTTGGAAGCATGGCAGCTTACTGTCTGTTTGCCAGACCACGCGATTCCAGCACTGCCGGGCGCATCCCCGGCCAGCGCAAGCATACAACGCGTGCTCCTGCTGTGGCCATTGATGCACATCCGCCCAGGCGTCAACCCGGCGCACCGGCACCGTTTGTCTACAGCGCCGATCAGCCCTGGGGCTGGTTGGTGTACCGCAGTGGCAAATTTACGGGCCAGGAACTGGCGCTCAAGCGCTCTATTGTCTCGATTGGGCGCGAAGAGGATAACGATGTCTGGCTGGATGACGATACCATCTCGCGCTACCATGCCGAGCTTGCCTGGGAGAAAGGGCAGATCTATCTCACCGATTGCAACAGCCTGAATGGCGTATCGCTCAATGGGCGGCGCGTTCGCTCTTCGCTGCCGATGAAGCACGGCGATGAAGTGGAGATCGGCAGCCTGCGTTTTCTGCTGAAATGTGCCGAACGCCCGGCAGCAGTGAGCGAGATGGACGATCCTCTCCTCCCTCACCTGCGCCGGGCCGCTTTAACCAGAACCACGCCTGACAGGTCCGCTCCCAGGCGTCCCTCAGAAAGCAAAAATGCTTCTAACCCAACTGTGGCACTTGATCAGCTTCAAGAGCTTGCCTCTTCTCCAATCCCTGGGCGGGGCATCGCGTTTGAGGGAAAAGAGGTAGACATCTCCGGGTTGGAGACCTTAGAACATGTCCCGATACCGGAAGAGCAGGTTACACCAATCATTCCACCCGCTTCGCCCCCAGAGGCATCGTTCCACCTGCCTTTCGCCCTGCGCTTACCCAGTAAGGCGAAAACGAACGAGGAGGGTGGAGGCATCACACCACATACGGATGTATGAGTTTGTGAGCAGACACCGCAGCGTTGACGGAGCTGGCGCGCAAGCGAACCGCAGATGTCTCCTCTCCTGCGGCGCGTGTTACCATTCCACGCGTGCGTTTATCAGTGCCTTGCGCGAGAGAACGGGGCGGCCATGACCGGGATAGAGATAATAAACCCTCAAAGCGCGCAAGGTGGTCAATGTCTCCTCTAACTGTTGACGGTTTGTGCCGCCGCGTACCAGAACAGCCCCACCTTCCATAGTGACAACCGTATCGCCGCAGAGCAATTCGTAACTAAAGGGATTGTAAAGGCAGAGGCTTTCAGGCGTATGGCCAGGGCTGGCAATTACGCGCCAATCGGGATGGTTGGGTAGGCCCATGACGTCCTCAAGCCAGAGGTCGACCAGCCGCACCTGATGCTCGTAGTTGGGGCTAAAAAGATCCATGTGGTGTAGAACACTCGGTTTGCTCTGCTGGTTTAAGGCGTGGTCGAGCAAGTTGTTTATGCTCGCGGACCTTTGCCCCATCACCTGTGGCCTTTCACCGCGCCACCTCTGCACCAGATAGCGAGCGACAACCGACGCGGCCACCGGCGCGTGGCACGCCTGGCGCAAAGTTTCTACGCCAGCTGTATGATCCGGGTGCAGGTGAGTTAATACGATCATATCGATATCGGAGGGCGAACGGTGAAGATAGCGTTGGAGGTAATCGAGCGTCAAATGTACATTAAGAGCCGAGCCTGGGTCAACTACAATCAAGCGTCCATCGTCGATCAAATAGGTGTTAGCCATCGAAAAACGATCAGTGATGTTATGGACATGGCGGGGCCTCCGGGCCGGTGGCGATAAGGACGGCTTCTCTTCTAACGTAGTATCCAAGCAGGCTCTCCCCAATCTTGCAGGTCAATCACTCCCCTATCGTATCACCTGGGGTCAAGGGGAAGGGCCGGTAAAATAGTCCCTGGGAATTCCATTTTTCTAACCAGTATGGTACAATAAGTGTGTGGTTTTGAACAGGGTAAGTAAGTATCCGGGCCCCGGTTTCGCTTCGCCATCGGTATCTGGGAAAGACCTTGCCTGACTGACTGTTTCAGTGGTTCCATAACCACGTCTTGAACCCTGTCTATGTGAGTTCGGACGC
>DATGKW010000194.1:0-2567 GCA_035294465.1 Ktedonobacteraceae bacterium | reverse complement strand
ATACATGTGCTGTGACACAAGAATATAAGCTTGTTTACGCTAGTGGAGTAGATCCTGGTAGAGTTTAAAGAATGGAGTCGCTGACTATGGCTGTACTGCTGAAAAATCTTATAGCACGTTCACCGCAAACAGACGATCTTGCTGTTCTCTCAGAGCTGGTTGCTCTCTGTGAGAGTAGCGAGGAGAGCACAGTGGGCAGCTCGCTGGAGGACCTGCTGTCTCAATGGCAACGACCAGACTTTCACCTGGCCAGCGATGCCTGGGTCATAGTCACAACCAGAGGACAGATCGTAGGTTTTGCCTGCGTCTGGCACGAAGATCAGGCTGAGATCTTAACTTTTATCTGCGTACACCCTGAACATCGCAATCGCGGCATCGGGACGCTGCTGTTGAGGATGGTTGAGTTGAAGGCGCGTGAGTCACTTCGCCTGGCTCCTTCGGGAGCGCGCGTGATCCTGCGGGGCCTGATCGGCAAAGCGAATAAGGGAGCGCAAAGCCTGTTTGAACGGGAGGGCTTCCAACCCGGACGGCAGTTCCTGCGTATTTCTTATACGCTGGCTGAGGACACAGGCGAGTCGCCCGCGCCGCAGACTCAGAAAAAGCTCAGGGCCGATATCTTCTTTGAGCGTGGCCGTCTGCTCGGCGCTACCCCGCTTTACGACCGGGATGGTCTGTGCAGCGTACACATCTATAAGACCTACGAGAAGGAATTGAGCCTTGCTACCCAGGAGTTGGTTGCTGGAAAAGAGCTGGAATCGCTTGGCGCATGCTAACATGCCTGTTAAGGCTCATTTTATCAGACGAATAGAGTATGATAGGTGTAAAAATGCGTTTCATCCATTTTTTACACCTATCATACTCTATTCGTTTGACAGATTAGCTTCCTTTCGCTACTATCCAGGGAGCTTACTCGTTTGAATCAAGGAGGAAAAATCGATAGATTGGGAAGCGTGGTATTCAAAGATGAACCTCTATTCCTTTTTTTCGATCCTGGTGTATTATATGAGACCAGGAAATGCATGTTCTTTCATCTTTTAGTGTTGTACCAAAAAGCGCTGTTCAGTTGTCCACGAAGGGTCTGAAGAGAGGATGCAGTTATGCTTGTTCTGGGTATAATGGCGTTAGGATCTGTAAGTGGTGGGAGAATGCGCCCGCTGCTCTTTACTCTGCTGGTGCTTGCTATTGTATTGTTGCTGGCCGGCGCCATGCTTGCGATTATAGCCCTGCGTAATCAGCGGAAAGATGGACAACATGTCGCTACCCTGCAACAGTTGGAAAACGAAATTGACTAAGCGAGTCCCCGACACCGCTTTTTTTCTCCTGCTTGGCACATTTTTACTGCGCGTCAATGGTGGCGCGAATTCGTTGCTGCTTGGCCGCTTTCTGGCCCTACTTACTCCGCATCATGGTCGCGTCATTACGAGCGCAGAAGTGGGCTTCCTCTCGGTTGTCTATTTTATTGTTGAGCTTTCACTTTCCCCACTAATGGGTGGATTGAGCGACCGTTGGGGACGGCGGATCTTCCTGGCAATTGGCCCACTGGTTGGTTTGCTCCAGGTAGCCTTGCTATTTTTCACGCCAGCGGAGAATCCTTTGCTCTATTTGCTTGGTCTTCAGGTTCTGGCCGGGATTGCTTCCGCTATGCAGGTTCCGGCCGTCCTGGGCTATCTGGCCGATTATACGTTTCAGCAGACGAACCTGCGCGTGCGTGTGATGAGTTTCTATGAGCTTGTGACCAGTGGCGGCCTGGCCGTTGGCGTTGCTACCGGTGGCTTCGCCTGGGATCGGTTTGGACGTGCCTCGTTTTTGTTGCTCGGCCTGGGCTACCTGGTGGCGGCTGGCTGTATGGTGATTATCCCCCGCACCGGGCAGATCATCGCGCGTAGCGGTATTCGCTCGCTTGCTTCCCGCTACTGGCGTATTCTACGCTCACCGCGCCTCTTTATCTTTATTCCCGCATGGGTCAGCATTTTTGCCCTGATTGGCGTCTGGTTCAGTTCTCAACTCACGTTCCTTCTCTCCTCGCGGCGCCATCTGCCCGGACAGTTCTTAATGGGCAGTCTCAGCAAAGCGGGCGGCGGCGGCCATTTGAGCCTGATTCTTGGGGGCCTGGTCCTGTTCTTTGGTCTCTGTCTGATTTTCTGGGCCTTTTTTCTCAACCGTGTGCCCCGCCTCTGGCTGATGCTCTCGTCGATTGGAGGAATTTACCTGATCTGTGTGGGGCTGATTGGCCTGAATCATAGCAAGCCGGATAATCCGGTGCTTCAGATCTGTTGGATCATCTTCTTGCTAGTGGGTATTTTCGCTGAAGCCAGCTTTGCGCCCGCCGCTCTGACTTACCTGGCCGACCTTTCTGAAGAGGCGGCCAGAGACCGTGGTCTGCTCATGGGCCTCTATTCCGTGTTTCTCGGCCTGGGCCAGCTCTTTGGCAACGGCTTTGGCGGCATCTTTGCTCAGAAGTGGGGCTTCGATGGCCTGATCTACCTGACTGCCCTCCTGGCGTTTATTGCCCTGGTTTCTCTCCTCTTCCTGTTCCGCCAGGAACCGGGGATGCTGGACTCGGTCAA
>DATGKW010000193.1:0-8410 GCA_035294465.1 Ktedonobacteraceae bacterium | reverse complement strand
AGGATCGAGGCAAAAGATGAGCTGGTCAGGATGCTCTTGAGCCAGGCGCCTGACCAGGTTGATCTCGGTACCAATTGCCCATTGACTACCAGCCGGAGCCTTCCCGATCTGCTCGATGATATACTCGGTCGAGCCATAGAGATCAGCAGCGGCGACCACTTCCTGGCGGCATTCGGGATGGACCAGCACTTTGATGCCGGGATATTCAGTGCGCGCCTTCTCAATCTGTTGGAGATTGAAGCGCATATGCGTTGTGCAGTAGCCTTTCCAGAGGATAATCTTCGCTCGCGCGATCTCTTCATCGGCGGTATCAGAAGCCAGAGGATCTTTCGGATTCCAGACAAACATCTGATCAGCCTGGATGCCATAGGCGAGGGCGGTATTGCGGCCCAGATGCTCGTCGGGAAAGAAAAGCACGCGCCGGCCTCGGCTAAATGCCCACTCCATCACTTTGGGCGCGTTCGATGAAGTACACACTACACCGCCATGACGACCACAGAAAGCTTTGAGATCGGCTGCCGAGTTCATATAGGTAATCGGGATGATCCCGGCATCCTCGCCGAGCTGATCAAGCAACGACTCCCAGCATTCCTCGACCTCAGTGATATCTGCCATATCGGCCATTGAGCAGCCAGCAGCAGGGTTGGGCAAGATAACTTTCTGGTGCGCTGCGCTCAGAATATCCGCGCTCTCGGCCATAAAATGCACGCCACAGAATACAATGTAATCGGCCTCGGGATGAGCGGCGGCATTCTGCGCAAGCTTGAACGAGTCTCCCCGATAATCGGCATACTTGATGATCTCATCGCGCTGATAGTGGTGCCCCAGGATCACCAGGCGCTGGCCCAGCTTCGCGCGGGCCAGCGTAATGCGCTGATCCAATTCCTCACCATCCATCTCAGCATAGGCCAGGGGAATAGAATCTATGCGCGAGGCATGGTTCTGACGTGCTCGCGAAGTCGGCGAGAGCAGAGGCAGAACACGCTCTTCTTTACTGGATGCACATGCCGCTTGAATAGCCATTGCTTTTCTCCTTACTCTTCGGAGAGTAGCCAGGCGACGCCGCCTGGCCTACCTCCACTCTATCTCCACTCTATTAGGAACGGTATCAGGCAAACTCTAGCGAAACATCAAAGTTCGGCGCAGAATGAGTCAGCGCGCCCAACGAAATGAAGTCTATACCGGTGGCAGCTACCGCCGCGAGTTTTGCCGTATCGGTCCCGATATTACCGGAAGCCTCCAGCAACACCCTGGGATCCGCGCGACGCACCAGCTCAACTGCGCTACGCATCATCTCGATGCTCATGTTATCAAGCAAAATTACATCGGCGCCGGCCTGCACTGCCTGCTCCACTTCAGCCAGCGTCTCACACTCGATCTCAATCTTGAGCAGATGGGGAGCCTGCCGGCGCGCCATACTGACTGCTTGAACAATGCCACCGGCGGCCTTGATATGATTATCTTTAATCAGCACACCATCATTCAGGCCAAAGCGATGATTCTGCCCGCCGCCCAGGCGCACGGCTTCTTTTTCCAGGGCGCGCAGACCAGGCGTGGTCTTGCGGGTGTCCAGAATACGCGCACGGCTTCCCTCAAGAGCGCTCACACAGCGCGCGGTCAGCGTTGCGATCCCAGAGAGCCGCCCCAGAAAATTCAAGGATACGCGTTCAGCACTCAAAAGCGAGCGAGCAGGGCCATTGAGGTGAAGCAGTTCCCAGCCGGCCTGCACGCTGGTACCATCCTGTACAAGTAGCTCTACACTCACCTGTGGATCGAATAGACGAAAAGTCTCCGCAGCAACATACAGACCGGCTATTACCCCTTCCTGGCGCGCGAGAACCGTACCGCGTGCCTGCTGAGCAGCAGGAACAGTACACAATGTGGTGATATCGGCCTCAGCTCCATCTTCAACCAGGGCACGGCGGATCAGCGCACGCAAGCTCTCATACATAAGGAGCAACCTCCTGAAAGCGCTGCAGCGCCTCAGCCTGGATCGGCGCGGGACGAAACACATAATGCGTGTGAGCAAGTCGCTCATCCACGTGCGGATAATCGCTGCGCCAGTGGCTGCCCCGGCTCTCCCGCCGCTGCAACGCGGCTGCAATAACTAGCTCAGCAGATTTAAACATGTTGATCGTTTCGCGCCAGGTGATCTGCCCGGCAAGCGTCACAGAAGAATGCTGATCGGTCTCTAGCAGCGACTGGCGCAGGGTATAGAGCTGGCGACGCGCCTCGCGCAAGCCCTCCTGGTCGCGGCGCAGTGAAACATATTGCCACATCAACCGGCGTATCTGGCGACGCGCCCGCATGATCTGCTGCTCATCAGGTTGCACGCACAGCAAATTGCTTTCATACTGCGGATCATCGTAGACAGGCACATCAAGGGCTTTGCGGCCTGGTGGCAGTGGTCGCCTTTGCATCGGCTCAACTAACCCATCGGCCAAACGCAGGCCAAAGACCAGGCCTTCCAGCAGCGAATTGCTGGCCAGGCGGTTCGCGCCATGTATTCCAGTACAGGCCACCTCTCCCACTGCGTACAAACCGGGCAGTGTGGTACGTCCATACTCGTCGGTCATCACCCCGCCCATGCAGTAATGGGCTGCGGGAGCTACAGGCAGAAGGTTATGAGCCAGGTCAAGATCATACTCGCGGCAAATCTTAGAAATTGTGGGAAAACGCTCATATACATACTCGGCATTCAGATGACGCAAATCAAGGTACTGGCAATCGGTCCCCTCGGACAGCATCTCGCTGAGGATAGAGCGCGCAACCACATCGCGCGGGGCAAGCTCAGCCTGCTCATGATAGCGCGGCATAAAACGTTCTCCAGCATGGTTACGCAAGTAAGCTCCCTCACCACGCACCGCTTCGGAGATCAGATGCGATCCCCCATTCACAGCCAGTACCGTAGGATGAAACTGCATAAATTCCAGGTCAGTCAAGGCCGCGCCCGCGCGCCAAGCCAGCGCCAGCCCATCGGCAGTCGCACCGGCAGGGTTCGAGGTATGCAACCAGAGACCGCCCGCGCCACCGCTGGCCAGAATTGTAGCTGGGGCATACACGGGGAAAGCTTCGCCTGTCCGATCCAGCACCTCAACACCCACGCAGGTCTTATTCTCAATCAGCAGACGATGAACAAACGTTTCTGGATATATCTGGAGAGACGAGCGCGATTTCGACTCGGCAACCAGGGCACGCTCAATTTCAGCACCGGTCGCATCTCCGCCCGCATGCAGAATACGCCAGCGACTATGCGCTGCTTCGCGCCCCAATAACAGGCCATCGGCGGTCGCATGGGAATCGCCTGGCCTCGCCTTATCGAAGCGCACGCCCCTGGAAATGAGCCATTGTACTGCCGCAGGAGCCTCTTCAGCCAGAACACGTGCTGTACCCACATTGCACAGGCCCGCGCCCGCCGCCAGTGTATCCTGCAAGTGTAACTCAGGACTATCATCTGCCCCCAGGGCTACCGCGAGGCCACCCTGGGCATAGCGAGTATTGCTCTCGCCAGGCTGGCCTTTAGTAAAAAGCGCCACCCGCAGATATGGGGGTAAACGCAGAGCGACGGAGAGACCGGCTATCCCACCGCCAACAATTACCACATCGTAGTGCTGGCTGCCTTCCATTTGTTCCCTCTTCCTATCTTAGTGTATTTATGACACTAAGTATGCAGGTAAAAAAGAAAAGGTGTTTCATCTACACTAACCTTTGTGGGAAAGTATATCCGATAATCTGCCAAAAAGCAAGTGTGAATTATACACTTTGTACCCGAGCGGACAGGTCCGATAGAGCACGCCTTCCAGGTTATGATATGATAAGTTGGCAACTTTACCGAGGAGGAAAAACCGTGGAGCTTTCATTGCGCCTGGACACATTGGGCATGTTGGAGATGCGTTATTTGAAAGGAAGAGAGCGCTATCGCGACTGGCCCCCGTTCCTACTGCTTGCAGCCTCCAGGCAAGCGCGCGTTCTGGCCTATCTCAATCGAGACGTCGTTGACGAACTACATCAGCAAATCCTTGCAGTCGAAGAGGCAACGGGACTGGCCCTCGACAGCGAAGATGAGGACGAGGAGGACGACAATGAGGCAGAACAAGGCGAAGAAGCCGAGATGATCCCATCGAAAGAAAAAGAGTCAGAGGGAGCTGGCAACCTCTCTCCAGCCTTTGCCCAGGCTCTGGAAAAGCTCAATGACCTGGCGCGCCAGCGCCTGCCCGATGGCACAAGCAGCAGCAACCCGGTGAGTGAGGAACTCTCGGCGCTGGGCGGTTCTGAAGACGAAGATGAAGACGCATTAGAGCAATTACAGGATGCTTTTGTCCAGATAATGGAGGTTATGCGCGAACTGGCCGAAGAGCTTTCCACCGACGCTCTCAAATTGACTGGCCGTCTGCGCTGCGCCCGCACAGAAGTCTTCTTTACGCGGGCCGAACCATCTATTGAGGACGAGGAAGACGAAAATGATGAGGAGGCCGGCGATGAAGACGGACAGATCACGCTGGCTCTGGTTCTACGTCTATATGAAGACGGACACATCAGGCCAGATGACCTGCCTGCCGTAGAACTGCAATTGGACGTAGACGACTTTGAGCACCTGCACGAAACGCTCGATATCGCGCTCGACCGCGAACGGCGCAGCCGGCGCCGCCGTTAGACCCCCACTCAGGGAAGTCCTTTGCCCAAAACGCAACCGGAGTTTACCACAAAGGAATGAGAGAGGAGTGTGAAGCGCATTGTTCACACTCCTCTCTCATTCCTTTTGCACGCGAGTCTACGTACCGGCTAGCCGCGCTACTATGGGAGCCAGCGCTTCCAGGCCCTGCTCAAAGATGTTGATATAAGAGATGCCGTAGCGTTCACGGCGTTTCAGAAGGTCTTCGCAGATCTGGTCTTCCGAACCGAGCAGCAGATAGGGCGTCTGCAGAACCTGATCAGCATTCACATTGAGCCCCGCAGCCATCGTATTCGCAATAAATTGCGCCGCGTCCTCACGATCCTCCGTTGTGATTACCTGGGCTACCAGAATGCCTAGCTCCAGTTCATCAAAACGCGCGCCGGCGGCCTCGCGCACCCAGGCAATTTTCTGCCCAAGTGCTTCGGGCGTGGCGTCCGTCAGATCCTGCCCCTTGCCGTCGGTACGAGCTTTAGGAATAAATCCGACAATATCTGCCTCCCGGCCTGCGATTGAGAGCAAGCGCTGGCCTCCGCCACCAATAAGAATCGGTGGATGAGGACGTTGCACGGGCTTTGGGAAACCCTCCATATCAGTGATAGTATAGTGCTTGCCCGCAAAATCGACTGGCCCATCTGCGAACAGGCCCTTGATAATCTGAACCGCCTCCTCCATTCTCTCAATACGCGTGCCTGGCCGATCAAACGGCATACCCGCTCGATCGTATTCAGATTTTAGCCAGCCCGCGCCCAATCCCAGCTCTAGCCGACCTTCCGAAAGCACATCGAGCGTAGCGGCTTCTTTGGCCAGCACAGCCGGGTGGCGAAAATCATTATCGAAGACCAGGCTGCCTACCCGCAGAGTAGTGGTCGCGTCTGCTGCTAATAGGAGAGCCGGAATCGGCGAGAGTTGCTCGCCCAGATGGTCTGGTATCAGCAGCGTTGAGTAACCCAGATCCTCCACTTGCCGGGCAAGATCTATCCACTCCTTCCTTGACTTGTTCCCGTGGACAGAGACGCCGAAGCGAAATGGTCGTGGTCTGCTCATAAAAGCTCCCCTTCATGTCACAGGTGATCTTTAAACCAGTTGATGCCATGGCGCAGTCGTTCCAGGCGAAGCCTGGGATGCCCACCGCGCGAGAGGCCGTGACTCTGGCCCTCGAAACGCACAAAGAGCACTTCGCGCCCCATATATTTGAGTGCGGTAAAGAGCTGCTCCGCTTGTTCAATGCCACAGCGCAGGTCCTGCTCGCTGTGAATGATCAGCAGCGGTGTGCGTATGTTCTGCACATAGGTAATGGGCGAGTACTTCATCAAGTGATCCAGGTTTTCCCAGGGAACCGCTTCAAATTCGTCCTCGCCAAACTCCCACCCCACGTCGCTTGCACCAAACATAGAGGCCAGATTCGTCACGCAGCGGTCAGTGACCGCAGCTTTGAAACGATCAGGGTAATGGCTGATGAGCCAGTTGGTCATAAAACCACCGTAGCTGCCGCCGGTCACTCCCAGGCGTGCCTCATCAATATAGCCTTTGGCAATCAGAGCATCGACTCCTGCCATAATATCCAGTGAATCCTTGTCGCCCCATGCGCCACGCACGGCCAGAGCAAAATCGCGCCCGTATCCGGTGCTGCCGCGAGGGTTGGTGAAGAAGACCACGTAGCCCTGGCTGGCCTGAAATTGCATTTCGTGGAAGAAACCATGGCCATAATCGGTGTGAGGTCCGCCGTGAATTTGCAGAATCAGCGGATATTTCCTGGCCGGGTCAAAATCGGGTGGCTTGAGAATCCAGCCATCCATCGGCCAGCCTTCCGCCCCGGTATAGGGGAAGTATTCCAGATCCGAAAGGTGCAACTCGTTGAACAGGGCATCGTTGCAGCCAGTCAGCCGAGGCAGATCTTCCTTTCCGCTGGTTGAGCATACATAGACCTCCGGCGGGCGGGTAGCATTCCCCATCACCAGGGCAAGTTTCTCGACTGCGCGATCTGCACTGAAGTCCCGCACGTGCCGTTCGGCTGGTGTGAGCGCGCGTGGATTGGCCCCAGATCCACTCCTGGGAAGCGCGAAAATACGGGTAGAACCCCGGTGGGTAGCCAGCGCGTAGAGCGTTTCTCCATCAGGAGACCAGACAGGCCGGGGCGCGATATGCTCGTCACCAAGATCGCTGTTGAGCCAGTCCTGAAAACTGCCTTCGCAATCCCAGGTCAGGCAGGTTGGTTTAGCTTCATTTGAGTCAGCCGCTACTGTATAGACATCAACATGTCCACCGGAACGATATTTAAGCGAGCCAAGTAAGGCAAGAGTTCGGCCATCGGGCGACCAGGAAAGGCTGCTGCTGCCCAGCGAGCCATCTGTCAGACAGCGCAGTTCGCCTGCCTTGCCCTCATTTATGGCCAGCGTATAGACATCAGGAGCTGGAGTGCGCCAGCGGTCTTCGGCCCGGCTGGAGGTAAAAGCCAGGCGTGTCCCATCGGGCGACCAGGCGGCATCTCCATCGTCCCAGTCTCCGTCGGTAAGCTGGATAGGCTCGCCTCCTTCACGCCCGATCAGAAACAGGTGCGTTCTGCGTTCGTAAATATAGCCAACGCCATCCAGGCGATACCACAGGCGATCAATCACCCGTACTTTGGGAAATGGCTTCCCTTCGTCGTTCAACTCTTCCAGAGGCCCGACCCCCGCCTCGAAAGCAATCCAGCGGCTATCCGGCGACCAGGCTGGATTGCTTGCTCCATGCGGCAAAAACGTCAGCTGATGCGCTTCCCCTCCATCGGTAGGCAATAACCAGATCTGCGGCTTATCCTTGCCCCGTTTACGCTGCTCCTCAGCCTCCGCTCGACTGGCCTCCCCGGCTCGCTCCGAGATAAAGGCGAGCCAGCGACCATCCGGCGACCAGACCGGATTACTTGCATTGGCCGGTTCGCTGGTGAGACGCCGGGCTTCGCCGCCTGCCGTCGATATCATCCAGATGGCTGAACGATATTCATGTTTGCGTTCGTCAATGGTCGTGACCACATAAGCTACGCGCTGCCCATCGGGCGAGATGCGGGGCTGGCTGACTGACGCAATTTTGTACAGGTCTTCAATGGTAATAGTTCTCCTAGACATCTTTTTCCCTTTGCTGACAGATTGATGTATTCACGTATGCATGGTAGAGGAAGGGCAAACAAGACCAGGCACCCGTTCTTGTTGTACCATACACACATGGCCCAATACAAGTGTTTTTGCTGTTAGATTATCGACATATGCACAAGCCGCTGACGTGGCCCATCCAATTCTACCAGAATTACCCGTTGCCAGGTCCCTAAAAGCAGGCGACGATGAACATAGGGGATAACGAGCGAGGGACCGAGCAACGAAGAGAGAATGTGGTCAGGCGTATGCGAGGGATTATGGGGATGGCGATAGGCAAGCTCCGGCAGCAAATGGCGTAGCGCGTCGAGCAAATCAAGATCAGTGCCGGGGTCTAGATCTGCGGTAGTAAGCGCGCAGGTCGTATGCGCTACAAATAGCGAGCAGAGACCATCCGCCTTCTGCTCTTCACGCAAATAGTTCTCGACGGTATCGGTGATGTCCACCACCTGATCTTTTTTCCGCGTGGTGACAGTGAATGTTTGCATAATGCGCTCCTGAATATAGCTTTATGCACAGTATATACTTTCAAGGCTTACATCATGCAAACAGATCAAAACCCGAAGCGCTCACAAGAGGGAAGGCATTTCCGCAGGCATCATTTCCACGC
>DATGKW010000192.1:0-32393 GCA_035294465.1 Ktedonobacteraceae bacterium | reverse complement strand
GTTGGAGCTGCGCGCTTTGTAGCTTGCTCATGAGCCCCCAGAATGGTACCGGTTGGAGCTGGCCCAACCTGCGAGGAAACACCAAACCGGCCGCTTGCCGAATTTGTCACGCCCCCACCATGCGGAAGCGCGGCAATTGCGCCAGCCAGGATGAAGATAAACCCGACGACAGCCGCCAGGGTGCTCAACGCGCGCAGCGAACTTCTCAAGATAGAGCGGCTCCGGCTGGCCTGGACCGGGCGTACACGCTGAGCAGATTTCACCGGCCAGGCGGTCAGATCGGCGGGCAGCACAAACGAGCGCGGCACCTCGACCTGCGGCATTCCATGTAACAGCGCTGAGGTCAGCCGAAGGTCAGCCAGGGTCTCCCGGCATGTCTGACACGCCTGCAAATGAGCATCACACGCTGCCAGTTCCTTTGAGGCAAGCTCTTTATCTGCGTAAGCTGAAAGTTGGGCGATTGTCAAATGCTCGTTGTTGTGCTGGACCACACCTGTACTCCACTCCTGGGAAGATCACTCTCTGTCAGAGAGTAAACGATAGCTCCGTGGCAAAAGTTCCCGGTGCCGATAAAGATAATCACGCAGGCGCAGGCGCCCCCGCGCGATGCGCGAGCGCACCGTCCCCAGCGTTGCTTGCGTCGCGATAGCGATCTCTTCGTAAGAAAGCCCCTGGATATCGCAGAGAATCACCGCGACACGCTGCTCCAGGGAGAGTTCTTGCAAGCCGCGAGCGATCAGGTCCTGGAGTTCATGAGCCAGTAAGCTCTCTTCCGGGTTGACCTGATCCCCTGTAGCGATCAGGTTGCTTAACACGCCAGATGTGCGCGGCTCTTCTTCGTCAATAAGGCTATCAAGCGACTCCTGGGTGTGCCGGTGTGTGCGCCGCCAGTGATCACACGCCTGATTGGAAGCGATACGTAAAAGCCAGGCGCGAAACGAGGAGCCGGCCCGAAAAGAAGAGATTGCGCGCAAAGCCGCGATAAATGTGTCCTGAGTAATATCAGCGGCAACCTCGCGGTCGCCGAGCATACGCAGGACCACGTTATAGACAGCCTGCTGATAGCGCAGGACCAGCTGATTGAACGCGCTGATATCCCCCTGCTGGCTGCG
Source organism: Ktedonobacteraceae bacterium (assembly GCA_035294465.1). GTDB lineage: Bacteria > Chloroflexota > Ktedonobacteria > Ktedonobacterales > Ktedonobacteraceae > Paraktedonobacter. The sequence continues at coordinate 31,281 of DATGKW010000192.1, read as the reverse complement.
GGCAATGAGCTGTGCCTCATCCTCGCGCAGAGTTTCTGCCATCGACGGCCTCACTTCTTTTCCCTCTTGTTCGCACTAGTGTAGCACAGTTTCCTTGTTCTGTGCAGATCTGGGAATCCAACTCATGCTAGGCCAAACGTCAAAGAGATGTCTTTTTGTAGCGGTGATTCGTTACTATTTTGAGGAGCTTGAGAAGAGACTTTGCATCCCCAAAAAGAAAGGGACCCCATGAAAAACGTTCTCCAGCCGGCTATACGCTGGTTGAAAACGGTGTTTGAAGAAGAAAAACACGATCGACAGAAAAATACCATCGCGGTGCTAGACGGCGTCAGAGCATGCGCGATTCTCTTTGTGATCGCTTTTCATATCGATTGGACAAACGGCAACTACGAGAAATTATGGGACTGGCATACGAATCCGCTGGCCTCCGCTGTCGCAATCGCTGGAGGAACGGGAGTAACGCTCTTCTTCGTTCTGTCTGGCTTTCTGCTTTTTATGCCCTACGCGAAGTCTCTCCTCACCGATACACGCTGGCCGCTGACTCGCACGTTCTATTTGCGGCGAGCGCTGCGTATTATGCCAGGATATTATAGCTCACTACTGATTCTGGTTTTGCTGACTCAGCCCGATTACTTGCAGCCCGCGCACCTGTTCAACTTCGGGCTATTTCTGACGTTCCTCATGGATTCTTCGCCACTCACCTTCAGACAGTTGAACGGCCCCTACTGGACGCTGGCGACAGAATGGCAATTCTACATGGTCTTGCCGCTGATTGCGCTGACCATCCTGCTATTGGTCAGATGGGTGCCACTTAGATATCGGCTGCGGGCCGTGACATGTTGCCTGCTCGGTGTAATCGCGCTGGGCCTCTTTGTGCGTTTCTGGGGCTTCTATTTCCAGCAACACCCGGCGGCGACCTTTCTGGTACCGCGCCCGGCTCTTAACGTAGTGCTCTTCTTCACCTTTGGTCAAACAGGCAAGTATACTGAGGATTTCGCGGTGGGTATGCTGGCCAGCCTGTGCTATATTTACGCGCAGAACCAGTCTCCCGACCATCCTTTCGCGTACACGCTGCGGCGGCTGAGCCTGTGGCTATGGGGCGCGGGCATACTGATCCTGGTTTTCTCAGCTATGTGGCACTTTCAGTCCGTTAAGCCCGCGTGGCCGTTCCTGAATCCTCTGATGCCCTACTTTAGCTGGCTGAGCGAAATGGTGCTGGCCTGGGGCTACGGCATATGCATTGTGGCTATTCTCTTTGGACCACCCACGCTACAGCGGCCATTTAGCTGGATGCCGCTGCGCTGGATCGGGCTGATCTCTTACAGCCTCTACATCTGGCATCTACCTCTGATCGTCTTTTTCGAGACTCGCGTACTGCCCCTGTTACCGGGTCTGAGTCATCCGCTCGCCTACAGCCTGCAATTCTACCTCGCCTACGTTTTCTTCTGGCTCTGGGTATGCGTCGTAATCGTGCCTTTCTGCTTCCTCACTTACTTATGGATAGAGAAGCCCGGCATGAAGCTCGGTGATCGCTGGCGCAAAGCCATCGAGACTCGCTATCGCGCCCGTTTGCAGGAGAAGACGTCCACCGCCGCAAGAGAAAACGAACGCGCTGAGCCTTCACTAGTACAGAAAGAAGCGGTGAGATCTTGAATTTTTCTTTATACATGAAATCCTCGAAAAGTATGCCATAGAGGGCCGCTTGAGCGTGTCCTGCCCCGCTTCAGCGTGGGCCCGTCGCTGTGTGATCAGCCTGCTACCACGACGAAACGCCTTGTCACATTCACCGGACAGGTACGGTTCTAGCGGCATTGGTGCAGGGCAGAAGCTCCTCGATAAATCGGGAGAGAGCACGATAAATCGGCTCTCTATAGCATATGCCGTAAAACAGTCATATATCAATCCTCGTACTGGGCCGGTGAAGGAAAAAGCGTTAGCCAGTTGCCTTGACCTTGACGGATGCGCATGTTTATAATACTTTACAAAACAACATCACTTTGTTGTGGAGAAAGTTGTCTGCTTCGCCGGGGAAGCAACAGTTCCGCGACACCCGCCATCAATGCCGGATGCCGACCCGCATTGCCAACGATTCGACGAAGCGCACATCCCTTTGGAGGAAATATATGACTACTACCACCGGTGGACTCGAAGATATCGTAGCGGCACATTCCTATATCTGCGACCTTGACGGTAAACTTGGGAAGTTGACGTACTTTGGTGTAGATATTCACGACCTGGCAGATCACGCCAGCTTTGAAGAAACAGCTTACCTCCTCTGGCACGGCACGCTCCCCACGAAGTCGCAACTTGCAGAGGTGAAGGAGCAACTCTGGGCAGCACGCACATTACCCGGTCCAATTGGCGAATTCCTGCACATGCTGCCCAGGACCTCTACCCCGATGGATGTTCTCCGCACGACCGTTTCCGCTCTGTCCATGTTCGATCCCACCCCCCACGACAAGTCCCCCACAGCCAACCGCCGCCGCGCTATTCAACTCACTGCCGTGATGCCAACCATTGTGGCAACCTGGGAACGCCTGCGCAAGGGATTGAACCCAGTGGCTCCCCTGACCGATGGCGACCACGCGACAAATTTCCTGTATATGCTCAAGGGCGAGATGCCCGATCCAGCCATAGCTAGAATGCTGGATATCGTGCTGATCCTGCATGCCGATCACGAGTTGAACGCCTCCACGTTCGCAGCACGAGTGACCGCCGGGACTCTGGCCGGGATGTATGCCGCGATTACCTCCGCAATTGGCGCACTCTCAGGCCCATTGCACGGCGGAGCAAACGAGCAGGTCATGCGTATGCTGCTAAAAATTGGCGATGTGAATAATACCGAGACGTATCTGCAAGCCGCTCTGGAGCGGAAGGACCGCATTATGGGCTTCGGCCATCGCGTCTATAAAACGGAAGATCCGCGCGCGACCCATCTGCGCAAGATGTCCGAAGAGCTGGGTCGGCGTACCGGTGACAGCCGCTGGTACGAGATGTCCCGCCGGATCGAAGCCTATATCAAGGAACATAAGGGTCTGAATGCCAATGTCGACTTCTATTCCGCCTCAGTCTACTATATGATGGGTATTCCCATCGATCTGGATACTCCCATGTTTGCTTGTAGCCGCATCACCGGATGGACCTCGCACGTACTAGAGCAATATGACAACAATCGCCTGATCCGCCCGCGCGCCGAATATGTCGGCCCCAAGAACGTGCCCTTTGTCCCAATTGAGCAACGAGGATAAACTCTAGAGCAGTTTCTTCAGATCACGCTGCATGGCATCGTAGCTCTGGTAACGCGCTGCGGCGTCCTCCATGAGCGCGAGGCCGAGAATGCGTTCTAGTTCGGGCGAGATGTCGGGGTTGAGCAGACGCACGGCCGGATAAGCAGGATAATGAGGCGGCGCATGGTTGGTGAGCGCATGGTGCATACTCGCGGCCAGCATATAGATGCAGGTGCGCTGGTCGTAGAGCTGGTCCCTGACCGGCAGGTAGGGTGACACGGCGATTTTGCGCGTGGTGCGGTGACGACTGAGCGCGTCCTGTTTCTCTGACGGGGGCGGTGGAAGCTGGAAGCCAGTCAGAATGGCGCGTCCGCGTTTCTGTTCGATAATGATATTGGCCGGCGAGACATCAAAGTGACGCAGGGGCGGCTTCATCTGCTCCAGCCCGATAAGAATGTTGAGCAGGGTATTCATATATCCGATGACCTCGCGCTCCGGCACCGGCCTGAGCAGCTTAAGCAGCCGCTCCTCCAGGCTCTCGCCAGGGATATAATTCAGAATGATGTAATAGTGCCGTCCCTCGACGAAGCGATCCAGGACATGCGGGACCAGCGGATGTTTGAGGCGCGTGAGGGGTTCGCTGGCCTGTTCGTAGTGAACCAGCTCGCGAGCGCGTCGCGCCAGGGGCAGATCGATGCATTCCCAGCGCTTGAGAAACACGCGCTCGTTGCGCTTCTGCGTATCCAGGGCCAGTGCGGCCAGTACGTTTGTTCCCTCGCTATCTTTGAGAACATGTTTGATGATATAGCGGCCCTGGCGAACCTCGACGCCGGCCACCGGGCTATGCGGGATCAAGAGAGGCGGAATGGTCAGGCGGCCACAGATGGCACAGCAGCGCTGGCCAAAGCGGATTGGTGTGTCGCAGAATGGGCAGAGGCGGTCATCATCGGCGCTTCCACAGTTGGCGCAGCGCTGGGCACCGGTGCGATTCTGAAATTTACAGACCTGGCAGACGTAGCGCTGCTGAGCAACTTTGACAGCGTCCGCATAGCTGCTGGCGAACTCGACAACCGTGCGGTAGCGCTGCTGATAATTCTTCGCCAGCGCGCGCAGAAGGACTGCTCCGACTTCGGCAGGCACGCGCTGATTCCACTGCTGCGGCGGCGCAGGCGGCTCTTTGAGATGCGCGTTCCACATCTGTTCCATCATACGATACGTAAAAGGCGTGCGCCCGGCGAGCAGTTCGTAGACACAAACTGCCAGAGCGTACTGATCAGATTGGCGGCGCGGAGTGCCCTGCCATTGTTCCGGGGGCATATAGGCGGCAGTTCCCGTGACTTCGCCAAGCGTGGCATGCGTCTGCATTCCCAGATAGAAGGTAGCCCCGAAGTCTGAGAGCAGAATCTGCCCGCTACGCCCGATCAGCAGATTAGCGGGCTTGATATCCTGGTGGATCAGACCACTCTCATGGACATAGAAAAGAGCCGATGCAGCTTGCTGGACATATGGAAGAAGCTCTTCCGCGAAAGCCAGGCGGCGCGCACCATCGGGTTTGAGAAAAAGATCGAGGATCGTGCGCGGCGCATACTCCATCACGAGGTAGGGGCGTCCATCGGTCAACTGGCCAAAGTTATAGACGGGGAGGATGTTTGGGTGCTGTAGATTGGCAATGCGCTGAGCCTCGTCGAAGAAGTTATCGCGAGCCTGTTCGGAGAATTGCTCGAAACGCAGGACCTTGAGAGCCAGAATGCGGCTGAGCGGTGCCGGTTCGCGCACCTGATAGACGTGACCATAGCTGCCCGTGCCAACAAAAGCCACTACCTCATAACTGCCAATACGCGCTCCCTGCACCAGGAAGTCGCAGTTCCGGCACGTAACCGCCTGCGGAGGATTTTCGTGCATACCGGACGCGCGCGGATTTAGACAATAAGCCAACTCGATCCTACCTCTGACTCTCTTTCCTCTACTCCTATTTACGCTCGCACTACCTGCGGAGTTGCGCCGTAGAAAGGGTCAGCCCTATTCTATGCGCCGGCAAGCCGGAGCGCAAGAGAGAAAATCAGCGTACCTCTCCCATTCGTGCTACCCCATGAGTCCTGCCTTCTTGGCATGAAAGAAACAAAGAGATCAGAAATTGCGACTTTCTTGACAGAGCAAAAACACGGTCAGAATTCACAGCAAAACTGTGAAAGAACTCCGATAAACTCTTTCGAGGGATGAAAAACCTCGCTGATTAGCTATCTACTCTTTCAGAAAGGCTATTTCAGTCTAAATGTCACATTTCATGAACCATTTGGAAAGAAAGCGAAGGAACCTATGCAAGTCTTTTTAGCGCGCCGTAAGTACTTTATCATTTCTCTCCTCTTCACAACCCTTGCGCTTGTCGCGGGTCTGAGTTTCGCCACGCTGCGCCAGATACAGGCCCACGCGGCGTCTTCTCTTGCCCGGCAGATCAGCAGCGATCCATTCACCAATAGCACCTCGCAGCATCAAACGCAGGTAGAGCCATCGACCTTCTCTTACGGCTCTACCGTGGTCTCCGTATTCCAGAGTGGCCGCTTTGCCACCAACGGCGGATCATCGGGGATTCTCTGGGCCACTTCCCTTGATGCTGGCAAGACCTGGAAAGTAGGCATTTTGCCCGGCCTGACGGTCTACGCCGGCGGCTCCTATGCCCGCGCTAGTAATGCAGTCGTGGTCTATGACCAGGCTCATCATGTCTGGCTGGCCTCGGTGCTGGTCGCCAAGACCTACTTCGAGAACTCTTCAGGCAGTTCTGCTATCGTGGTCGAACGCTCACCCAATGGATTGACCTGGAGCAATCCGGTGCTGGTTGCCGCCAGTGGTCCAAGCGATTACTTTGATAAAGACTGGATTGTCTGTGATCATTATCGCAGCAGCCCCTACTATGGTCGGTGTTACGAGCAATGGGACAACGTGAACGCTGATGGTCAGATTATGATGAGCTACTCCACAGATGGAGGTCTCACCTGGTCGGCAGCGGTAAGCCCGGCCAGCCAATCCTTCTTCGCAGTGGGCGGGCAGCCGGTTGTACAACCCAATGGCCATGTGATTGTTCCCATCTATGGCTATGACAACACAACAGGTGCTGAGGGCATCTATTCCTATCGTTCTATCGATGGAGGAGCGAGTTGGACCGATCTGGAGGAGGTTGCACCTTCGGAATACTCTGGCACGGCGGATCCGTTCTACCGAGGCGGATCACTGCCTTCCGCACGAACCGATGCGTCCGGCAAGGTCTACCTGGTCTGGGCAGGCTGTTACTTCGAGTCAGACTGTCAGGCCAACGAAACCGGCAACACCACTGACGATATTGTCATGACGACCTCGACCGATGGTTTGACCTGGACACCACTGCAACGCATCCCCCTGGATCCTGTTGGCAGCGATGTCGAACATCTCACCGCAGGTCTGGCAGTCGATAGCAACACAGCAGGCAGCAGCGCGCACCTGGCCGTAGACTATTATTACTGGGCGAACGCGGGCAACTGCGACGCCACAAATTGCCAGGCATACGTCGGTCTGGCAACGTCCACCAACGGCGGAGCAACCTGGAGCCAGCCTCAGACTCTGGCAGGGCCAACGGTCCCGGACTGGTGGGCAATTACAGAAGCTGGTTATATGACTGGCGACTATATCACCTCCGCGATCTCGCTCAACCAGGCTGTGGCAGTAGTCCCGGTCGCGACGGCTCCCACCGGCACGACTCTTCACCAGGCCATGTATGCTGCCAGCATTCCTCTAACCGGCGGATCGAATGGATGCGAGACGCTTCCTGCTTCAAAAGCGGCTCCGAACGCTGTACCGGGAGGAGATCAATCGAAAAAGAATTATCATACCGGCGCATAATCTTCTGACATGCCTCCCCAGAAGACGTCTTACTTATCGTCCTCGCCCAGTATTTGGGCGAGGACGATAGGCATGAATGTGAGCTTATCTCCGTCCACTTTCCTTTATCCTTGCTTTCGCACTAGGGAAGAAATCGTTCCTTAATCACGTCCCGAATCCCTTTCGTTACGCTGAGAAATGCTTCATCTCTGTTGCTCCAGGATACGACTGGTTTGGCATCCTTCGGCAGAGCCTGCAGGACAGCAAAAGGCGCGGTGTGCCAGCTAGCAGGACGCAGAATTACTGGAATGACACATGCTTCATGACGCGCGTGCCTCTCCATAGCACGCTGCATTTCAATGCTATAGCAGAAATCGGAGGCAATAAAATCGGAGCTAATCAGGAGCAGAATAATATCGGAGGTATCCATGTGCTTATCTAGCGCCTTTCTCCATTCTGTCCCGCCACTGATATCCTGATCCTGCCAGAGTATCGCTATGCCTGTACGCTTGAGAATAGCCAGATGCTTGAGCAGCTCATTGAGAAGCTTTTGGTCTTCGCGGGCATAAGACAAAAAAATCTCGACCTCTTTAGGCATTGGTTGGCCACAATGGCTGCAAAACTGTGCCATTGCGGGGCCAGTCTTCATGCATTGCCTGCATACGCGGTAATATTCATCTGCCATATTCGTTGCCCATCCTTGCTATCTGATTAAAATCTCTCGCCCCTTTTTATAGGGCAAACAAAGCGCTTGCAGTAACAGCCATACCAGTGTCCGGCCGCTTTTTCTTCTTTACCTGCTTACGAGGAGCTTTATTTGCTTTAGTAATCTCATTTGGGGCTTCGTTCTTTTCGGGCATTCCCTCAAGCTCAGTCATGTTGTATCTTTGAGTGAATTTCTCGACCTTATCTATCGATGTTCTGGCTATCTTCACGATATTTTCAACATCTGCCAGCGATTGGAACGGGGCAGCAAGACGCTTTTCAGCAACTTTTTTGGCCTCCCTTGAGCTAAGGCCAACTTCTTGTTGGAGACGATCCACAGATAGAGCCAGCTCACTGAATGCTCGCCAGATTTGTTCGTTGATACGCATATCAGCTATTGGATCATATTGATATTCTCTATCACCTTCTGCAATATAAATATAAACAGTAGCATCTAATTGGCTGAGATACTTTGCCATTAGAGGACCCACTTCGTCCCAGGAAAGTTGCCCATTTTGCGCTCCAAGCTTTGGGAAAGCAATGCTTTCAATGCCAGCTTTTTTATACTGCTTAGTAAGAAAGATAAGACCTTTTTCTATATATTCCAGCTTAGAGGGGAAACGCCAATGATTTTTGGTAGGAAAATTGAGAATCCACGGAGTGCTTTTTTGATAAATTGTTGGTCTACCTATCTGGAGTTTGCCCGTCTGGCAATCTCGTTCATACACAGCAAACATATCAGGATATTTTTGTTTAAATGCCAACGCCAAGCCCTTGCCCATAACCCCTTTGCAATTGACAGTATTAACAATCACCTGGGCCTTAGAGTCGAAAATATCGCCTTTGAGATAATGGATAGAGGCCATATGATTTCCTCTCATTCTGAAATACAAATGTTAGTAAATTTGTCCAACTTCTACGGAGAGATTGTACCATCGAATCTTCCTCATGACAACAGCCCCTTTATGACATTTGCTAAATACACAAGACTACATTTATTTATTGATATTGATATTGATTCTTATATATCTTATAATTTGGATGCAAAACAAGGAAGGAGTACGGTGATTGATGAATACTTCTCACTTAGATGGTGTTTCATATCATATGGTTCATATCGACAATATTGAGAGCATTTTCAGTAAACGCGCTATCCTTTCGAAAGAAGTTCTTCAAAAAGAAAACATGCGAGTCATTTCTATCGCTTTAGACAGTGTTCAAAGTCTTAGGGATCGCATTTATATTTGGAGTGAAATAGAAAAGCGCTATCGCGCTTTGCATGGTTACGTCCCTTTCTATTTTGCAAAACTTACTCCTATGCTCTATGTGCAATATGCAAACAATCGTCAGCATGAAATTGTCTTTTTAGAACTCAGTAACCGTATTTTAAAAGAACCTGGAGTAATTTTCACTGATGGGAATGCAGCTAACCAGCAGTTATCGAAGTTCGGAGATCAGAAGGTTTATATCATTCCTGCAACCTCTTCTCGGAAACTAGAAAGGCGCTATTCATATGGCTGTGCCTACGGAACAAATGGTAACTGTTCTTCAATTTTCGCTGATCCGCGTTTACTCACGCGGTTAAACTGGGAAATAATTTACAATGGAGAGTTTAAAGGGGATGCTGAGAAGAAAAGAATAAAGCATGCTGAAGTGCTTATTCCTGACAATGTTCCTCTGAGGCGTTTACAAGGCATTTCTACTATGTCACATTGGCAAGCCGAAAGAGTAAATAGTTTAGCAAGAAAATTCGGATTGGAAGGACTCATCCCTAAGGCCGTATGCCGGCCAGATCTCTATTTTTAAAGCTCCCTGAGCATTGCGCAAACGACAGGTGCAAAGTACCACATTCGCTTCGATGTATAGATCGATCAGCGCCCATTTGCCATCTTTACCGCAAGCCCCTGGCCTTATGCGGTAAAGATGGCAAATGGGCGACTCTCGTTTTATTTTTCCGACTCCCGTCCTTGACGCTTCGTCTTAGCCCACGCTGCCCGACATCTGCAACTGGATCAGGCGGTTGAGTTCGACGGCATACTCCATCGGTAGCTCTTTGGCGATCGGCTCGATAAAGCCGTTGACGATCAGGGAATAGGCTTCGGACTCGTCGAGGCCACGGCTCATCAGGTAGAAGAGCTGGTCCTCGCCAACCTTGGAGACGGTGGCCTCGTGGCCGATCTCGGTCTCGTTGTTCTCTACACGGATCGTCGGGTAGGTATCCGTGCGGGCCTCTTCGTCCAGCAGCAGCGCGTCACAGCGCACGTTGGACTTTGTGTGGTGCGCGTCGGGATTGATGCGTACCAGGCCGCGATACGAGGCGCGTCCCGTGCCCTTGGAGACCGACTTCGAGATGATCTGCGAGGTCGTGTGCGGGGCCACGTGCGTCATCTTCGCGCCCGCGTCCTGGTGCATGCCATCGCTCGCGAAGGCCACGGAAAGCACTTCGCCGCGCGCTCCTGGCTCCATCAGCAGAACGGCAGGGTATTTCATAGTGACCTTCGAGCCCAGATTGCCATCTACCCATTCCATTGTCGCGTCGCGGTAGGCGGCGGCTCGCTTCGTCACCAGGTTATAGACGTTCTTAGACCAGTTCTGGATGGTTGTATAGCGCACACGCGCGCCTTCCTTCACCTTAATCTCTACGACAGCGCTGTGCAGGCTATCTTCTGAGTAGGTTGGAGCCGTGCAGCCCTCAACATAATGCACATATGAACCAGGCTCGGCGATAATCAGAGTACGCTCGAACTGACCCATATTCTTCGCGTTAATGCGGAAGTACGCTTGCAGCGGGATCTCTACACGCACGTTCTCCGGCACATAGACAAAGCTGCCACCGCTCCAGACAGCGCTATTCAGCGAAGCAAACTTATTATCTGAGGGTGGGATAATCGTGCCAAAGTGCTCCTTCACAATGTCGGGATAGAGACGCAAAGCGGTATCCATATCGGTGAAGATGACGCCAAGCTTCTCCAGGTCCTCGCGCACCTTGTGATAGACCGCCTCGCTCTCGTACTGCGCGGTCACACCGGCCAGATAGCTGCGCTCGGCCTGCGGGATGCCCAGGCGATCAAAGGTATCTTTGATCTCGCTAGGAACATCATCCCACGTCTTACCCTGTTCCCGGACAGGCTTGATATAGTAATAGATATCGTCGAAATTGATGGCCGACAAATCGGCTCCCCAGGTGGGCATTGGACGCTTCTCAAAGAGGTCCAGGCTCCTCAGACGGAACTTGCGCATCCACTCCGGTTCACCTTTCATCTCGGAGATCTGCTCGACGACCTTGCGGGTGAGTCCTTTCTCGGACTTAAACGCGTAGTTTTCGGCTACGTGGAAGCCGGCTTCGTACTCCTGCTCGAATACCTGACTCATTTGCTACACTCCATTTCCTTCTATGTTATGGGAGCTGGTCTCCTCGTTCGTTAATTCTTAGTTGGTAACTCGGATTTGTTTGTATTATATGGTTTTTGGCATGGGCTGTCAAGGGACATAGCCATGCATTCCCCGCGTTACGCATCATCACGACGTTCGGCCAGTCGTGCAATCTCAGCCGCGAGGCTGCGCAGGGCTTCGCGAAGTTCAGGAGGCTCGCGCACAATCAGCGGGCAGCAGAGATCAACCAGGAAGTAGGCGATCCAATCAAGATCTTCCGCGTAGGTGCTCAACACCACGCCATCCGTGACCCGCTCCAGCATGGCCAGAGTCGGAGGCACTCGGAGCTCGGCCTCCTCTATGGTCATTTCCAGCAATACCTCTACTTTCCATGTCCCTGGCATGCTCGCGATGGAACGCCTGAAATGATCCATACTGTCGAAATCAGGCGGACGCGTGAAGGTTTCCTCAAGCGGCTCTACCTGGAGTACACGATCCAGGCGAAAAGTTCGTAGATCCTGGCGCAGGTGGCAGTAGCCAATGGTATACCAGCGCCCGGCATGAAAGATCAGACCATAGGGATCAACGGCTCGCTCGGTCTCCTGCGCCTGACCGGAGAGGTAGCGTATCCATATACGCTTCTCCTGCTGGACCGCCGCACTAACGGTAAGCACCACCGCGCTGTCCGGCGCTGAACGCGATCTCTCAGGAGCCACGCTATCCAGGACAAGTGTTTCCTGCACCGACTGCACCCGCGCGCGGAGAGCTTCGGGCAATACGCGTTCGATCTTAGCAAGCGCGCCTTCGACCGCAGGAGCAGCCACAGCCATCCCCAGGCGCTTCGCCGTCAGCAGTCCCAGCGTGAGCGCCAGCGCCTCATCCTCAGTAAACATCAGCGGGGGCAACTTGAAACCACGCATCAGGCGATAGGCTCCGTAGCGCCCGCGCTCTGTCTCGATGGGAATGCCCAGGTCTTGTAGCATCGTAATATAACGTCGCACGCTGCGCACATCAACCTCCAGACGTTCAGCCAGCTTTGGACCGCTCATCTGCCGGTGCGATTGTAGCAACTCAAGCACAGTAAGCACACGCGTTGTGGGATGGTACATAGCAAGCAATGTTCCTTTCCACCGAAAATTCGTCTCTTATCAGGACCGATTCTATCCTCTTATCAGGTTATACTTACTCTATCAGAAATGAACGAACGGATACCAGAGAGGAGCAAAGGTCATGTCATTCAATCCGTACCTATACGAGAAAATTATTGCAGAACATCACGCGGAACTCAAGCGTGATATAGAGCAGAGCCGCATGGCAGCTCAGGCCAGGCAGGAGCACAGGTTTGCAAAATATATTGTAAGTCGCTTCGATAGCTTGCTGGCAAAACGGGCTCCTCAACATCGGCGGGTGAAGCAGAGCAGGGCATACTTCCAGAGGGGATAGTTTTAGCTTCCCGTAAAGTATTGTAGGGTTTTGTGTTGAAAAATGAGAATATTTTTCAACACAAAACCCTACAATACTATGTATGAGGCCGTCACATAGACGAGAGGAGCGCTGGGAACAATTGCCTACGAGCTGCGTTCAGCAGTGTCCTGGCAAGCATTGATCACAATCGCGTGGAGTTCTTCATCTCCAGTCCAGACCGCGTGGTCGGTATGAGCAGGCCAGAGGATGGCATCGCCGGACCGGGCCTCGCGCGTCTCTCCAGCAGGACCCCCGATCCGCACTATGCCCTGACCATAAACAACCAGGAAGAGGATTGGATGATCCGCTGAATGTTCCTCCATGGAGGCGTGCGGCTCAAAATACATCACTTCCACTTGCAGAGCTGCGTCCAGCAGCAGGGGCAGGCCATTAAAACGCTTAGCAAATTCCTCCTGTTTTTCAGGCAGAATCCGCTCACGTGGAAGTTGAATCAGCACTCCGTAAAGACCGGGATGATTGCCAGGGATTTTGACTTTGAGATCAGGGCTGAACCGTCGAACTTGCATGAGTTTGCCTCCTTGAAGCACAGCCTCTTACGCTCTAGCAGCGACAGAGACTAAACTGTGAATTGAGGAACATACGACGGCCCCTATCATACACGAGAGGACGAAAGAACGCACCGTCCTTTTGAACGATGTATTCTGGGCAATTTCTGGGTACAATGAGAAGGAGAAGAATAAGGAATGGAAGCAACCCCCTTATTCTCCTCCAAGATAGCGTCGAGTTTTTACCGAATACTGTTATTTAAATGAATGGGTCGCGCGGATTGCGCGTCTGACTAATCTCGTAAAGACCGAAAGTTTCGCCTCCGGTGTCCCAGTTCAGGGCGGCGTGCGCAGCCATAGCGTGGATATCGCGCCAGAAGCGCTGGAGAGGATTATTCTTGTAATTGGCAGCGCCGCCACTGGTAATATAGATCCTTTCAATGGCTTGCACAGCGAGATGCGCAACGTAGGAGAAATTCCTTTTGCTCTGTATACGCTGCTCAAGCGTGGGATTTTCTCTACGCGCTATCTCCAGATTCTGCTCCAACAGGAGTTGCATTGTCGTGATTTCCGCAGAAGTTTCGGCAATACGGATTTGCTGATGTGAAAAATTCGTGAGCGGTATGCCTGTCAGGCGAGTAGACTTTGTGCGGGTCATCTCGCGCCAAAGTTCATATGCGCCCATAACGGCCCCGACGATTGGCGCAGTGAGGCCAAAGGCGAAGTGCAGCAGGAGCGGCTGGCGGTACATCAGGTTCGTATTCAACTGAGCCCCTGGCGATACCCCTTCCATAAGCGCGGGCATGCTCACCACACGGTGCGCGGGCACAAAAGCGTCCTCTACTACGACATTCTGACTGCCAGATGCCTCCAGGCCAGCCACAAACCAGGTATCTTCTATAGCAAAGTCGTTGCGCGGGAGTAAAAAGAGGTGGGGGCCAAAGTCGAATGGGCCTGTAGCCGGCTCAGGCATCATCCCGGCGAGCATTACCCAGCTACTGTGGTCAATCCCACTCACAAACGGCCAGTTGCCACTGATACGATATCCGCCTTCTACGCGTGTGACCTTACCGGCAGGAATAAAGCTGTCGGACAGATGCACATCAGGTGAATCAGCCCAGACATCATGCTGGGCCTGGTCAGGATAGTGAGCCAGAAACCAGTTATGGACGAGCAGAAACGAGTAACACCAGCCCGCTGAGGCATCAGCTTTGCTGATTTCATACACAGCTTCAACTGCCGTTGCAAAATCCATCTCATAGCCTCCCCAACGCCTGGGGGTGAGTAGGCGAGTCAGCCCCGAACTGGTCAACTCCTGGATGGTTTCTACAGGTTGGCGTCGGGCCTTTTCTGCTTCGACCGCACGCTCGCGGATAGCTGGCGCGCAGCTCCTGGCCAGTTTAACAACTTCTATGGGGGTCAGATCTTCTGGAGGGATGGTGCGTTCAGTGACTAGCATTCATCTGCATCCTTTCAATAGGCTTGATCGCCATTGACACACACAAAACGAGGGAAACTCCTGATCACGAAATAGTTCTCCTATTATAAATAATAACATTACCATCTTATTATTGCCAGGAGAGCACCCAGGCCATTGCTGAGATCAATGCCTGTTTCTAAAGATCAACGAATTCCTGACTCACCCTCCTGGAAGATTTTGTAAAAGATGACTGTGCTGTCAAGCGTTCCGTTCGCACTTCGCGCATATGCCGGAATGACCCCCGCTTCGCAATATCCCAACCTGCGATAGAGCCGCTCAGCGTTATCTCCCTGGCGCGTATCGAGCACAAGCAACGTTCTCCCACAGTCACGAGCGGCCCGTTCCACTGCGTGCATGAGCGCTTGCCCAATCCCTCGCCGGCGTTGACTGGAGAGCACAAAGAGTTTCTGCACTTCGGCCCGATGCTGCGCATTTGGTTTCAGGGCCAGAGCAAGCTGGACCGAACCAACAATCTGACCAGCCTCCCGTGCTACAAGAAGCACACAGACCTTCTGGGCCACCTCCTGAAAGACCGTTTGCCAGTAGCGCTGCGCTTCCTCTGTGCTCAAAGGTGGCAGAAAGCCGACCGAGGCTCCACTTGCGACCGTATCCTGCAACAAGTGAATTAGATCAGGAAAAGCGGCTATGGCTTCTTCGTGAGAAACGCATTCAATAGAGGGTAGGGGCAATTCGCGCATTATTTTGCACCATTCCTTTCTGTGTTTTGAGAAAACCTCTTCAGCTATTGCAGTATATCCCCTCGATCCCTGCCCGTCCAGCTTGCCTAATGAGTAGCAGAGCTTGTTTGGATGCTTGACGGATCGCAAGAGGAATTGGTATGATAAGGGTGCAAAACAAGGGTGAATCTATTGTTTTCATCTGTGCGCCCGTAGTTCAGGGGATAGAACACCAACCTTCTAAGTTGGGTGTCGCGGGTTCGAGTCCTGCCGGGCGCGCTTATTTTTGAGGAGAACACCTATGGACATTCTGCGTACTCCCGATGAGCGGTTCACCAATTTGCCGGATTATGATTTTGCACCGCACTATGTCGAGGTTGATGGGCTGCGTATACACTATATTGAGCAGGGGCCGCGGGATGCTGAACCTGTTCTTCTGTTGCATGGCGAGCCGTCGTGGAGCTATTTATATCGCAAGATGATTCCGCTGCTGGCCACCGCGGGCCATCGCGTAATCGCGCCCGACCTGGTGGGCTTTGGCCGCTCCGATAAACCCGCTGAGCGCGAGGCGTATACCTATCAGCGGCACGTCGATTGGATGCGGGGAGTAATCGAAGCGCTCGACTTACGGCGTATGACCTTGATGTGCCAGAACTGGGGCGGGCTGATTGGCCTGCGGCTGGCTGCTGAGCAAGAGGAGCGCTTCTCGCGTATCGTCGCTTCCAATACCTTTCTTCCCACGGGAGACGTGCCTCCCGGCCAGGCATTTCTCCGCTGGCAGCAGGCTTCCCAGCAAATACCCATGCTTGAGATTGGCCGGGTTATCAAGAACGGCTGCGTGAGTGAGCTTGCACCCGCTGTGATCGCTGCCTACGACGCGCCTTTTCCCGATGAGCGGTACAAAGCGGGCGCACGTCAGTTCCCGCTGCTTGTACCCACCACGCCGGATGATCCGGCTTCCGAAGCGAATCGGCAAGCCTGGGAAGTTCTCAGGCGCTGGGAAAAGCCGTTTCTCACCGCGTTTAGCGATTCTGACCCAATCACCAGAGGTGCCGACCACTTCTTGCAGACAGCGATTCCTGGGGCCGCCGGGCAGCCGCACACGACAATCCAGCAAGCCGGCCACTTCCTGCAGGAGGACAAAGGGGAAGAACTGGCTAAAGTTGTGATTGATTTTGTGTCGAAAAACCGCTGATTTCCCGTTGGTAAGCAGCGAAGATAGGAGAGAGCCGAAAACCTTCCACATTTGTGGTCCAGAGGAAATTCGCCGAAGCGCTGCCCATATCTACTAGCTCAACGCGCCAGTAAGACCTGAAACAGAGCGCTATCGAGCAGTACATGAGCCAGGATAAAGGTCACAAGTCCGAGCATAATCCAGAAGTGCCAGCGACGAACCAGTTTCCGCTGCGTTAATCCCGGCACGCTCAAGCGGCGTCCGAGCGTTATCTGCACACCAACCAGAAACATGGCGATGGTCGCCAGATAGAGCCCCAGTGCGTTAACAACGAGCGCCAATCCTCCACTCATGGAAAACCAGAGATGCACTAGCAGCACACAGCCGATAGTATAGCCCAACCAATAGTGCAGGCGCATATGTTGCAGAAATGGCTGAACCGGCCCCAGAAATCCCGCGCGCAGCAAGAATGGGTAGGCAATGACTGCCGCCAGCAGAGCCATCATCAACCAGCCTGTTGCGCTAGTAATCATAGAGACAAGCATTTCTAACCCTCTCATTCCAGGTAAGATTTTATACTACTCCCTTTTTGACATGCATCCTATGTATCCTGTTGACCGGGGCGGAGGGGCTTTACCGAGTGCTGGGCTGGTGCAGAAGAAGAAAAAGATGCCTTCTGCTCGCTCCAGCCGATTTTTTGCAGATATGCCAGCGAGCGGTCGATCCAGGCCAATTCTGTGTCAATCAGACTGATCAGATGATCTGCGGCAACCGCGACCAGAGGGGGCTGTTTTTCCGGCTGGCCCACATCAGTCACCACCTGTACACGCTTTTCTTGTATTGCGCGACGACGTTCTTGCAACAAAGCAATACCTTCTTCGGGCGAGAGATACGAGAGAAACACAACTGCCGTTTCAATTCCTGTATGGACTGGTTCATAGCTCAGCAGTGTTTCACGAAGTAACGTGTGAAAGCGGGCGCGCCCGGCATCGGTAATGGTATAGATTAATCGCTCGCCGCGTGCTCCCCGCGTCCCCGCCTCCACTTCCATCTCCAGATAACCGTCTTTAGCCAGGCGTTCGAGCAAGTAGTACAGATTCGCTTTCTTTAAATCGGCGTACAGCTCTCCATGAGCGCGCACCACCTGATGTAACTGATAGCCATAGAGCGGCCCATTCAATAGCAACCCTAACAGTAAGAGCACTTTATGCATGATATACTATCTCCGATAAGTAAGGATGATTAGAGAACGCGCAGTCATGATGAGCAAGTAAGTTCCTTCATGAAAGCAAGCGCAGCGGTTGATCTTGCTCATAGCGGAGAGAGAGGCGCAGAGCTGCCTCCGCTTTAGCCAGTTCGCCTCCCAGATAGCCCGCGTGGCTGAGCTGAGAGACTAGATTCTCGCGGAGAAGACCCAGGAGCATACCCTCCGCGGATCGCCCCCGCATCTCGTGCGCAGGTGAATTATCCGAGAGGTAATGGCGTAGGAGAATCTCCCCTGCGTCGCGGTCGAGCGTAATAACGAAGAAACCTTTAGGATCATAGACCAGCGGCTGGCGTTTTCCGCCAGGCCTGATTGCTACAAAGACCGGCTGTTTGTGCAGGGCTTTCGTTTCTCTGCCATTCTCACCTGCCAACCTTTCAGCGAATATTCCAGGATTACGCTCGATCAACGCTTGTAGCACTTCCTTGATAACTTCAATGCGAGTCTCACCTGTACAATCGATCAGTTCCACTTGTCGACGAAAGGCTTCAATGCGATCCAGAGAGAGATTCGACAAGACAGGTAGATGTCCTTGAGCAGTGAGGATACGTTTTTCTTGAGTAACGCCCCCGTTCATCAATGCTTGCAGGGCCTGCCCTGGATAGAAAATGGGCGACTCTTTGCCACAGAGCAAAAGAAAACGGATCGCGGGATTGCCTGTCACATTGAGAATAATTTTCTCAAGGCCGAGATTTGGCGTGTAGACGCGTCCGGCAATCGCCACACCTGGCAGGGAAGCAACCAGCGGCATCAGATCATTGCTGGTCAGCGTACAGATTGCCACAGGCGCGTCTGGATTACCCACAACGTAGGCCCCGGAGGTTATCGGCCAGGACTGGGCGCCGCTCAGGCGCTGTACTCTGCGGCGCAGCAAGCCGGATGCAAGTAGATCACGAGCACGATCCATATAATGGATCATGCGCACCGCGCGAATATTTTCACCGCTTGCACCCGCAGGCACTAGATGCGCGAGACGCTGCATGAGTGCGCGAGCCCAGGGAGGCACTCGTGCAAGCTCATGTTGTGAATCTCTCCCTTGTTTCTGGTCCGTTTCTAACATACTGTCATCCTTTTTTATCGCTGTGCTACGGATTATAGTCAGTACTGACTTATAAAGTATAGCACAGAAAGCAAAGAAATTCAAATTTGTTTCTCACTGATTAGAAGAGAAAAAGGCCAGGCGACAGAGCCACCCGGCCTTCTCTCATCTCCTGATGGGCTTTCTTTCCCTATCCATTTCCCTGACTGCTCTGTATCAGGGTCACAACGCCATTATAGATGCCTACGGCGTCGGGCGCTCCCCAGCCGGCGGCGAAGTTCCAGCCAGGTGTAGCGGGATAATAGAGGTTATTGCCACGAGTGATGCTGTAGAAAGGATGCCTGGCAGATTCCTTCTGGGCCAGCGTGTAGAAGATCCAGGGTCCACCAGTGATCATCGTCCGGGTCTGCGCCACGAGCCCCTGGTTGATCAGAGCGTAGGTGCTGGCCCAGATGGGAGCGGCTGCGCTTGTGCCTCCGTTCCAGGACCACCGGCCGTTTACATAGAAGGCGACGGTCCAGGCATCGGCGGCAACATCAGGAATCTGACGGTTGCCGTCGGAGTACTTGTTCCGCACGCCCGGCCCGGCCTGCCAGTTCGGCAGCGCGAAGGCCTGGCTCAAACCACCACCGGAACCCCAGAGATGTTCGCAGTCGGTGGGCTTCTTCGGGTTACCCTGCCAGACCACTTCGGAGGCCCGCGCCAGGCCATTCGCCTTGAGAGCAGTACCACCAACGGCAATCACGCTTGGATCGGTGGCAGGAAAGGAAGTATCAGGATAGTTGGGATAGCCCTGGTAGTTGGTAAAGGCGCCGCAGTCCCCGCTCGAGACAAAGGTGTTGATATTCTCAACCTCATTGAGGATGCGCAACTGGGTATCGAAAGCGTGAACCAGGCCCACCGTCTGTAAATCTTCGGGAGCGCCAATACTCATACTGATCTCAGTCGGGCCGCTGATCTTGGTATAATCGTTCTCAATTTGCGTAAGCTCGTCATAGAGCGCGCTCCAGGCCTGGCTACCGTCGCTGCCGGGGCTTTCCTGGTAGACAACGATATTGGCGGCCGGTGCCAGACCGGCGACCATTTCCAGGTCAAGCAATGCTTCACCCTCGACCTGGGTGGGCGGATTATTATTCAGAGTAACAACGTGAACCGTACCGCGGAAGCCAACGCAGGACATGTAATGCTGCAAGTCGCTGACTGGGAAAGCATCGATCTCCGGCAGAATGATCGTTGTGCCCTGACCTTGCCAGCCCTCGCGATAGAACGGCCTGAGATCATAGATGCTGCTGATCTGCGCCCAGCTATCCGTTGTAGGCAAGGGCGAGCAGCTACTGCTGGCCACCTGTGCCAGCGACCCGCCGGTATTGAACAGAGAAGGGAGCTGCGGTGGCCGGCTATAGTTATCCAGACCGCTAATAGCCAGGATGTAAGAAACGATTGCCTGAGGCAGCAGAATGGTTCTGGCCGGCGCGTAAAACCTGCGGCCCTGATATTGACGATAGACAAAGGTGGTCTGAAGCAGGTTGGCAAAGGTGCTGGCCGGCGCGTCGAGCGTCAGCGTAGTATGCAATTTGCTCAATTTCAGGCTTATGCCGTTGATACCAAAGAATTTTTTGACCTCCGCATATTGCTGATCGGTAATCCCCAGCTTGTTCGCCAGGGTGGATGCATCAATGGTGGGGGTGCCCTTGAGTTTTTTCGCGCCGATTGAGTTGATCAACGCATCATTAGGCTTGAAGGTGACAACGACGTGCAGGGGAGTATTGGGCGAAAGATTTCCAACCACAGGCGAGTTGAGCGCGGCCGTGGGAATACCCAGGCTGAAAGGTACCATGCGCGAAGAGCCAGAGGTTGATGACGCGGGCGTGGGAGTAGGTTGGCTCTGATTCCCGCCGCTGCAGGCGGTCAGCAGAGTCAGCACAGTTACAAGAACGACAAGATGCTCGAACCACCGGCGTCCTGTGCATAGTTGGCCAATAGACATGAGGTCCTCCTTGGATATGTGATAGTAAATGCTAGCTATCACCAGATCTACATAAGCAAACGTTTCTCAAAGCAGTTTTTTTACCTGGAGTTTTCCTTTTTCAACTGCCGAGATAAGATAAAGATAATACTATTTATACTCATCATATGTCCAGCTTTACAGTCGCTAAGTTGATTTATAGAACATAAAAAATAGAAAGTTCTGCACCTATAACGCTCCCCTTCCTCCTGGGAAAGCTATCTTCTCTCACGGAAAAAACATAGCCTGCTTAAATTATATATACATATAAATATATTGCTGTTTAAGTTGTGATTTTCCCAAAGAATATGCTATAATGTGTAGCGTTGTATGGTGCATTGGTACTCGGAGTGGGAAATCTCTTGCAGGCCGCGCGCTACACGGAGTATAGTGGTTGGGCATGTGTTTGCCCTGGAAAAGAGAAAAGATACATGGCATTTGAGGATCGAGTTTTGTATTGTCGCGACTGTAATCAAGAGTTCACGTTTACTGCGGGCGAGCAAGAGTTTTTTGCCAGTCGCGGCCTGACCAACGCGCCAACACGCTGCTCGGCCTGTCGGGCAACTCGCAAGCAGGCCGGCGGTGGGCGAAATGGCGGGCGTGGCTACAGCGGATCTCGCGAGCGCGAGCCGCGCCAGATGCACAGCATAACCTGCGCCCGCTGTGGCAACCAGGCACAGGTGCCCTTCCTTCCCAGAGGAGATAAGCCAGTCTATTGTGGTGACTGCTACCAGGCCCAGAGCACAGGCCGCCGTTCTCGCTGGTAGTTTTCTGCTGCGAGAAAGCATAAATAGGGAAAGAAGCAGTTTACAGCGTCGAGGTGCTGCAAACTGCTTCTTTCGTTTCTCCGTGCCAGGTACCGCTGCTTCAAAGCGGAAGTGTTCATCAGAACCTGCCTTTTTTTCCAGATGAGAAAAGAAGCATCTCAGGTGTTTTTCAGCGAAGATCGCCTGTTCGCTTCAGAGAATAGCACAGACCAGGAAAGAAAGAATGGGGCAAATGACCCGGTAAAAAGAGAAATTATGGCTAATTTAGTGTCTTTCTGACTTTTTACTCTAAACGGATTACCTGCCCTTTACGGATGCTTTCCTGCGCTGCTTCGATTACGTGCAGCGTTTCAATGGCTTCGAGAGGATCAACCGGAGGCGGGCCACCCATGACCAGAGCAACACGCAGGAAAATGTAGAACTGCTCATAGGCCCCCGGCAACATCTCAATGGGACTGTCGTTGATGCTGATGCCACTGATGTCGGTGGAAAGACGCCCCCATTTCTCGCGCGGCTCTTTTCCCCAATCTGGATGCCCCGGACGCATGCCATTACGCAGGGCATCCTCCTGAGGGTCCAGCCCCCATTTCTCATAAGTACCGCGCAAGCCCGAAATGCGTACTCGTGGACCAGAAACACGTGACACAGAACTCATCCACAGATGGGCATAGACACCACCTTTGAAACGCAGGGAAACGAAGGTATCATCATCCACCTGTACGCCGGGGCGGCGGCGCTCGCTCTCGGCATATACTTGCATAGGCTTGCCAAAAAGGACGAGCGCCTGATCTATGAGATGGCTGCCCAGATCATAGAGAAGGCCACCTGCATCTTCAGGATCGCTCTGTTCACGCCAGGTATCATAGCGCGGAATGGGCCGGTAACGCTCGAAGCGCGATTCAAAACGTGTGATTGGACCCAGCAAGTCGAGGTCGGTGTCCAGGAGCGAACGTATCGTGCGAAAATCAGTATCCCAACGCCGGTTGTGGAAGACTGTCAATAATTTGCCAGCCTTTTGACCGGCCTTGATCAATTCTTGCGCCTCCGCGACCGAAGGTGCCATTGGTTTATCGATCACCACCGGCAAGCCTGCGTTCAGCGCGGCCACGCCCAGCGGCACGTGCAAGCGATTGGGTGTGGCAATGACCACCAGATCATAACGAGCTGCGTCCCTCCAGAGCTCCTCGACCGACGCGTATAACGTGACTCTGGGAAAATCGCGCAGAGCCTGCATGCGCCGCCCAGGATCGCTTGTCACAATCGCGGCTACGGTCATCCCTGGCGTGCTTTCGATCAAAGGTGCGTGGAAAACTGCTCCCGCCAGTCCATACCCGACAATCGCTACCCGCAGGGGTTTCTCATCGGCGAGACGCTCATTAGCAAATGACATAGAGTACCTCAAGAGCGTATTCTTCTGTGCTTTCTCACAAAGGCCCATGTTCCCCCTGCCACCTTCGCGAGTAGTGTACCATAGTTCTTGTGCAAGCGCAAAAGATAGCGCCTGGGAAGTACCTGATTTAATCCATTGGGTATTCGACTACAGCCTTGTTGGTGTGGCAGTGAACAATTCTTTGAGTGTATGCGCCTGATACATATATACGAAATATTTGATAGTAAAAATGATTCTATCACTAAATTGGTGCATAACAAGGATCGGAGGCTCCTTCCGTTCTAGCCAGAACTGGTCGGATCGATAGTTCATGCACTGGAAAGGAAAAAGCTCTGGTAAAGATCTGTGGAAAACCGTACAATGCTAACAGGGATAATACACACAACTTCGCCGACGCTCGCAACGTAAATACGATATATCGGATGTTTGAATGAAGAGGTCTCTATTTCTATGGCCAGGAATGTTCCGCGTATCAATAGATTTTCGCAAATGCTGCGCTTTCTGCGCGTCTCCCGTTTGTTGCTGTGGACTCTATGGGTCATCTATAGGGAGCGCCGCCGCGTGATTCGGGCTCATGAGCGGGGCAACTACAATATCCAACCAAATGCCGAG
This sequence comes from Ktedonobacteraceae bacterium, assembly GCA_035294465.1. Lineage (GTDB taxonomy): Bacteria > Chloroflexota > Ktedonobacteria > Ktedonobacterales > Ktedonobacteraceae > Paraktedonobacter. The sequence goes on along the minus strand of DATGKW010000192.1, from coordinate 7,750 downwards.
GTGCTGGTCAAGGTGCTGGTTGCTTTCCGCCAGACTGCGTTGAAGCTTGGCGTGCTGATGATCAAGCTGGGCCAGTTTCTGAGCTCGCGCGCTGATCTCCTGCCCGACCAGGCGCTGGAGGTCCTGGTTTCGCTGCAAGATGAGGTGCCCCCGGAACCTTTCAGCCATGTCGTCTCGGTCATCGAGGACGAACTGGGCAAGCCAGTCGATCAGATCTTCAGTGTGTTGGAGCGCAAGGCGACCGCCGCAGCCTCGCTGGGTCAGGTTCACAAGGCGACACTTGCCTCAAACGGTACTGAAGTTGCGGTAAAGGTTCAGCGCCCAAATATCGAGCAACTGGTAAATATGGATTTGAGCACCCTCAAGTTTGTCATCTGGGTCATCAACCGCTTTGTGGATACCAGCGGCTTTATCGATCTGATGGGCGTCTACCGCGAATTCAAGCGCACAGTTTACGAAGAGATCGACTATCTGACCGAGGCAAGTAATGCCAGGCACTTCCGAGAGATGTTCGCCAACAATCCAACCATTTTCATTCCACGTGTATATGACGAGTATACGTCTCGCCGCGTGTTGGTGCTCGAATGGGTCGATGGTATTAAGGTGAACGATTATGCCGCTCTGGAAGCCGCGGGTATTGATCGCCTCACCGTAGCCAACCGCACGGTCGAAGCCTATTTCTATCAGTTCTTCACTGCTGGTTTTTTTCACGCAGACCCCCATCCGGGCAATATCTTCGTCAAGCCCGGCACGCCCGAAAGTGGCCCGATCATCGAATTTGTCGATTTCGGCATGGTTGGCCGCCTGAGCAAATCCATGAAGAAGGACATGAAGGATCTGTTCCTGAGCTTTCTGCTGCGCGACTCGCACGCGCTGGTCGCCGCCCTCGCGCGCCTGGGCTTTATCGGCGAAGGCGCGAACATGATCGCGCTGGAACGCGGGCTGGCACTGATGATGGAGCAGTATTACGGAATGACCCTGGGCGAGGCACGCGAACTAGATATTCCCGACGTAGCCAACGACGTAAGCCGGCTGCTCTACGGCCAGCCCTTTCAAATTCCGGCGCAATTCGCCTTCACCGGGCGCGCCATCAGCACCCTGGTCGGTGTAGCCACTGGCCTCGCCCCGACCTTCAACTTCGTCGATGTCGCCACACCCTATGCCCGCAAGTTCCTGGGCCTGGACACCGGCGGAATCGAGCAGATGCTGCGCAAACTGCCTGAGCAAGCCCTGGAGGTAGGCCGGCTCCTGCTGCGCCTGCCAAAGGCCATTGAGCACCTGATTACCCAGCTCGAAACCGGCCAGATCGAGGTCAGGCTCGCGTCGGAGATGCAGAACGGCCGCTCTCGTCGTGGCCGCAACCACCGCTCCTCCACGCCCGTTTCCACCACCAACGGCTTCTCCTGGGCGCTGCTGGCCGCTATCACCCTGGCCGGCGGCCTCTTCCTGCTCACCAGCGCCCACCTCCTGCTGCCCGGCTGGTTCTTCCTCGCCCTCGCGGGCTTGAGCAGTTTGCGTTTGATTTTGAGGCGTTAGGCCGCTCTACTGGCTTTCCTCGTCTGACTTTATACAGATTGCCTCAAATCGGCACTCGATAGCGGCAAAACGTTCGATATGCTCTCGGTACAGAGCAAACGTACAGGCCTCAATCATAAGAAAGAAGCAAACTCGTGCCACACAAAATGCTCATCTCTATTGAGAGCTATCATGCTAAACTGCATAGTTGCCAATAAACCTTTTACTCATGACTTCCGTTAGGGTAAGTTGCTAATATCGGCGTTAGCATTATCTAGCCAGGATTTGCACCGCCTTTCCTCGCATTTCTTTTCTATCTATGTGACTATCTCAGCATAGCTTTTTTCCCCTTGATCGGCCCGATTCAGTTGGAGGGGAACGTTATGAAAGATATCTGCGAGCACGAAACAGGTGCGGCTGTTTTGTGAGTAAGCGGCAACACGAATATCCAAAAGCGCTGCATATAGAAGTTTTAAAATACGCTCTCTATCAGTCACAGATCTTTTTCTCCGTCATTAGCATAGGAATTTGCCAAAGCTTGTATCAATTCTGGAATAAGCTTTGCCGCTTAGAAGCGTGTTATTTAACTCTTTTTACACAGTTATATTTTATTCAGGCGGTGGTGTTTCAAGAGCCCACTGAAAGGAGAGAAGTGCTTGCTTTGCTAAGCGGCGTACCTCGTTCCATCGGTAATCGGAGATAAGGGCTTCTAAAGTCCACAAATCGTTCGTATTCTCGTTATCTAGCATACGAAAGAAATCCTGGAGAGCTTGAAGCCGATCGATCTGATTATCAGTGAGATCCCAATAGGTGAAGATACTTTCGGCAAAATGCTTGTAATCGGTAATCAATTCAGAAATGATATCAGAGCCTGGAAGAAAATGATCGATCTGATCCTGAGCATCCATAGCGAGAAGTTGCAAAGAGAGACGGAGTTGTGCGGCAACCCAATCACTCGTGCTCATCCACTCATCAGCACTCATCTTAATAAGAGCATCTGCTTCTTTTCGCTGCATAATATGTCCCCTCTCCGTTCAGGTTGTACTGTGTTTCACATGCCAGCTAAATCAGTGGACTCCGTTAAATGAGCGGGCCAACTAGAGAGAGCAGAAGCACCTATCTTCATAACCCTGCTCTTCGGTTGACCTTGCTGACAAATTCTCTGAATAGCTAGCGAGATCAACTCGGATCTGACTTACTCTCCGAGAAGACCTTCAATTATTTGAAAGAACTTTTGTATCCCTGTTTGTGGAGAACTTACTTTCCAGTAAGGAAGTGGGCCATGCTGGCCACCTCCAGGATGCCATTGAAGGTAGCGGCCAGTCAAATTGCCACTCGCATTTCGCTCCCTCAATGTATACCCCTGGCCTGCGTGAGCTCCTCTTCCTAACTGACCTTCCTCCCAACTATCATCATTTTGTGCTAACTGTGAAACCTCCTGAGGAGTCATGTTTTGCACTGACGATGGATCATTAAAAATGCCGTTGATGCTAGACAGCTTAGCAGTGTTCGTCGACGTTGTTGCACTGGACGTCGTCGTGCTCGATGCTGTTGTATCCGCTGGCGCCGACGTGGTATCATCGGACGTGACCGCCGTAATCGTTGTCGATCCGCCTCCCGTATCACCCTCAGCCAGAGCTTGTTGTGGCGTCGTCGCTTGATCGCCAGCATTGGCTTCAGCATTTATCCCCTCGGTGATATCGTTGAGCGCTCGATAGTACGCTTCGCCGTCTGCGGGAGTTAAATACTGCGGCTCCCCATCGGGACCTTGAACGATAATATTCCCATCATCAGGAGTATAGAGGTACTGGGTATCTCCAATAGTGACGTCTATCGTTAGAGGAATTTCCACCACAGCACCAGCAGGAATGCTTCCCTCGTCAGGGGGAAGCCCATTACTTGGGCCACGATAGGGACCAATCGTGCCCTGATTCTCACGGCTGTTCGCGTTAGTATCACAATCCTCCGGGTCTTCATCGCAAATGTCGGCAATCCTCTGCCCAGTTGGATCGACAAACGTCTCCGGATTGCCCCCAACATAGCCATAGGGATTCATCCCACAGGGATCGCCCTGCACGCTATCCGCGCTCGTGAACTGGTCCGCCAGTGGATCATACCAGCGCCCCACAGTACAGCAGCCCCATCTCACTATCGAGCAACTGATCGGTATAGTTGTGGTCCGTGGGCATCGTTCCCCAGGATAGTTCAGTGATCCATACGGCTCGTAGAGTTCCACTGCGACCGCTGTGCCTGAACTGCCGAGAGCCATGACCACAGTGCTTAGCAGGTCATTCACCAGGTAGTCGACGGGAGTATTCTCGACCTGGCTACGCCGGACCTTCTCGGCCAGGCGCTGCTCGTTGACACGCTAGGAGGAGGTCGTGACAGGACTCCCAAGCGCACCCGATCTGGGGGGCTTGGTGTAACTATCGAAAGTGAAGGTGTCGGTTGAGTCACCGCTCGTCGAGGTGCTGGTGAGCACCAGGTTGCCCTCGTTGTCGTAGAGCAAATACTCATTAACTGACGTACCCGAGGGCGCTGTCCAGGCGGAAAGCCGGCCCTGGGCGTCATAGGTCATGGTTGCACCGCTGGGACTGGAACCCGCACAGGTATGCCCGCTGGTCGTGTCGGTGTTGCGACAGGTCATATTGCCCATGGCGTCATAGCTCGCGTACTGGTTGGGCAGGTCGCTGAGATTGGTCACCGCGTGGGAATGGTTGGGATCACCACAGGTGGAGGTGCCTGGCTAGGAAAGGAGTGACGAGGGATCTTTTCTCTCCTGCCTAGGAGTATCTCTTGCACTTGCGGGATCGATTATGAGCGATCATTGCAGGAAAAAGGCTGCCTGTCAAATAATAGAACAAACCATAGAGCAAGCTCATAATCGTATTCACTACCATCCCTCCCACTTGCTGGCGAGCATGGCCAAGACCGAAAATGGGAGCTGAAATAATGATGGCCAATAGAAAAGGGATACTGGGAAAAAATGAGTTAGATAGGTAGGTATGAACCCTCGAAAGAGATGCTCTTCGCATATACCAGCAGTCAAAGATGCTGGAACATAGAGAAAGCGCTCTTGCTTCGTAGATGGAAGCGCCTGATCAAGGCGTTTGATCAGGAAATCTCGTTTCTTCGGATTACATAAAGCCCGCCGGAGGCTGAGAGAGGAAGCGCTAAGGACAACAGCCAGGATGATGACCAAGCACACGGCAAGAAAGATGTTTGCTGGTGCATGCAGGCCAGGAGTCTGAGGAGACCAGCCCAGGCCCAAGCCAAGAAGAACAAGCAAGAGCACAGCCAACCACATATCTCGCATATACCGTAGGTAAACACGAGAAATCGATCCTCCATGCCGAGCTTCATGCCGTACTAATCTAAAACGGAGAAGAATAACATGAGTAGGAGTATAGCCTATCAAAAGCAACAGGAGCACATGAGCACCTAGTATTGCCGGCCAATTCATGATCATCTTCTCTCGGTACGTTGCCTCTCAGGGATTTTCGCTCTCATCCGCATCCATTTTTCGGGGCGGAAGGTGTGGATAGAGCGCCAGGAGGGCCTCCCCTTTCCTCTCGAATGCTTCCTTATTCTGTGGGTCGAGATGCAGCGCCTCATCATAGGCGTTGATCGCTTCTTCGTAACGCCCAAGATTACTTAGCGCATCTCCTTTCCCAATGGCTGCATCAACATTTTTAGGATCTAATGTGAAGGCACAGTCATAGGCGGCTAGAGCCTGCTCATACCGGTTCAGATTTAATAGGGTATTCCCTTTGTTATAATGGGCTATCGCGTCATTAGGGTCCAGTTGCAATGCTTGCTGATACACCGCCAGCGCTTCCTCATAGCGGCCCAGATCATCTAATGCTGTTCCTTTGCAGACAAGAGCCGGTAGGTAATCAGGTTGCAGGCGTAATGCCTCGTTATATGCGGCCAGCGCTTCTTCATCGCGATCCAATTTGGCTAGTGCAACTCCCTTATTCCCATGAAACCGCGCATCATGAGGATTGAGCTGGATCGCCCGGATATACACTGCTAGAGCCTCCTCATAGCGCCTCAGATGAAGCAAGGTATTTCCTTTGTTATAATGAGTCAGCGCGTCATTAGGATGGACCTGCAATGCCTGATTGTACGCGGCCAGCGCTTCTTCATATCGACCTAGCTCATCTAAAACTATCCCCCTCCCAGCCAGCGCTACCTGGTAATCGGATTCCAGACGTAATGACTCGTTATATGCAATAAAAGCCTCTTCATACCGTCCAAGCTCATTTAATACATAGCCTTTGTTCCCATAAAACAGAGGATTATGAGAATCAAGTTGGATTGCCTGATCAAAAGCGGCCAGTGCCTCTTCATAGCGCTTTAAATGAATCAAAGTATTCCCCTTGTTATAATAGGTCAGCGCATCACTGGGATCTACTTGCAATACCTGATGATACGTAGCCAGTGCCTCTTCATAGCGACACAGATCATCAAGCACCGTACCTTTGTTCCCAAGAGATAAAACATCGTTAGGATCAAGGCGCAACGCCTGATCAAGGACAGTAAGAGCCTCCTCATGCCGGCCCAGCTCGCTTAACGCAAATCCTTTGTTTCCATAAAACCGTGCATCATGAGGATCAAGGTATAATGCCTGATCAAAGGCCGTTAAAGCCTCTTTATACTGGCCCAAGGCGAGCAGGCTGTTCCCTTTGTAATACCAGACGTCCTTGTTATTTCTATTCTCTGCTAGAATCTGATCATAAATTGCCAGCGCCTCCTCATACTTCCGTTCTTTCGCCAGGTTAATACCTTGCTGCAATCGTTCCTGACCAGCTTGCCGGTGATCTTGCATCTTCACTTCCTTCTGCCTAAAAATATTCTTGTAGAGCAGATCCTTTCTCTAATATTCTTTCTGTTGTTCCTTTTTATACCTACCGTGCTGTATCTGGTGTGACTTTCTGCACAAATGTCCCTGCTTCATGCGGAAAATCACACTTTGGTTCATCAGCCCGCATTAATCAAAGATATCTGGCCACTCGTCATCACCACCATTATCATCGCCACCGGTGTCACCAGGGCCTCCGCAAGCGCACTGGTTTCCGACGTTGCCTGGTGATCCATCATCACCTGGCCCATCTGGCCATCCAGAAGTAGCTGGGGCAGCAGCGGCAGCGGCAGCAGCTTGTATGAACGCCCACACACGTTCGTACTCAGCTACGAACCTTTCCATCGCAGCAATAGCTTCTACTGACTCGTTAATTGCATTAGCAACCGCATTAGTAATTGCATTCAAGACAGCTGCGGGATCTATATCGGTCACTACCACTCCTGAACGGTAGTCTCTGACATTGCGGTGTGGGGGGCCATTTTTTCCGGCGGGTACCTGATTCTTATCAAATTTATGCCGATCATAGGCTCGATTGCTGCTGCCGTTGCTGCTATTGCCACTACTATTGCCGCTACCATTGTTGTCATCGTCACCACTTTTGCGTTTAAAAAACTTGAAGATATCTTTTACTGCGTTAGACGATTTGTTCTGATTTCCATTGATAAAGCTTTCTATCTCACTGGGTGGAATAGTATCGTTGGGCATCTTGAGCATTTGCAGGTACGCCTGTACATTATAGTGAAGCAATGCCGCCATAAGAATCGTGTTTGCGATGCTGATTCCGTTGGGTACATTCTCGATAATCCACTGCAGGAACTGATACCAATCTTCAGGGTCCCAGGGTCCACCAGCAGGTGCGTATCCAGTCGGATCGCTGTAAGTCTCAGGATTTCCTTGCACGTATCCATAAGGATTCATCCCGCTCGAATTACCCAGCACATGATCCGCTGAGAGAAACTGATCAGAGACCGGATCATAATAGCGCGCGTTGTAATAGAGCAAGCCCATCTGGCTATCGAGCAACTGATCGGTATAGTTATGCGGGGTCGGCATCGTGCCCCAGGCAAAGTCCGACGCACCATACGGCAGGAACAGTTGCACTGCGCTCACACTCCCCGTGCTCGAAAGCGCCACGGTAGGACTGCCCTCCAGGTTGGGGATCAGATAGGAGAAGGTTGAACCTACCTGCACGGCCAGCCGCTGCCCATCGACAAAGTAGTACTTGGCCGTGGTAGTGCTGCTGCTGGTCAGCACGGTTTCTGTGAAGCCAAAGTCAATCGTGCTGGTGTTCCCGCTGGGCGTCACAGTGCGAGTCAGCACCAGGTTGCCTTCGTTATCGTAGAGCATATATTCGTTGGCCGACGTGCC
>DATGKW010000191.1:0-16959 GCA_035294465.1 Ktedonobacteraceae bacterium | reverse complement strand
CGCCGATACCTGCGCGGTTCTGGCTTTCAATCCGATTACTGGGAAGTTTATTGATTTGAGCACCGCCGTAGGAAATTTGCATTCCGGGAGCGAAATGCTGTTTGAGAAACCCAGGCCACACGGAGTGACACAGCAGGTCTTGAAAGATGGCATGCTGCTGATCCAGGACCTGGCGCAAGCGCCAGAGTATCAGAATCCCTTTACACGCCGAGAGGGCATTCGCTCATTCGCGGGCCTGGCCCTGCGCACACGGCATCGGCAAAGGCCGCTGGGAGTGGTCTACCTGGACTATCAGCAGGTAGGAAACTTCAGCGCCACCGATCGCGAAAGGTTCACCAGTTTTGCTACGCACGCCGCTTTGCTCTTGCAGGAAGTCTGGCTGGAGCGCCATCTTGAAGAGGTCGCGCGTGTTGGACAAAAGATCAACCATAACCTGTCAACGATTGAGGAACTTTTTCAAGAACTGCAAACGTATGTTGATAACGTGCTCGATGAGAGCCATAAGCTTGTGCTGGGCATCTATCAGCGACAAACAAACGCGCTGGATCTGCATATCAGAGAGCACCAGCGGACCAGCTCCCTCAGCCTACCCTTGCAAGGAGCGTATCAGCAAGTCATCGAGACACAGCAAGCTTTATTTATTGAGAAAGTGAATCACGAGCCAGAAGATATCCAGGCGTCGATCTGCAGGAGCTGCGAGGGGACCGAGCAGGCCGAAGCGGTAATTATCACGCCGCTGTTCTTGCGTGACATGCCCCTGGGCATCCTCTCTATCCAGCATCCCCGGCCCAACGCCTACGGCCAGGAAGACTTGTTTGTGCTGCAACTGCTGGCCAACTACACCTCTCTGGCGCTGCATAATATCCGCCTGTACAGCAATCTGATCCAGTTGAACGAAACCGGCCAGGTTCTCACCCAGCAAATCGAAGCTGAGCAAACCTTGCAGGCCGTCGTTGAAAAGATCCGGGAGGCAACGCAGGCCGACATCGTGGTGCTCTTCCCCTACTACGCCGCGCTCCAGCGCTTCATCCTGCCTCCTCATATGGCAGGCACCCTGCTAGATCCCGCTTTTCCCAAGACCACAATCCTGCGACCAAACGATATGGCCGTACTGGCGCTCGCTCACGGAGAGCCGATATTTGCGAAGAATAGCGATGCCAGCTACGCTGAACTGCGCGGCGGGTATCAGGAAAACCTGGGTAATTTCAAAGAGCGGGAACAGGTTCGTTCGGCGGCAATCATCCCTTTACGCGTCGAGGAGGTACCGGTGGGAGTGCTGTTCGTGAATTTCCGCCAGACGCAGCGCTTCGACGCCATTCAGAAGCGTCTGATTGAAGGGCTGGCCCATTACGCGGCCATTGCCATCAAAAACTCGCAAGTGTTCGGAACTTTGAGCCAGCGCCGGGTACACGAGCTAGAAGCCCTGCAGCGCATTGACCGCGAACTCAGCCAGGCGCTGGATCTCAGCAGCGTCTTACATACCATTCTCAGGCTGGCGTGCGAACGCATACCGGCCGAAAATGCCTCCCTTCTGCTTTACGATCAGGGAACACATATGCTGAAGGCCGGGGCCGCGATTGGCCGCTCCGCAGAGGCATTGTTGTCATACAAGGTTCCCTTACGAGAGATGAAAGGCATCATTCGCTGGACACTGGAGCATAAGAAGCCGGCATTGGTAAAGAATGTTCATCGGGATCTGCCCTGGCGAGATATCTATGTCCAGGTTGTAGCCGATACCACTTCAGAATTGGACGTACCGCTGCTTGATGGCGAAGAAGCGATTGGCGTGCTGAACTTTGAAAGCACCAGAGAGAATGCATTCAGCCAGGAGGATCTGGAATTCCTGGTGACGCTCGCAGGCCAGGCTATCCTGGCGGTTAAGAATGGCCAGGCGTATGAACGTGAGAAGCGTCTGGCAGAAGAAGGGCGCGTGCTCAATCAGATCAGCAAAGAGATCACTGGCCAGCTTGATCCCGACCACGTCTTCGATTTGATCGTAGAAAAGGCGCTGGAACTGACGAACTCGACACGCGGCAACTTGATGATCTATGACGCAGACCATCATGATCTCTGGATGGCCGCCGTGCGCGGGGATACAGGGGAGAAGAAAGAGACCAGGCATAGCATAGAGGAAGGCATCGTTGGCTACGTCGCCAGAACCGGGCAGATGCTCAATGCCGACCTTTCCCAACCACCCTGGAAAGATGTGTATCTTGATTTCTTCCCCGGTACACTCTCCGAACTGGCCGTGCCCATGCTGGTAGGCAACGAACTACGTGGCGTCCTCAATGTCGAAAGCCGGTCACCGCAGCATTATAGCGAGCGAGACGAGCGCCTGTTACAAGGACTGGCAGATCTGGCGGTAATTGTCCTGCAAAATGCCGAAGCGTTTAAGCGCGAGAAGCGCCTGGTAGAAGAGGGCAAGGTGCTCAATGAGATCAGCAAGCAGATTACCAGTCAGCTTGATTCCACCCACGTCTTTGATCTGATTCTCGAGAAAGCGCTGGAACTGACGCGCTCTACTCTGGGATCGCTGCACCTCTATGACCCTAGAGCGCAAGAACTTCACATGGTTGCCCGGCGCGGAGCCGCCGAAAGAAAAGAACTGCGCCAGGAAGTGGGCATGGGCGTCGTGGGCCAGGCAGCAGCGCGCAGAAGCCTGCTCAATATCCCGGATGTGACGCAGGTCAGGTGGGGCGATTCGTACATTCAACTCTCCCACAAAACCCGCTCGGAACTGGCCGTGCCTATGCTGGCAGGCGATGAACTGCGTGGCGTGCTTAATGTAGAAAGCACAGAGCCACATCACTTTAAAGAGGCTGATGAGCGTCTGTTGCAAGGATTGGCAGACCTGGCTGTAGTTGCACAACAAAATGCCGAGCGCTACAAAGAGGCCCAGCGGGATGCTCAGCGCTTTGAATTGCTCTATCAAGCCGGGCGAGAACTGGGCAAAATTACCGATGTCGCGCATCTGGAACTGGCCTACGATATCGTTTTGAGGATTGCAGAAGAGCAAAGCAAGAGCCTGGTGCTGTTACGCCGTTTCGACAAGGATGCACAGGAACTCGAACTGGTGCGCGCTTCAGAACCGGCATACGAGGCGCTTTCTCGCCGAACTAAAATGGACGTGGGCACGAACGGACAGGTGGCACGCGAGTTACGCACTATCGTAATCGACGATGTTGAAAATCCGCCCCCAGGCGCGGCTCTGCCACAGCCATCAAATCTAACGACCCGTTCGCTGCTAGTCACGCCGATTCTGTTTGAAAATCAATATTACGGCAACCTCGGCCTGAATCATCAGGAGGTTGGGCACTTTCAGAATGCCGATATCCGTTTCTTTGAGGGATTAGCACAACAACTGGCCAGCACCATTCACCGGCTGGAAACCGTGCAGGCGCGCAAAGAAGTAGAGCAACGAGCGCTGGAATCGGAGCAAATGAGTTTGTTCGGCCAGTATGTCTTCGAGGTCACACATCGGCTCGGCAACGATCTGGGTCTGGTTGCCCCCTATGTCTCTGATATCGAATCAGAACTGGAGCAGTTGGGCTTGGACAACCCATACATCACTAAAAAGCTGGAAAATATCCGCCAGACCGTCAAGCCTCTCCTATCCTACAGCGGAGATCTCAAGCAGCGCTTTGCTAAATTGAAAGAAGGCACCAGCGAAGAACCGGTCCTCCTCTCTCCCAAGCTCTTACTTGAGGAAGCGGCGGCCATCCCAATCTCGCAGCCAGCCATCTCAATCTACCTGGAAATCGATGACGATGTAGCCCACGTGCAGGTTTTTCGCAATCTCGTTGCCGATATTCTGCGTAACCTGATCACCAACGCCGTTCAGGCTCTGCCCGATGGCGGTACCATCACCTTGCGCGCGTATAATGAAGGACGATATGTCGCCTTCCAGGTAAGCGATACGGGTACAGGAATTGCGCCGGAGGATCTTCCCAAAATCTTCGAGCTGTTCTTCTCGAAGAAAAAAGAGAAAGGGGGAACCGGCTTTGGCCTGTGGAGCGCTCGCCATAACGCGTTGAAACATCGCGGGGACCTGAAAGTGGAAAGCACGCCAGGCCAGGGAACAACGTTCACCCTCCTTTTGCCGCGAGCTGACCGGGAGGGCGTGTTATGAAAACATGCGGATGCCAACCCGTCTCAAGAATTTTGGATCTGGCTGTAGAAAGCGAGGAGAGATAGAGTATGAGCAGGCAACGACGCGTCCTTGTTGTGGATGACCTGGAAAAGTGGCGAGAGCTGCTGATTGAGACGCTGCAGCGCGAAGGCTTTTACGCGAACTCCGCCTCTACTGTTGCGGAAGTATTCCAGCGCCTGGAGGAGACCTTTTATCACGTGCTGGTGCTTGATATCCGCCTGATCGATACCGAGCCTGCTAACGAGGAGGGCATCGAGCTGCTCGGCGAGCTTGATAGGCGCGGCCTGATTGCGGCTACGCAGGTCATTATCCTCTCGGCTTACGGCACTCCGGAACGTATGCGCCTGGCTTTCAAGGATTATAGAGTGGCGGATTTCCTCTCTAAAGATGAATTCACCAAGCGGGCATTTCTGGAAAGCGTCCAGCAGGCTTTCTCAGAACAAGCTCCTATCAATCTCTCTCTAGAGATTCACTGGCAGCAGGTAAACGGTCCTGAACAGGCCGTGGCACACCTGGAAATAGATGGAATACGCGTCAAGCGCAATCCGGTCCTGAAAAAGAGGTTGGGACTCGAACTGGAGGATTTGCTCTGCCGCCTGTTCCATCAGGCCGAAAGTGTCCTGGTGCGTCCTATGACCGAAGGGCAGAGCGTGACAGGAGTACTCTGGGCGCAGCCGTTCTATGCCAGCGGGGGTGGGCGGGCAGTGGTCCTCAAGTTTGGTGACTTCCGCGTGATCGAGAAGGAATATGCCAACTTCAAGCAATACGTCCAGCCATTCATCGGCGGCGGACGCAACAGCACGATTCTTGGCACGCGGCGCACTCCCTATCTCGGTGGTATCCTTTATTCGCTCCTGGGTGCCGATAGCGAGCATCTGGAAGATTTTGGCAGCTTCTACCGGCGCAGTGAGACCCAGGCCATCGAGGAAGCCCTGGATCGGCTGTTCTGGGATACCTGCGGCGCCTGGTACGCCAACGCCAGCCAACTGCAACCACGTAATTTGACCGCAGAGTATCAACAATTGCTTGGCTTCACTCCAGAGAAACTCAAACAACCGGTCTCCGAACTCCAGCGCAGGGTACAGGGCACACAAAAACTCTATTTTAAAGATCTCGGCGGTGAGCGTGGCTTTAAAAATCCGCTCTCAGTCATCGATGGCCCGCCTCTGGTGCGCTCAACATATACCTGTATTACTCACGGCGACTTTAATCATCACAATCTCTTGGTGGATCAGACAGGACATACCTGGTTGATCGATTTTCTGCGCACCGGGCGAGGGCACAAACTGCGCGACGTTGCGCAACTGGACGCTGAAATCCGTTTCGTCCTGCTCACCTCTGAGGAGGCAACCCTGGAAGAGCGGCTGTGCATGGAGGAAAGGCTTTGTAGCATTGAACATTTCAGCCAGGTGGAAGAGCTGCTCGCTCCCCTGACGACGACCAACCAGGCGCTGGCCAGAGCCTATGCGACCGTTGTGCATCTACGTATGCTGGCGAGCCAGATGGTTGGTCAGAACCCTGACGCCGATATAAGCGAGTATTATATCGCCCTGTTCTATAATGCCATAAATATGCTGCGGTTCTCTAGTTTGCCTTTGGGCCAGCGCGAACATGCTCTGCTCAGCGCGAGCATCCTGGCTGAACGCCTGGGGCTGAAAGGATAAAGGATGAGTAAACAGGGCCGGATATTGATTGTTGATAATTTATCGGTCTGGTGCGACGAACTGGTCGAAACGCTGCGGCGCGGCGGCTATTACGCGGATTCTGTCTCGACCATTGCTGATGCGCTGGACCGCTTACAAGCAAGTTTCTATCATGTCCTGGTCGCTGATATTCGCATGAAGGATACCGATCAAAGCAACATTGATGGCCTGGCATTGCTGGCCGAACTGGAGAAAAGCGGTCTGAGCGAAGCTACCAAAGTCATCATGCTTTCCGCCTTTGGCACGCTCAAACAGATGCGCGACGCCTTTACAAACCACCGGGTAGCCGATTTCCTTTCGAAAGATGACTTTTCTCAGGAAGCCTTCTTGAAGAGTATTGAACAGGTCTTTACAAGGGATGTCAGAATCAATTTGGATCTGGAGATTCTCTCTCCAACAGGCAGTAGTTCAAAGCAAGCCATTCTCAATCTGGACATGAAAGGTGCGCGCATCAGGCAGGGCGATCCCCTGCAAGATCTGATTGCAGAGGAACTGGAGGACCTTCTTTGCCGCCTGTTTCATGAGACAAAGGGCATTCTGGTCAGACCCTTAACTGCGGGCAAGAGCGGCGCAGGGGTGCTGCGCGTGCAGCCATTCTACAACAATCGAGGCATTGGGCACGAAGTGATCGTCAAATTTGGAGACGCTCAGAAAATTGAGGAGGAGCGCCTTCACTTTAAAGAGTATGTCGAGCCATTTATTGGGGGCGGGCGTAGCACGGTGATTCGCGATACACGACGTACCACTCATCTTGGCGGCATTATCTATACATTTCTTGGCACTGGCAGCCAGGAATTGAAAGATTTTGTTGATTTCTATCGCACCGCCAGTATTCCCCAGATTGCAGAGGCGCTGAACCTGCTGTTCCGCGAAACCTGCGGCACATGGTATGCGAACCGCCGACGCCAATTGCTCGATTTGAAGGCAGATTACCAGCGGCTGATTGGCTATACCCCAACCGAACTTGACCAGATACGGTTGAAGCAGTTCAAGTCGGTGCGCGGGAGACAAAAGCTCACCTTCACCGCCTTGAGCAGCCAGCGCAAGTTTACCAATCCCCTGCTGGTCATGGCAGAAACCTCTCTCGCTCGTACTACCTATACCTGCACAACTCATGGTGACTTCAATCCCCATAACCTGCTGGTAGACAGCACAGGACACGTCTGGCTCATCGATTTCCAGGGAACCGGCCTCAGCCATATCTTGCGCGATATTGCCATGCTGGATTCGGCCATCCGCTTTCAACTGCTGTCTGAGGGTAGCGCCTCTCTTGAAGAGCGCTATTACCTGGAAGATGCGCTTCTGAGTGATATCCGGCGCTTCAGCCAAGTCGAGCAGTTGGCCGATACTCTCCAGACAGAGAATCAGGAAATCACGAAAGCGTATGCGACCGTCGTGCATCTGCGCCGCCTGGCCTATCGCCTGATCGCGCAGAATCAGCAGGATGATGCACAAGACGACATCAGCGAATATTATATCGCTCTGTTTTATACGGCGTTGAACACATTGCAGTTTTTCTCACTCGCCGCTGTCCAGCGCGAGCATGCGCTGCTCTCTGCCAGCTTACTGGCAGAGAGTCTGGAACTGGAAAGTGAATAGACTATGCACTTTTTCGCGAGACGCGATGAGGTGCTTTGCGCGCGGAGGACTCCCGCTTTACTCCTGTGATATATTCTTGTACACACGGGAGCTGGGCAACACGCCTGAGCGCGTAGTTGAGCAGCGACATATGTTGATTGCGCTCCCGCCTGTCATCGGGAAGCGGGCATCTATATTGTTCCAGCTCGATGCCGGCTTCACGAAACGCTTTCTGGAGCGCGGTGGGCTGGTTATCGAAGCTCATACGGTTTGCCAGGTCGATCAGTAACGCCATGCGTTGCTTCTCCGGGAAATTAACGATCTCCCGCGCAACTTGCGCCAGTAGTTGCTCTTGATCGATATACTCGCAAATCGCATCAAAGAAACGAGGTTGAGAACCGCTAGAGATCGCGTTGCCCAGGTCGGAACTGCCTGCGGATGAGCGAAGCAGGCGTTGATCGCGGCGGCGCAAATCCTTACAGTAGTTTTGCGCAGTTGTGGTGATCATTTTGCGCGAGTGAACCGGCTCAGCCTCACCGCGTTCTGCCTTCCTGGCGCGCTCAATCATGCGCCGGGCGGTTTCTTGAACAATATCCTGAGCCAGATCCTCCTCCTGACCCTGCCAGGAGGAAACCTGGTAGGCGTAGGAGTAGGCGAGAGAGCGAGCAGTCGAGCCAAGCGCTGGAATGAGATCGATCCAGGTGGACTCGCTGGTGAGATCTAGCGAGTCTGTTTGCAGGTTTTCTAGAGTTGTAAACATTATTCATTCATTCCTTTCTACCAGGTATACGCCATCTGCAACTGAGCATACTCGAAAAGCGGGGGACAAAGGAACCGCAGAAGGGGACAGATACAGGACAATCATGAGACACATCCCTACCCGTTTGGCTCCCTGGCATGAAATCCTGAAAGAAGAGCGCACAAAGCGTGGCTGGTCGCAACAGGACGTGGCCAAAAAGATCAAAGGGAGCGACAAAAGCGTTGGCCGTTGGGAGAGTGGAAAGGTGACGCCCAGTCCGTTCTATCGCCAAAAGCTTTCGGAGCTTTATGGCAAAAGCGTGGAAGAGTTGGGATTAGCAGAGGAAAAGGACATGCCCGAAGTAGCTCAGCCGATAATGCAGCAAGAAAACTGGGGAGATGCGCCGGACGCCACGTATTTTTATGGGTACACACAAGAACTCGACCAGATCAAACGCTGGATCACTGACGAACGCTGCCGGCTCGTGGCGTTGCTGGGCATGGGCGGCATCGGCAAAACCACCCTGGCTATAGTAGCCGCCAGACAACTACAGAAGGAGCACCCCTTTGAGTACATCTACTGGAGATCGCTGTATCACGCCCCGACGGTAGAAAGCGTCCTCGAAAATTGTCTCCAGAATCTCTACGCACAGCGGCCAGTAGCCCTGCCTGACAAACTGGACGAGCAGATCTCCTTGTTGATTACGTACCTGCGCCAGCATCGCTGCCTGCTGATCCTGGATAACGTCGAATCGGTCCTCTTGCCGGGCCAGCACGCCGGAATCTACATTGAGTCCGACAAAGGATATGGAAGGCTGTTCCAGCGCATCGGCGAGGCTGAGCACGATAGCTGCTTGATGTTGACCAGTCGCGAGAAGCCACGCGAGATCGCTCGATTAGAGGGCACCCATTCTCCGGTGCGATCTCTGCGGCTCACAGGAATCGAGCAAGCTGGCGGGCAGGCGCTTTTGCGAGATGAAGAGCTTTCTGGAAGCGACGAGGCACAGGCCGAGCTTGTCGAGCGCTACCGGGGCAACCCGCTCGCCCTCAAGCTTGTCTCAGAGCCTATTCGAGAGGTATTTGGCGGAGATATTTCCGCGTTTTTGAAGGAGGAAAGCAGCGTATTCGGCGAGATCTCTGACTTGCTTGAGCAGCAGTTTCAGCGTCTCTCAGCGGCCGAACGGAATAGTATCTACTGGCTGGCCATCGAGCATGAAAGCGTCCCACTCGCTACCCTGCAAGAGGATACACAGATCTCGCTCAACCGCAAGGTGCTCGTTGAAGCGCTGGACGCGCTGCGCAGACGCTCGCTCATTGAAGAAGGCCGCGAGGGACATTTTATGCTGCAACCTGTGGTGATGGAATATATCACCGAGCAGTTCGTAGAGAGGATAAGCGAGGAGATCGCCGGCGAAACATTTGCCCTGCTGGCCAGCCATACGCTTATGAAGGCCAGCGCCGCCGACTATCTCCGGGAGAGCCAGGTACACTTCATCCTTGAGCCGATCATTCAAAAGTTGCACGCGAGCTTCGGCAAGGCCAGGAGCGAACAAAAGCTCAAGCGTATGCTCTCCATGCTACACACAGATAGTACCCTGCACCATTCTTACGCAGCGGGGAACATCCTCAATTTGTTGATTCACGCGCGCGCTGACCTGCGTGGCCTGGACTTCTCTCACCTGACCGTCCGACAGGCGGATTTACAGGGCGTCTCTTTGCCAGAGGTCAATTTTGCCTCAGCAGATCTGGCAAGCTGCCGTTTTACTGATACATTCAGCAACATTCTTTGCCTGGCGGTCAGCCCTGACGGCACGCTGCTAGCTGGTGGAACCACCACCGATGAAGTGCGCATCTGGCGAGCGGAGAGCGCCACGACTCTCTTCCGGTGTACGGGTCACGGAGACGAGATACGCACGGTGGCCTTTAGCCCGGACAGTAAACTCTTCGTCAGTGGCAGCGAAGACCATACGCTGCGCGTGTGGGAAAGCGCCACAGGACGCTGTCTCAAGAGCTTGCAGGGGCACACCGATTGGATCTTATCTACTGCCTTCAGTTCCGATGGGCACACCGTGGCCAGCGCGAGCTTGGATCAAACTGTGCGGCTCTGGGACACCGACACAGGAGAATGCCTCAAGGTACTGTGCGGGCATACCGGTAAAGTGCGCGCGGTGGCCTTCAGTCCCGGCGGCAAGATCATCGCCAGCGGCAGCGAAGACTGCACGATTCGCCTGTGGAACAGCAACACAGGTGAGTGTCTCAAGGTGCTCCATGGGCATACCAGCTGGGTGCGCACCCTGGCCTTTAGCCCTGGCGGAGAAATGCTGGCCAGCGGAGGAGAAGATAAGACGGCGCGTTTCTGGGATATGCATACGGGAGAGTGCTCACGCGTATTGCAGGGACATACCGAACGGGTCAGAACCATCGCCTGGACCAGCGATGGCACGCTGCTAGCTAGCGCCGGCGACGACCACTTTATCCGCCTGTGGGATGGCAGCACAGGGCAATGTCTCAAGGCGCTGCAAGGGCACACCAACCGTATCTGGTCGCTTGTCTTCCTCCCGGCCAGCACGATTCTTGTGAGTGCCTGCGAGGATGATACCATGCGCTTTTGGGACGTACATTCGGGACAGTGTACCAGGACACTTCGGGGACAGACAAACCTGATCAAAGAGGTAGCTTTCAGCCCCGATGGCCGGAAGCTAGTCAGCGGCAGCGAGGATCAAGTTGTTCGCCTATGGGATGTCAGCAAAGGTCAGTGCCTCAAGAGCCTGCGCGAGCACGAAAATCGCGTGCGCTGTGTGACCTTCAGCCCTGACGGAGCGAGTTTCGCCAGTGGGAGCGAAGACGAAACAATCAGGCTCTGGGACACACATAGCGGCCAGGTTCGCAAGATTTTAAGAGGGCATAGCCATCTCGTGAGATCGATAGATTTTCGGCCAGATGGCAAAACGCTGGTCAGCGGCAGCCACGACGGGACAATCAGGCTCTGGGACGTGGAGAGCGGCCTGGGCCTCAAAAAGATAGATGCGCGCAGCCTGGTCTGGTCAGTGGCTTTTAGCCCCGATGGCAAGACACTGGCCAGCGGCAACGATGCCGGGGTGATCCAGTTCTGGGATGTCGAGAGCGGAACATGCATAAAAACGCTGGCAGGGCATACACACAGGGTGTGGTCAGTGCTCTTTCATCCTTCTGGTACAAAGCTGGTCAGCAGCGGCGATGACCAGACCATCCGCATCTGGGATATCGAAAGCGGAGCATGCCTCATTACATTACAGGAGCACACAAGCTGGGTGAGATCGGTGGCTTTTAGCGCGGACGGGAGCGTGCTGGCCAGCGGCAGCCATGATCAGACGGTCAGAGTATGGGACACCGCGACAGGCCAATGCCTGACGGTTCTTCGCGGGCACACCGGCTACGTCTACTCGGTCTCATTCAGTCTGGCGGATAACACCCTTGCCAGCGCCGGAGACGATGGGAATATTAAGCTCTGGAATATACAGAGCGGCACATGCCTGAAAACGCTGCGCGCCGAAAGGCTCTACGAGCAGATGAATCTTGCCGGTGCGAAAGGATTGACAGACTCACAAAGGGCCTCTCTGCTCGCGTTGGGCGCGGTAGAGATTTTTTAGCCGCGCCGCATGGCGCGATCAAGGGTGCGCGGGGACGAAGCCAGGAAGTGATCCCAAGCACTGGTCTGCCAGGCATCCACACGATCAGGAATGATACCTAATTCTGGCAACTGCACAATCAGATAATCGGCCAGAGCCTCAACAAATGGCTCATACATGGCCCGCACATCTCTAAGCTTCTTGAACGCCTCTTCTCCAGAAGGTAAGATAATACCGTGCGCGGCGAACTCGGTACACAGGTGCGAGAAATCGTCTGGCGTATAGCGCCGCTTTGCTTTCACAGGCTGGATGCCAAAGCTCTGAGTGAGATCGACTGCGGTATGGCGAGCCAGGGCAAAGATAAACTTGGCGGGTTTGGCCGGCACGCCTTCGATTCCCAGGAGAAGAAGGGCGCAGGTGTCGAGCAGCGCGGTCAGCGCGGTTAGCCAGGACTGATTGTCGTGCTGTGAGCGATAATAGGCCAGAACGGGGTAGGAGAGATGGCTTTCGAGAAGCTCCGCGCACCAGCGCTCCCACTCGCGCAGGAACTGAATAAGCTCTTCAGGATTCTGGCCATTATAATGGCGAATCAGCAATTCCGGGCCGCTGGGCGGCGAGCCGGAGCGAGCATCAAGCAGAGAAATATTGACTTCGCGGCGAGAGAAGGACTGATAAATGACCGGCACATAGCCAATGATCAGGGCCAGAAAGCCCAGACCCGTTCCACCCTCCAGCACCGTTAGCAAACGTCCCCAGGGTCCCAGGGGAGTAATATCGCCGAGGCCGAGAGTGACAAATGTCGTGCCGCTCATATAGAAATAGCTCCCCAAGCCAAGACTACCATTTGGCGAACGCATAGGCAGGCTGAAACCCCATTGAATCAGGCCGAAACCGAGAATAAAGATGCTGGCCCATAAGACAAGCAGGAGAATGAGCGAGAGCGGACCATAATAGCTCAAATAATACTCGCGCCTGGGGCCGGGGTGCAATTTACGGCCAGGCATAGACCAGGCAGCCCAACTGACTCGGTAGAAGATCTTTGCCAGCCGAACCCTGCGCACGACGCGGCGCGGCAGAATGATCGTCTCGAAAGCGTCGAAGGCAACCGTAAGTATGCACAAAATACCGAAAACACCTGCAACGATCTTCATAAATGCTTCCTCGCGTCTCCAATCTATAGCTCAGCTTTGTAAAAATGAGGCATGCTCCAGGAAAGCCCGGGGCCATCCCTGGCGTGCTGGCCCGTTCTGTCACGCCCTGCATTGTAACATATAGAGCAGGCAGTCAGACATCAGCCTTGAGTCAGTAAGAACACCTACAAAGGCCTAGTAAAAAGTTCTTTTTCTGGACGTGTAACTTACTCAGAGAAAAAACTTTGTGGAGCGAGGTAGGTATTATGCGTTCTTCTTCCAGCGAATCGACTGCCCTGATCATTCCCGCACTGAATGAGGCCGAGTCCTTGCGCTTATTGTTGCCCGAACTGGCATCATCTGGCCTTGACCATATTATCGTGGTTGACAACCAGAGCACAGATGACACCGCGGCTGTCGCCAGCGCTTTTGGTGCCCACGTCGTTTATGAGCAGCGACGCGGCTATGGACACGCTTGCTGGCGAGGTTTTCAGGCTGCCAGCGCACTTGGAGCCGATATCCTGGTATTTATGGATGGGGATGGAAGCGATGACCCCGCCGATCTACCCGCCATGCTCGCGCCAGTCTGCGACGGCTGCGCCGACCTGGTGATGGGCTCGCGCGTGACCAGAAGGGCTGAGGCCGGTTCTATACCCATCCAGGCTCGCCTGGGGAACTGGCTTGTCTCTCGACTGCTCAATTTACTGTATAGAACTACGCTTTACGATATCGGTTCTTTTCGTGTCATCCGCCGCACTGCGCTGCAGAAGCTCCAGATGCGCGAGATGACTTTCGGCTGGCCCGTAGAGATGCTCGTGAAGGCGGCGCGCGCCCGTTATCGCATTGTCGAGGTTCCCCTGCATTACCGGCGGCGCAAAGCCGGTCGCTCTAAGGTTGCCGGCACTCTTGTAGGCAGCGTGCGAGCCGCCTGGTCGATGCTTCATACAACGTTTCGCTATGCATTCGGGAGGTCTTATGTCTGACACCGCTCTCGTCGTTATGGCCCGCACTCCACGACTCGGAGAGGGAAAGACGCGCCTGGCAGCCTCACTTGGCCCCATTCCGACCCTGCAGCTTTACCGAGCGTTTCTCACCGACCTCGCGCGCCGTTTCTCTCCCGACAACAACTGTGACCTTTACTGGGCCTATACTCCGCCAGAAAGCGACTTTGCATCTGAGCTTGCGCAACTGGTTCCCGATCTTTCTCCCGGCACATGCTTCCCGCAGCAGGGAGCAGATTTCGCGAGTCGTCTCCACCAGGTCTTTCATACTATGACCGCGCGCGCGGTTCCCAGGACCATCGTGATTGGCTCCGACTCGCCTCATATCAGCTGCGCACTGGTTTCGCAGGCCCGCCTGGCTCTGGAGGAAAACGATGTCGTGCTAGGACCGGCCGATGACGGTGGTTACTACCTGATTGGCATGCGTGAACCACACGATCTCTTTACTGGCATCCCGATGAGTACATCGCAGGTCTTTCGGATGACCGTGAGCAGAGCGCGCGAGCTTTCTCTCTCGGTCCATCTGCTGGAAACCCTTTTTGACGTTGACGAACTGGCCGATTTCTTGCGCCTCGCGCACTTGTTGCAGGACAATCCAGACCTGGCGCCTTCCACCGCCAGTCATATCACTCATTTGATGAAGGAGTTAGTATGACCACGACCGCTACGCTCGCATTGCCTCGTTCGATTTACATCGAGCCAACCAGCCGCTGCAATGAGTTCTGCCAGCAATGCCCGCGCACACTGCTCTCGCGCGAGGATGACCGCGACCTCAGCTTTGAGAAATTCCGCCAGATCGTCGACCAGTTCCCCGTGCTTGAACGAGTAGTGCTTCACGGGCTGGGGGAGCCGCTGTTGAACAAAGAACTGCCCCTGATGATTCGCTATTTGAAAGAGCGCGGCGTCTATGTGCTCTTCAACTCCAATGGCATCGCCCTAACGGCGCGCAAGGGTCAGGAGCTGATCGACGCAGGTCTTGACGAGTATCGTCTTTCGATGGATGGAGCTACGCGCGAAACCTATGCCCACATTCGCGGCGTCGATGCTTTCGAGAAGATCTGGCGCAACGTTGGCCGTTTCATCTCCTTGCAGAAAGAGCAGAATGCCAGCAAACCAGCCGTTTCGCTGTGGTTTACCGCCATGCGCGAGAATCTCCGGGAGCTTCCCAGACTTATCGAACTGGCCCACCAGCACGGCGTCCCGGAGATCTACCTGCAGCGCCTGGTCTATTTTGAGCAAGGTCTTGCAGCCTCCAAACAGGCGCTCTTTCACCGTTCTACTCCTGAGGAGCTAGCGCTGATCCGGCGCTGTGAAGAGACTTGCCGCGAATATGGAATTGTCTTTAAAGCTGCCGGAGCCTCCACGCCTCTTCAGAGCATCACGCAAGATTTCGGGGCGCGCCCCTGGTCTGGCTGCCGGCGCCCCTATTCGCTCACTTATATTACCTCCAGCGGCAATGTGCTCTCCTGCTGCTTCGCTCCTTTTGGCCATCGCAGCGCGCGCGAATACTATGAAGAGCGCGTCCTGGGCAACGTTTTCCAGGAGCCAATTGAGCAGATCTGGCGGGGTGAACGATATAATGCTTTTCGACGCGCGTTCGAGAGCGACCATCCTGCCCGCCACTGTTCTCAGTGCGGGGTCAATTGGAGCTACTAATGTCTCCCACAAAAGTATTGCCGAGAGAGGGGATAAGCAACTCATGCATTGTGAGAACCATGAGACGTGGTTAGAGCACTATCGCTTTGAAAAATATGTGCTGGATCTCTGTATAGCGACAGTTGAACGGGGAGGAGTGACCTCGAACGTCAGCACGCGCCAGCTCCACCCTCCCATTGATGCCTGGAGCGTGCCGAAATATCCCGAAAAAACGCTCATTCTTCCCCCAGGAACGAATCTGCTGCCGGGCCTCAAAACATTTATTCAGAAAAATCGCGCCGCGCTTTACCTGCCGGATTCGTGGTTGGGTACCTGGATCAATCCTTTTAGTCGCTGCTGCCACCTCGATATTACCGAGATTTACGCTGATCTCGACGAGGCGCGCAGCCAGGCTTTAAAGCGCAAGCACGTTCTGGCGCTGTATAACTTCAAGCACAATCAAACCATCTACCTCCACACGGAGCCAGATGTCTTAGACGAGATGTATATCCTGGAAAAAATGTCGTAACCGCATCTTAGCCGGAAAGGTTTCCCACTATGCCCACGCCGTCAGCTACTCTGCTTCCAGAAGCAGCCGCATCTACACCCGCAGTGCTTAGAAAGAAACAGCCCTGGTTGCGTTCACTGGGATTGGTGGTCTTCTTACTCTTCTCGATTGCTCTCTATGCCTGGTTGAAGCAAATTACACCAACCGATCCCAACAGTACAGCATCGTCCATGCCTTTCCTTCAAGTCGAATTGCTTTGTTTCTTGCCGTATGCTGCGGCGTGCGCGCTTCTGCTGATCATGCGACCGGTAGAGGCGAGTTGGCGCAAAGTTGAACTGGGCCTGATCCTGGGCGGCGCTTTGCTTCTGCGCGCGCTGCTGGTGGATCTCCCGCCAAATCTCTCCCATGATGCCTGGCGCTACGTCTGGGATGCGCGCATCTTCCTGCGCGGCTACAGCCCCTACGCGACCGTGCCCTCGGCCGGGATCTTCATGCCGTTGCGCGACTTTATTTACAACTACAGCCGTTATCGCAACGTACCCTCGCTCTACCCTCCGGGCGCTCAGTACATTTACGCCACTAGCTATCTGCTGGCTCCAAGCAACCTGTTCTTTCTCAAAGGTATGTTCGTGTTGTTCGATCTGGGAAGCTGTGTAGCTCTCGTCGTATTGCTGGCTCGCAAGGGCCTTGATCCCGCGCTGGTCCTTCTGTACGCCTGGTGCCCGTTACCTATCGTAGAATTCGCTCTCCAGGGCCACATCGACGCGGCTGCCATCCCGCTTACGCTGCTGGCAGCTCTTTCAGTCAGCCGGAAAGGCTGGAAAAGTGGCGTCTTGACCGGCTTCTTGATCGGCATGGCAACGCTGGTCAAGCTCTATCCAATCCTGTTGCTCTTGCCCGCGTTGAGC
>DATGKW010000190.1:0-28589 GCA_035294465.1 Ktedonobacteraceae bacterium | reverse complement strand
GAATCGTGGGTTGACATGAGAACCTCCTGCACAAAAAGTGAAAAAGATAGATCGTACTTGCCAGAAGGATCACCAGGGTAAGTAAGGTACGATGTACCTGTTCCTTCAGGAATATCCGTGGAGGATAGACTTTTCATGAACAGTAAATCGTCTCTCGTCTATATTATACCGGCGGCCCTTTACAAAGTCAACTTTTTGTAAATTCTCTATCGAAATCAGTGTTTTATTCAGCGCGGCCTATTCCTCTTTTATTGTTAGAATTCTCTTCATCTATTTTGAAGTATGTCTGATCTCTCTTGAGATGGCTTATTCACTCCTGTTTCCTTTCTGATCCAGCACACAGTAGCCAGGCTATGTCTTTCGCCAGATTCAGGACAAGGTTCCTGAGAGTACGTCCGAATTCTGCCGCGGCCTTGTGCTCGCACCTGTGCCGCGTAATAGACGGAGGGTGGTGCGCGAATTGCTTGTTTCGCGCACCACCCTCCGTCTATTACGCAGGAACCTTCGGCGAGGCAAACGCCAATAACTACAAAGAGACTGAATAAGTAGTCCCACCCTCACTTAGCTGGAACAAAAACTCGACGTTCAGGCTATGCATGTTCGGTGATGTGGCGTAGGTCACATGGCCGCTGACGTCGTGGGAGCCAGCCTTAAAACCATAGGGGAGCGTGTTGTCTTTCGGGGTAACAAGGCTCCCATGCACAACAAGGCGAATGTAATCATAGCCATAACCAGGTGATACTGTAATGCCGTTGGGATTATCTACAGTAAAATTCAGCACATAAAACTGTTGACCTGCTCTGGTTTCTGCCCCATCGTAGGAATTGCGCACATCAACACTATTCAAATGATAGACCAGGAGATACCCCTCAAAATAGTAATCGACCGTCAACGAGGTATGATACAGGTGATCGCTATACTGACCGGCGTCATATGGCCCGCTTACCGGAATCGTCACCAGCAGCTCGTTGGTCGCAGCGTTGCCAAGCTGGAGTTTCAGAGAAGCGAGAGCGGTATTCTTAGCAACCGGGAAATCGATCCAGCCAGTAGAGGTCTTGCCGGCGGCTACAGAGGCCGCAAGGTTCAGGTTAGTTGGCGCGATTGGCTGCTGACCTGGCACCAGCAAACGAGCAACATCATAGTAAGCAATAGCAATATCATTGCCCGTAGGGTTGTTCACGCTTAAAGTCACGCGAACAGTGGCCGGACCTGCATGGATAAGATCGTCACTGAAGGATGTTGCATATTGTACATTGACCAGATTTATCGCAAGATCTGCATATATAGCACTGCGCTGCACTTTCACTGTGGATAGAGCAGTTGAAGTTTGAGTGACACCTGCACCAATTTGAAGATTATTGAGCCAGTTCCAGGCAGAATATGCCACAACCCCCACAATAATTACCCCCACAACCAGCAATCCCCCCAACCAGGGCCAGAAAACCGACGGCCCTTTCTTTTTCTCTATCACTGGCAAACTGCTGGTCGTTGAAGAAGCTATTTGCTCTTCCGGGTGCAAAGGCGTATCCGATAACTGCTTCGACATTGATTTTTCCCCCAGGCATCCATTGTTCATACAAGTTCGTATTCTTGCGTTTCTTTTGAAAGTGATAATAGTAGATCACCCTCTATATTAGACGATCAAAGCAAGCAATCGTTCCGCCCAGTTTCTCCCTATTTCAACAATGTCGCAGAAGCACTCTTTCATTGACGCTTGCCAGTAGGAAGCATATAATGATGCCAGAGATTATGTAAGACTTCCTGAAATCCCGTTTCTGGCAGCGCCAGTTTTGCCACTTGGCGGGAAAGAAGCCATCGATCACAATTGTATGCCCCGCTGACCGCATCTGACCATTCAGGCATGCAATGCGACATATTGTATACACTCAAAGGAGAGCTTTTTACCGTGAAAATCCACGAGTATCAGGCAGAAGATATTCTGGCACGCTACGGCATCCCGGTAATGCCAGGCAAGGTAGCAACTACGCCGGAAGAGGCCGAAGCAATCGCGCGCGAGCTGGGCGGCCCGGTAGTGGTCAAAGCCCAGGTTTATGTAGGAGGTCGTGGCAAGGCTGGTGGAGTGAAACCTGGCCGCACTCCAGAGGAGGCACGCGAAGTTGCCTCGCAAATTCTGGGTATGGATATCAAAGGATTAAAGGTCGAAAAGGTTCTGGTCACTTCTATGCTCGATATTGCAGAAGAATATTACATGGGCATTATCATCGACCGCAAAAGCCAGGCTCCTGTCATTATGGTTTCCAGGGCAGGCGGCATGGATATCGAAGAGGTGGCCGCGACCAGCCCTGAAAAGATTATTAAACACGTTATCGATATGCGCAGCGGCCTGCGGCCCTTCGAGGCCCGCGATATCCTGGCGCGCGCCGGTTTGCCCTCCATAGTCATCAGCAAGGGAGGCGCGATCCTGACAGCACTGGCTAAAGCTTTTATTGAAAGCGATGCCAATATCGCCGAGATTAACCCCCTCGTCCTGACCCATGATGGGCAAGTACTGGCCGCCGATGCAAAGATTGTGATCGATGATAACGGCCTGTATCGCCAGAAAGAATATGCCTCCTGGGCAGAGCCAGAAGAGTCGAATCCCCTGGAGTTCCGTGCCAAACAGGAAGGGCTGACCTACGTGAAGCTGAATGGAGATATCGGGATCATCGGCAATGGCGCAGGTCTGGTAATGACCACGCTGGATATGGTGGCTCGTTCGGGCGGCAAACCCGCGAACTTCCTGGATATCGGTGGAGGCGCGAAAGCTGAAGTGATGGAGAAAGCGCTACGTTTCGTAGCCAGCGACCCCGATGTGCGGGGCATCCTGGTGAATATTTTCGGCGGTATCACGCGTGGCGAAGAAGTCGCGCGCGGCGTGATCCAGGCCCAGGCCCACCTGCCCCACGGTATGCCCATCGTGGTTCGTCTCTCAGGTACGGGAGCCGAAGAGGGTAAGGCGATGCTAAAGGACGCCGGTCTGGAATGGGCCAGAGACATGCGCGACGGTGCGCAGAAGGTCGTCGCAGCCGTCGAGGCACGAAACTGAAGTGTAGAGGGGAAAACGAAAATATGAGCATTTTACTTAATAAAGATACACGCGTTATCGTTCAGGGCATCACCGGACGCGAAGGACAATTTCATACGCGCAATATGAAAAACGCTGGCACAAATCTGGTGGGCGGCGTGACTCCTGGCAAGGGCGGCATGACCGTCGAGGGACTGCCGGTGTTTGATACGGTGAAGCAAGCCGTTGCGCAGACCGGAGCTACCGCTTCATGTATATTTGTTCCCGCCCCCGGAGCCGCCGACGCAATCATGGAAGCTGCCAGCGCCGGAATCAAGCTGATTGTGTGCATCTCTGAGAATATTCCCGTGATTGATATGACACGCGCCATGCTCGTTGTACGCGAGTATGGCGCAAGACTGATCGGTCCTAACTGCCCAGGTATGTGTACTCCAGGCATTGGCAAGATCGGCATTATTCCTTACCAGATCTTTCAACCCGGTCCTGTTGGCTTTATCTCTCGTTCGGGTACAGCCACCTACGAGGTCGTCTCGCTGCTGACCGAGGCCGGTATCGGCCAATCTACCTGCATCGGTATTGGCGGCGATCCGATCATAGGCTCAACCTTCACCGACTATCTCAAGATGTTCGAGACCGACCCGCAAACGCAGGTGGTAGTGATGTGTGGCGAGATCGGTGGCAGTGACGAAGAGGACGCGGCCGAATATATCAAAGCATCGATGAAAAAACCGGTCGTCGCATTTATCTCCGGGCGCACGGCTCCTGCTGGCAAGCGCATGGGGCACGCCGGTGCGATCATTTCAGGCAATACCGGTACGGCCCAGGGCAAAGTAGCAGCGTTGCAAGCTGCCGGCGTGCCCGTGGCCGACACCATTTTCGACATACCCGTTCTGGTCGAGGAGGCCCTGTCGAAACTACGAAGAGAGCGCCTATGACGACAGCCCTAGTCTACGATCCAATCTTCTTAGAGCATCTCACTCCTGCCGACCATCCTGAACAACCGGAGAGGGTGCGCAGAGTGATGGAGACATTAAAGGCCCTGAACTGGCTGGAACGTGAGGGACTGGTTCAACTGACCCCACGCGCAGCCAGCGAAGAGGAGTTAGCTCTGATCCATACGCCAGCCTATATTCGACGCGTCGAACACGCAGCCGAGCGAACCGCTCGCCTAGAAGCCGAGAGCGGGCGCAAAACACGCTTCTTTGCGACCGATACCTACGTTTCAGCCAGATCCTATGAAGCAGCCATCCACGCCGCCGGAGCACCCTTGACCGCTATCGACGCTCTCATCGCAGGGAAGATCAATAACGCATATTGTCTGGTGCGCCCGCCGGGCCATCATGCGCTGGCAGATAGCGCGATGGGCTTTTGCCTGTTCAACAACGTAGCCATCGCCGCGCGTTATGCGATTGAGAAACACGGCCTTGAGCGGGTCATGATCATTGATTACGATGTGCATCATGGGAATGGCACCCAGGACGCCTTCTATGAAGATCCGCACGTCCTGTACTTCTCAACTCATCAGGCTCCTTTTTATCCAGGCACCGGCCTCTCTGACGAGCGCGGAGCCGGGCCAGGTTTTGGCACAACGGTCAACGTTCCACTGCCCGCGACCACCGAGTACGGCACCTATGAAGCAATCTTTCGCCAGGTTATGGCGCCGCTCGCGGATCGTTTTGAGCCGCAGTTGATTCTCGTCTCGGCAGGCTTCGACGCCCATTTTACCGATCCTCTGGGACAGATGTATCTCTCGACTCCGGCTTTCTTCCATCTGAACAAGATCATTCTTGATCTGGCGGACCTGCTTTGCGATGGGCGCGTGATCATGATTCAGGAAGGAGGATACAATCTAGATGCCATGGCCTGCTGCGCTTCAACATGTATTCACCAGCTTCTGGGTGGTGACGCCGCAGTTGATTCGCTTGGTCCGGCCCCGGAGAAAGAGTTCGTCCTCAATCTGGATGTTCTGATCGGCGAATTACGCCGTATCCACAATCTGAAAGGTTATCGTATGCGCAACGCGCCCAAACCCGATGTTGAGCGACTGAGGCGCGAAGTTAAAGGTCCTGACGCTTGAATCGATATCACGAAGAGGTGAATATGTTACGTCATTCCGAGCAGGTACGCGCGTTATCGTCGAGTGATCTTCCCGTGATCACTCACCTGCTCGGTACATCTGAATATATCTACCAGCGCTTTACTTTGCAAGAACTCAAGCATATCCTCAGACATTACCCGGCAGTTGGCCTCTTTCACGGAAAAGCCCTGTATAGCTTTCTCCTTTCCCAAACCGTCAATCCTCCTTCGGCCTGGGTTGGTGGCTTCGGCGTAAACTGGTCAGAGAGTCGCTCCTATACACGCTTCCTGGATGTCCAGTTGGAAAAACTGGGCGAGATGCTTGCACAGCGCGGGGTGGATTCTCTCTATTATTCGGGAAACGATCAGCAGAATGACTGGCTGCGCGGCTGCATGCTGGAACGGGGATTTGCCCCCTTTCGCCAGCTCTACGCCTACGACAAATTCGATTATACTATTCCCACGCAGGGCAACCAGGAAGTGAGCCTGCGCCGAGCCACGTTAGGCGATATTCCCGCGCTGCTCGCGCTTGAAGAACTCTGCTTTGAGCAGATCTGGCGTTACGATCCCGCTTCTCTGGCCGATATTCTGCTCACGCATCCCTATTTTGTCGTAGCCGAATTCCATGGCCAGATCGTGGGCTACCAGTTTAATGCTGTGGATGGAGACTATGGTTACCTGGTGCGTATTGGCGTACACCCGGCTTACAACAGTCGCGGAATCGGCGCGCGCTTGATGGCGGCAGCAATTCAGTTCTTTAAAGAGGCTCATTCGACGCGCATTATGCTGAATACTCAGGCCGAGAACACCCACGCTCATCGACTGTATGAATGGTTTGGCTTCGTGCGTATCCAGCAAATCGGTTTTGTTCTGCGCCTGGAGCTATGATGGCTCGGTGATCCACCCTTTTAAATAAAAGGCTTGTAGTTTTTCCGCCCTGTTTTTTACGGCCAGCTCAGGCAGCGCTTCCACCTGCACCAGCCTCCGCACATGTTGATAGGTCGAAAAGTTGAGCATGATGTTGTTGTCCGAGGCTCTCTTTTGCAGACGCGCGGCCACATTGATCGCGTCCCCGATAGCAGTATAGTTCTGCATGAGTTCGCGGGAGCCGATATTCCCCACAACCGCCTCGCCGGTATTCACCCCAAAGCCAAAGGAGATTGGATAGCTCTGATGGTGGCTGCGCTGATGCGCCTGCACAGCCTTACGCATTCTCCAGGCCGCACGCACCGCCCGCAAAGCATGATCCTCCTGGTCCAGCGGCGCGTTAAATATTGCCAGAAGCTCATCCCCCCAGAATCCAGTGATGGTGCCCTTTTCTTCCCAGATCTCTTTGACCATGATATCCAGGTACGTATTGAGCAAGTTCACAACTTCCGTAGAGGGTAAGCGCTCGCTTAGACTGGTAAAACCACGCACATCGGCGGAGATTACGGTAATCACTCTTGCTTCTCCCCCTAGATGCAGTGCGCGCGGATCTTCAATTAGACGCTGCACGACGTTGGGATGAACAAAACGCCCAAAGATTTGCTGGATCTCCTTTGCTCGCTCCCTGGCTGCCTGAAGATCGGTCTGATCATCAACGACCAGCGCCATTCCTATATAATTGCCCTGGGCGTCGCGCAGGGAAGAAGCCTGCATGCTCAGATGTACACGGCCACGCCCAGGGATCTCACAGACCACCTCGCGCGGGACAATTG
The DNA here is from genome assembly GCA_035294465.1 of Ktedonobacteraceae bacterium. Taxonomy (GTDB): domain Bacteria; phylum Chloroflexota; class Ktedonobacteria; order Ktedonobacterales; family Ktedonobacteraceae; genus Paraktedonobacter. Next base: position 21,788 of record DATGKW010000190.1, on the reverse strand, counting down.
TACCATGCTCGTGCTGGCGAAAAGCCTGTTGTAGCAGTTCGGTTAGACCAACCTGCGGCCTGGCGCTGAAAACCTCCTGATATGGCCGCCCTACAACCACCAGTGGATTAATTTTGAGGATAATGCCCGCAGCCTCGTTAAACTTGGTAATGATCCCCTGGGCATCGGTTGTAATGACACCATTTGCGATGGAGGCGAAGATATTATCCATGTATTGCTTGTCTTCCTCAACCTTGCGCAGAGCCAGGTTGAGTTCGGCAAAAAGGCGAGCGTTATCAATAGCAATCGCCGCTTGACGGCAAAAGGCCGTCAGCAAATCGCCGTGCTTGGGCAGGAAAAGATTGGCCACGATACGGCTATCAACATAGACAGCGCCAATGCAATGATCGCGCACAATGAGCGGAGCGCACATAATTGAGCGAATTCCGTGCATCAAAACACTTTCGACGTCTCTCAGTTCAACCTGAGCATCGTGGCTGGTCATAATCAACTGGCGAGTGCGTACAACACGCTCAACAGTGCTACGGCTGATCTTGAAATCAAAGGCGCTCGCATCAATTGACCGCGCCTTCTTATCACGGGCGATTTCGAAGCGCAGGTCGCCTGTAGCCGGATCGAGTAACACCAGGAAACCGCGCTCAGCATTCACTACCTCGATCACCTGATCCATGACCAGGCGCAAAACCTCGTCGAATTCCAGGGTGGAGTTGAGCACACGCGCAATTTCATACAGCGTTTCCAGCTCACTACGCTTGCGTTCGAGGTTGATGATACTGGTATTGAGAGCATCGCGCTCCTTCTCGAAGTTGGAAGACGCCCCGACCATCTCGTCCAGATTACCCGTCGATGAAGCAGCCGGGAGCGATTGGGAAAGTTGGTCAAGCTGCTCCTGAATGGAAAGTAAAGAGCGCTGGGCCGCTTGATTGAGCCGTCCCAATTCCAGGTCTGATGTGCGGCAGACGCGCAATGAATCGCTAAGCAACTGCACACGAGGGTCGCTACTCTCGCTGGCATACGTTCCTTCGACCGCGACCTCCAGTTTCCGCGAATGTTCATGCAGCACACGCGAGATACGCATCAGGGCTTCACCAAGAGAGCGCAGATCCTGGCTTGCTTGCCACGCTGAATCAAGCTTTCCTGTCAAGGCTTACCTACTCCGTTTTCTCGTGCTTTCCGGCACCAGTGTATGCCAGGGAGTATCCATGACTACTAAACTCTTCGCTACAACAGGGATAATGGCGTCTGCGGACCCTTAACGCATTCCGGCTTGGAGAAGACGCTTGAGCTTCTTTCTATTATAGCATATCCATTATCCGGTACAATAGCTAAGGGCCAGACGTTTGGGGCCAGCAAAAAACTGCGATAAGACGCCGTAGCTTTCTCACAAACCCTGCTCCTCTAAAAAACGTGTAAACGACATGGGCGCAAAACCAAAATCTCGTTCGACGCTATTGAGATCGGTAGTGTTATCAAATGAAAAAAGAGTCATCGCCGCCTTCGTGAGCGGTGGCTTCGGCAGAACAGTTTCCATGACCGCGGCTCCTATACCAACCAGAGGACGCGGCGCCGGAGCCTTAAGTCGCGTCTTATGCAGGGCATGCAGCAGTGTATCGATCATCTGTGTAAAAGAATAATATTCAGGACCGCCGATAGTAAAGGTTTTGCGGCGGCTGCTCTCTGGCTCGGCCAGCACGCGGAGAACGACGCGGACAACATCCTCCACGTAAATCGGCTGGAACATCATCGTGCCTCCGCCAATCAAAGGCACGATGGGCGAGGTCTGGATCAGATCAACCAGTCCCTTAATAAAAGGCGCGTCTTTGCCAAAGAGGACCGATGGCTGAATAATTGTCCAATCCAGTTTGCTCTCCTTGAGCATTTGCTCGGCCAGGTAACGCCCTTGCATATAACTCCCTGGTTTATCGGGGCGAGTTCCCAAACCACTTATCTCGATTACACGCCCGACTCCTGCCTCCTCTGCGGCCCTGATTAGATTGGCAGTGCCCTGCACATTCGTCGCCACGTAGCGATTGCCCGGTCCTTCTTTCTTATCGGCAGTGATAAAAGCGGCATGAACAACCGTGTCCACCCCCTTGAGAGCCTCAACAAGTGACGCTGGCTGCGTTGTATCTCCCTGCACCATCTCAGCCTGCTGAACGGGCAAGAGTCGCGCGGCTTTCTGTGGATCACGAACCAGGCAGCGTGGCCTCTCACCTTGCTCCACAAGGCGACGAACAAGGTGCCTGCCAATATAGCCCGTGGACCCGGTAACACATATCATTGCTCACTCCTTCCCAGGCAGATCTTCCTTTGTAGTCCACCTGTCTATTTATTTCTCCATTAAGATACAGGCAGTTGCAAGCGATTTCCAGTTAGCAAGCTCATAGATTTTTCAAGGGACGAAGGAAAATTTTGGCGGCTCTATATATTACCTAGAGACAAGCCTATCTTTTGTCCGGCTTTGAAGAATAAGTCCGTTGAAGCACGTTAAGGAGTTAGGAGTCGATATGAACTCAAAAAAACGAAGCACAGGCTTCATTCTGGCCATTCTTTGTACTTTTACCTTGCTACTAACTGCCTGCGGTGCCAACAAACTTTCCTCAACGTCTCACTCCGCACCGCACAGGCATACAAAACTGAGCATGTCGATGGCCGTGGATCCGACTATGACCACCACTGCTTCAGCAACGACAACTGCGACAACGAGTAGTAAAGCAATGTATGTTGGTCAGGTCCCTGGTCAAAATGCCTGGGTCGGCCTTGCAGCAAATAGTGGCCAGGCTTCTGCCTTTGTAACAGACGGCTCCAAAAACCATCCTGCCACCTTCGCTCAATGGTTCAAGGGGCCGGTGACGAATAACAGGGTGAATCTCACCGCTTCAAGTAAAAGCGGTACCGACCGCCTGCAAGCGACGCTGAGCAACAATAACGCCTCTGGAACCGTCACACTCGCCGGAGGCAAATCGTTTCCGTTCACAGCCCAGGCCGTTTCGCCTTCAGAGAAGGACGCGGGGCTTTATCGCGGGAGCGCTACGATCAACGGAGTACCCTATACAGCAGGCTGGGTAGTTGTACCGCGGTCAGCGGCCAGCCCATCGCCCACCGGCACACCAACTATGTCTGTCACGGGTACGGCCACCACTTCTCCTATGGCGTCACCAACTGCATCTGCCACGGGCACGGCTACTGCTTCTTCTGCAACCGCTCTACCACAAGGTGGAGCGATCATCAATCAGAAGACGGATGCCGTGCAGTCAGCTCCCGAACTGACGCCCCAGGATATCAGCGCGAAGAATGTCACTGCGTCAAATGGCGGATCATTCAAGCTGATGCAGTGCGAGCAATCTATGTGCTAATACAGTTTTTGAGGTCTTTTTGCCTGTTGGAAATAGTGCAGGTAACACAGGAGAAAGGAAGTTGTCGGGGAATAGTCCGATCTCGCAACTTCCTTTTTCCTGACGGTGGTAAGGTCAAATTCTTGATTCTCTGCAAGGATACTTGCTACTGCGCTCAGCTATGAGTATACTCTCACTGAGAAAAGCAGGTGAGTATGGCAAGGCTTCTGGTTGTTATTGAAAAGGGAGAGTCGTCCTATGGAGCCTATTCGCCGGATGTTCCTGGCTGTGTCACTCCATTAATCCCTTTTCAGCGTTTCCACTGGCAATACAATCCTCACCGTCACCCCCTCGCCCGGCGTGCTCTTAACGGTCAGGCTGCCGCCGGCGATAGCGAGGAGGGCGCTGTGAGTGAGCAGGCCGCCGCCGGTACCGGTAGTGGCGCTGTCGGCAGAGACGCCTATGCCATTGTCAGCGACGATGATTTCCAGATTGGGATCAGACGGGTTCCAGGTGGCTTTGAAAGTCAGGCGCAAATGGCGGTGGATATCCGTGCCGCGAGCGTGGCGGGCGGCGTTGCGCAGAGCTTCCTGCACAGCCGCAAAGATGAGTTCAGCAATGGCCGGCGAGACCACTTCATCGATATGCTCGGCAGTTTCTTGAGAGACACACCAGTCGATTTCGTCGAAGGCGTGCTGGAAATCTTGCTCAAACATAGCTGAAATGGCGTTGATCAGGCCATCGTGTTCCAGACGATGCGGCGCGCCGGGCGCGGTGGCGCGCATCATCGCAGCCAGGCGGCGGTGAGTATCGCTCATTATGCTGATAGCCTCGTCTACAGCCCGCTCGCGCTCTTCACCATAAGAGCTGGCCGCACTTCTCTCCATCGTTTCCCCGCGAACCTTTTCAGCGCTCTCATTATCCGCGTCTATCTCGTCTCTTTCCAATGCGCTCTCAGAAGCCCTTTCGGTCCCGGCGCCCAGATGGCTCTTTCCAGGTCGCGAACGCAGCATTTCGAGGTGTAGGAGGGCCAGGTGCATTTGAGGCAGAATCTCGTCGTGCAGCACGCGCCGCTGCTGGGCCCCCAGCAGCTTGACATCAATGATACGACGACGCAGCAAGTCCGCTACCGCCTGCATAGCTTCGTGATCGCTTAGCGTATCGAGAATGCGCTGCCCGCAGGCGCGGGCAAGATCCATGTCCTCATCGGTGAAGACGCCTCCATCCTCGCGCGGACCAAGATAGAGGGTTGCAACCAGGCCGCGTTCGTTATAAATGGGAAGAATCCAGACTATCAACGGTTGCTCATTGATATACACCTGGATGCGCTTCGCTGGCGAGGTATGCATAACCGGTGCATCCCTGGATTGTCGAGGCGGTGAGTTTTGTAGTTCACCACCAGCATACCTGGGCGCTTTGCTCCACTGAGAGGCCGGCAGAAGTTCTGAGGGCCAGCGATAGCTAAAGCTGCGCTTCTCGCCTCCCGCTACGACTGCGAGATAGGCGCACTGCGTAGCCAGCACGTTCTGGCAGAGATGAAAAAAGAGATGCTCCAGTTCCTGTTCGGTCTTTTGCAAATCGGTATTTAACCAGTGGCGCTGGCCGGTGCTGCGCACAAATGGTCCCAGCAGCGCAATATAGCGGTCATGAGCCGTATAGTTGCTCCAGGTGAAGAGCGCATAGGCCCCGGTAGCCAGGCAGGTAATCAGCAGCATGCCACCCAGGTTGTTGTGAGTCAACGCGACCAGCAGAGCAATCAAGATCGCTACCAGCGTAGCAACGATCACAATCCCGCGCCACTGCTCAAAGAAACCGCGCCGGGCCAGAGGTCGCTCGATCAAGACACCATGGCGCACGATTGAATAGCCAATCAACAGAACAACCAGGGCAACGGCTCCGGTAGCCAGCAGATCGAGGATCAGGAGATTAAAAGGCACGGGCGAGCCAGGCGGAAGCGTGCTCGCCGAGAGAGCCGACGGCAAAGGCACGCCATAGCCGAACCAGTTGAGCATTGCCTGCACGACAAGCACACCCAGCGTCGTAGTCAGGCCCACCATGAGCAGTGCGGCCAGCAGCAGGCCAGGACGCGCCAGGTGCCAGGAGAGCAGCGGCTCTTCCAATAGTTCCAGATCGGTTGGATCGTCCCAGAAAGCATCCATTAACCGGCGGTGCAGCCTGAGCTTGCTTCCCGCAGTCTCCGGCGGATTCCGGCGTAGCAACGCTTGCCAGAGAATTCTGCACAGGCGGTTGATACGTCCAGTGGTAAACCACGGACCGATCGCGCAGAAGGTGACATAGATCAGAAAAAGAATCGGAATCAGCAGCAGAGGCGAAAACAGGCCATGACCGATGCCACCAAAAGCGCCGCTATAAGAAAGCAAACGCAGCGCGTCAACGTAGGTAAAGGTATCGCGATTGACAATGAGCAAGAGGGCTACAACCAGGCCCAGAGCGCCGCTGGCACAGAGCAGAAAGGGCCGGCGCCGCCGCCAGCGCGGATTGATCAGCGCGGCATAGTGCAGGCCAATCGCGAACCAGAGATAGGGCACACCCAGCGCGGGAATCCAGATCATCCGCCACCAGAAGTCCAGCGAGAGGAAGGACGAAGGCTTTGTGAGCGGGCTGGAGAGCAGAATAGCATGGATGAAAAAGAAGAGAGCGGAAAGGCCGAGGCCCAGGACGCCCAGGCGCACGATGCCCGCGCGCTGATTGCCATTCAACCAGACCGTAAAAGTCAGCCAGAGAAAGGCCGTCAGATTAAAGATTGACAGAGCCAGGACAACGACTTGCAGCAGGTGAATCGGTTCAAGCAGCGCTTGCAGGGACATGCTATTCCTCTTTGTAAAGCGGCACCCACTCGCCGCGCCGGTCCTGCACCAGCGCCTCACCATCCTCGTTCCATATAATCATGCGATTGAGCGAGTAGATCAGCGTAGCCCGTGCGCGCGCTACCTTGTCATCCACTGCCGTTTCGCTCAGGCCCCAGGCTGCGTAGATGCGTCCATTGGTACGACTAACAGCGCGCTTGTCGTGCAAATTGAGACGGGCGGCAATCTGCTCATTGGTCATGCCCTGGGCCACCAGTTCAGCCACGCGCAACTCGTTCGGCTCCAGCAGAGCACGCGGCGACTGCTCATCGAGGTCGCGCACTTCCTGCACGCGATCCTCAATTTCAGGATCAACCAGGCTACGCCCGTGAATAGCATCGCGCAACAGCGGCAAAAGCATACTGGGCAGCAGATAATTACTTTTGCGCACATAGGCATAATGGGTCAGAATACCGGAGGCGCGAAATTCGCGGTAATATTCATTGTCATCCTGGATCGAATAGAAAACCACGGGCATGCGGGGGCGCTCGCGTCTGATCGCCACGGCGGCGGCCACCCCACTCATCGCCTTGCGACCAGGCTGCGAGGGCTGCAACTGCACATCCATCAAGATTACATCGATGTCCAGCTCAAGGGCTTGAGAAAGCGCCTCCTGGCCCGTAGCAGCTTCGCCCAGCACCTGTACGGCCCCGGTGGCCTGCAAACCCTCGCGCAAAGCCTTCCGCAACGGCCCGTGGTCGTCAACCAGCAAAAGTTTGATGACTGCCATAAGTATTGCCGTATCTCCCGACGTAATGTTCCTTTCGATTCGATATCTTGCGCCCTATTATATCAGCTTGGAGGCAATCGAGAGAAGTTCTGCGACCTCCAAAGATGCACTCAAAACGTTAATTAATAGCCGGTCGTCCTCTCGAACGCGTTAGCTATAAGCTCATAGCCAGCATCTTTCGCATGGATATCCGAAAGGACGCTGCATATCCATGTGTAATTGCACAGATGAGGATTGATTGGCGCTGAGCCGCTAAAGGGCGTGAACACATTTACAATGGTAGCCAGTCCACGTGCATCGGCTGCCAGATGCCAATTAAACTCTCGAATGTATCGCATGGTGTTCGGGCAGTTATTCTGAAAGGGATCGTAATAATTCATCAAAAGCAAGTCACCGCTTACATGACCATCAACCGTCAGCGCCGCAATCAGACGCGGCAGGATGATATGTTTGAGATTATAGTCTTCTGTCGCCAGATCTCTTGCCCAATGTGGACCGGCCAGACAATTCGCAGTATTGAGGTCTGGCAGCAGATCGTTGGCGCCAATATCCAGCGTGACCGGGCTAACCTGACCGGTATGTTGACGTAGAAAAGTTACAGCCGCCGCTAACTGTGGACCAGCATACACATATTTGTGGAGCAGCGAATACGGACACCCCCCCTTGATCATGGTGATTGTCGTTTCGCCAGGGCAGGCCAGATTCACGTACATTTTGACTCCATAGTTTTGCAGATTATCGGCAAAATAGTTTGCATACCCATTTGTCCAATCAAAATCAGGCTGAAAACCATAGGCCAGCGAATCACCCAGTGCCAGATAATACGTTTTTGGCCCGATTAACCCCGGTCGCATATGCGAATGTCTGATAACCGCGAATGCTGGCGGTGCAACTGCCAGCATCGGTGAGAGCAACAGAGCGAAGAGCGCGATGGCCTGCCCAGCGTAGGAGACTTTCCCCTGCACCATAGTCGCCTCCTCCAGGAATGAACATCTCCACTTCAACGCGTTAAGAAAGCGTCTGTAAGGAAACATTTCTCTCTCTGGTAGTATGAGCAAGGTATAGAAAAACGTTATTTCTATCTATTTATCGAACTACCGCTATACCAGGCAGAGCTCACACACTCTTAATTCTCCTGCTCTCGCTGCCGACAAAAAAGGAGAGCAGCGACGGGTCGCTGCTCTCCCTGGCCGAGATCACTGGCTCACAAGGGGCACGGATTAGGCTGCACACCACTGTCAGCGGTCCCAAAGAACCAGCTGAGATCCGAGTGTCCGTACTCGGCGTCCCGGCCAAAATCGTTGACAGTAGAGCCGCGAATATCATTGCCAAAGGTCAGAACGCAGCTCATACCCTCTCCAGACTGAGCGTAGAAAGGATAGAAAGCTGCGCCCGGAGGCGGAACTGTGCAGCCACTTCCGTCACTATTGCAGGTTGATTCGGTCGAAAGCACCTCTGTCTCAAAGATCAGCGAAGGATATCTCCAGGTATACATTCCACCAGCATTGATGCTGAGTGGCGTGCTGATCAAGGCCGGCGTAGGAGTATTGTTTGTCCCATCGGGCCAGTCAGCCCGGTAAGAAGTGCCATCATAATCCAGGTCGGCATCGAGACAACCCGGCACCAGCGGGCCGGAGAAGCAGTTGCCATCGTCGCTGTCATTGTCGGGAGGCTCGAAATGTCCAAGCTCGTAGGCGATGCCGATATTGGCTTCCAGGAACGTCCAGGAGTCAACATTGTGTAGTTTCGCGGTACTGAACTCAGGATGAAACGAGTAGTTTGTTGGAGCGCAGGTATTTACATCCAAATGCTGAAAACCGTTCGCAGCACTGGCAACCATAAACCCGCTCTGGCCCGTATTATCATCTACAAGAGCGCTGATGACTCCTGCTGGCGTATCGTGGAGCATAATCTGAATGTGATCGCCCTGGTTCATCAGCAAGGTCTGGGCATTGGGCGTAAAGGTCGCATTCGTCGCACTGGCCGGTCCCGGCGGGCCTGTAGGTACGCCATTGCGCTGAATAAACGCGAAATTAACCGGTTCGGTGCAGTTCGGATTGCAGGTTGGAGCCGACGGATTGCATTCCAGGCTATCAATAGTCATGGCCGCACACCAGTGAGTCGCATCACAGCTCAGCCGGGTGAGATACGGATAGTAACCGGGAGGATAGAATTGTAGTTCAAGAAACGCGGACCCGGCGACCGAAGGATCGCCTGAAAACCGCGAGGAAGGATTCTGGTCACTATCCGGCAGGCAAGGATTCAGCGGATACGAATTCGTATCGCACAGCGCCATGCTGAACCAGAACGTTGCAGTATTCTCAAAGGTCTGGGTCGCCGGCAGAGGATGCTCCACCGGCAATGTAATGTTCCAGAGTACATTGTTGGCCGAACCAGGTTGACTCGAAAGAAACTGCGCACTTGGCTCGTCGTGGCCAATATAATGTTCATTGTCCTCGCCGCGCTCTCCATGCAGGCCGGTGATATCTGCGCAGGGAAAATCGCGCTTGATAGGCTGCTGAATCTTACTATAGCCGTTGCAGTCCAGCTCGCCGCGCGCAGCAAATTGTGGGCTGGCAGCCCGTGCCTGGGCTACAGCTGGATGCAGTGTAGAAACGACAAGTGACAGAGAAACGAGCACAACCGTCGCCAGAGAAAAAAAGGTCAGGGTGGGTTTTGACCGAATGAGGAATCTCATTGGCTTCTCTCCTTCAAAATAAAAGATCGATATGTGTAAATATATTAAACTAAATTATCATCAAAAAGCTAGTGTTTAAACAAAAATTATCATCAGAGCAAGGCGAGAACTTTCCCTGTGCCCTTCCTCTTGCTCCAAAAGTTGATAGATAGATGTTGAGAAGTTGCGCTGGCAAATAGGGATCTTTTCCTCTATACTCTGGATAGTCAATCAATGAGAAGATCCAACAAAGGCTGCATGCTACTCATGCATTGGGAGTTGGAAAAGAGGAATATTCGTTTCAACAGAGCAAAAAAACAGGTGGGAATGGAAGCGGCAACTGAGTTCGCTTTCTCTGCTCTCAAGTAAAGGAATATACATATGTTGCAAACGCATCTGCCTGTAGACACATCTAAAAAGAAGCGCAGGCTTGCTTTTCTTCTTGGCACGTTTCTAGTTGCAGCTATACTGGTCGCTGCGGTACTGGTCGCTGCCCTCGTATTCTCTCTCAGTACCGAAGGTCAGGCACCTACAACCGCCGGTTCCGGCAAAGAGGTACACGCAGCAACCAGTCCTACCGGCCCTATCAGTGCTACCGTAGGCAGCCAGAATATTGTGGCGGCCCCTACCCCTACCCCTACTCTTGCACCTGTTCCTACCAGAACTCCGACTACCTGCCCGGCTACAATCGAGAACGGTAGCACCGGCTCCCTGGTTATATCTCTGCAAAGCAAGCTGAATGCTCTCTATGCCCAAAAAGCCTTCCCCGACTCGCCGTACCACTTCACGTATCCTCTGGCAAAGGATGGGATTTTTGGGCCTCAGACAGAGAACGCGGTCAAGGATTTCCAAACGAAAAAGGGGATTGCAGTAGATGGCATCGTCGGCCCGGTGACCTGGCATAATCTTGGGGCCTGCTAATTCGCCCCTTACACCCTCTCCTAAAAAACGAGTAATCAAAAACTGTGAGATTGGTCCCCTATAAAGCGTACTTTTGTTATCAAATCTTTCCGCGAAAAGATACAGGCCGCGACACCTTCTTATTTCTCAGAGTAAAGGGCTTGCTCCGATGGAACGGGTAATCGGTGTTTTGCCAGGAAGCGAGAGCCGGGCGGTTTTGCCGGCGAGCATGATCCTGGCTTTCCAGCGTATACGCCAAACCTGGCGCATGCTTTGTCTGGTGGGATCGGGGATGGTTGCTGCGGTGGTTGTGGTTTGCGCGGCTCCACTCTACGCGCAGGTCGCGATGACTGCTGGCCTGCGGGCTGCTCTGACTTCCAATAGCCAGAATACTGATATTGTGGTACGCGGCACAGCTTATGGGCTTGCACCTGGCACTGTTGGCCAGTTGACGCAATCGCTTAACCAGGAATTTCAGCAGAACCTGGGGCCGTACCTCCTCCCTGAGCAATTCTCATTGCAAACCTCACCGTTCAATATTATTGAGACCAGTGCGAATGGCGTGCCAAGCGTCTCCGGCGACCAGATAGAGATAGTTGGCGTTGATGTCGCGCGCGCGCCTGCTCATCTGAAATTTGTGCAGGGACGCATGCCCGGCCCCGCTTTCAATGGGAATACCATCGAGATCGCGCTCAGGTCGGAGACGGCCGCCAATCTCCATTGGAGAACCGGTACGATTGTGCCAGTTCGTGTCGTCCGTTCTCAAACAGAGCAGGGTGGACAGGCATTCACAGTGCTCAATCTCAAGGTCGTGGGCGTTTTCACGCTACTGAACGACAACGATCCGTTCTGGCACGGAGAGAGCTTTCTAGGTGAGTCTCTTGATACGAATAATTTTGTCGCTGGCGCGATGGCTTCAAATACTGCTCTGATTTCTCTGCTCAGCCAGGCTCCTTCCGGATCCCACGTGATCATGGCATCTCCCAGCTCTTTAATCTGGTATTACAGCCTGAACCCTTCGCGCATTCAAATCAACGATGTAAATCCTATTCTGAACGATATCGCAACGGTCCAGGTAGAAAATGCAGACAACAGACTGTTGAATCAAGGATCAGCCTTGCAGAACGTGGTAACTTACGTTCCTACCAGCACGTTCGATCTCTACCGAGACCGCCTGCCTGTTGCCGAGTTTCCGGCGACGAGCCTGATGCTACTTGTACTCGGCCTGGCGCTGTTCTTTATCGTACTGATGACGGGCATCCTGGTTGACCGCCAGGTGGGGGCCCTCGCGCTGCTGCGCAGTCGCGGGGCCAGCGGCAGGCAAATCTTCTGGGCGATGGCCATGCAAGCGGTGCTGCTCGGCCTGATCGCTCTGCTGATCGGGCCGCTGCTGGCGATTCCGCTCACGCGCCTGCTGGCCCAGCACATGCTCGCGCCTGCGGACCAGGGAGCACTCAATATCCTCACCGGCAATCCTCTCTCGATTGTGCCTGGCGTGGGCTCCTACGCGCTGGCTACAGTTGCCACGCTGGTGCTGACGATGACGCTGGCCATCTGGGGAACGGCCAATCGCGACGTACTGGCACTGAGACGCGAGGCCGCGCGCTCGACGCATCGCCCTTTCTGGCAGCGCCTGAACCTGGATCTGTTCGCGGTCGTGATTGCGCTGGCGAGCGCGGGGTTCTCCATCTACCTGACCAACTCTCATGCGCTCGACACTCGCCTGCTCCTGCTCTTTCTCTCGCCTCTGACTCTGCTGGAAGTGCTCTGTCTATTGCTGGCCGCGCTGCTGCTCCTGTTGCGCTGGTTTCCTCAGATTTTGCGCGCCGGAGCCTGGCTGGCCGGGCGCTTGCGTGGAGCCGCCTCGCTGATCGCCCTGGCTCAGATGTCGCGCGCGCCTCGCCAATCGCTGCGCATGACCCTGCTGTTAGCCCTAGCCACAGCTTTTACAATCTTTACCCTGATCTTCAATGCCTCGCAGGCTCAGCGTATTCAGGACGTGGCTGATTATCAGGCTGGAGCCGACTTCAGCGGCCTGGTGCCCGTTGCGTTGATCACGCCCCAGCAGATGACAAAAGAGACACGCATCTACGCTCACCTGCCAGGCGTCCTCTCAGCCTCGCTTGGCTATGTCAAGTCGGTAACTGCTGGCGGCTCCTCACTCAGCCTTCCCATTGATTTCAAAGCGGTCGATACCAGCACCTTCGCGCAAACAGCTCGCTGGTCCCCGCAAGATTCCACGCAGCCACTTGCCTCGCTCATGCGGCAACTTGCCCAGGCACGGGCAGCCGCGCTGCGCCAGGGCGTGGTGCCTGCATTTGTTGATGCCAATACCTGGAATGAGCTGCATCTTTCGCCCGGCGCGAACTTTACTCTGAATTTCTCGATGGTAGGCGCAGTAGACCTGGTGAATCTTAAGGCTCTAGGCGAAATACAGCATATTCCGACTCCTGACAACAGCAGCATTCCCGAAGTATTGGCCGATTACCTGACCTTCGTGGGTGTTTATACGCATAACTTCACAACCTCCAGCGGCTTCACCGTGCCGCTGAATTATGTCTGGCTGCGCACCGGAGACGATCCTGCGCAACTCGCCGCGTTACGCCATCAGTTGAGCCAGGGCGATTTAAGCCTCTCGCCGCTTTATGACAGGCGTCAGATTGTTGCGCAACTTTCGAGCGAGCCGCTCTCCCTGGCCCTTTTCGGCATCTTGCTGCTGGGAGCCATCACCGCGTTGCTGCTGGCCCTGGTAGGCAACCTGGTAGCCTCATGGCTTAACGCTCGTTCGCGCCTGACGAACTTTGCTGCGCTGCGCGCTCTGGGAGCCACGCCGGGCCAGATCGCCAGTACGCTGGCCTGGGAGCAGGTCATTATTTATACCCCGTCTATCCTGCTGGGCTTTTTCTTTGGCTGGCTCCTGTCGGTGCTCGCGCTACCCTCGCTGGTCTTTACCAGCATTCTGCCTAGCCAGATCACCGGCAACGTGGATAGCGCGACCTTCTACGCCGCTCAGAGCACGCCGCCGGTGCAGGTCGTGATTCCTCCGGCGCTCTGGATCGCTCTGGGAGCGCTGATTGCGCTGTGTATCGTGGCGCTGGGCATGATGGTACGTATTGTCTCCCGTCCCTCGATTGCCCAGGTGCTGCGCCTGAACGAAGATTGATGCCTGGACGGAGTGTTAACTATGCCTGAACCGTTGATCGTATGTGATAATCTCGTCAAGATCTACAAAGTAGCCGACCTGGAGGTTGTGGCGCTACAAGGGCTGGATCTGGAAGTGATGCCCGGCGAAATGCTCGCCATCGTTGGCGCTTCAGGTTCGGGCAAGAGCACCTTGATGAATATTCTGGGCGGGCTGGACATGCCAAGCGCGGGCAGATGCCTGGTCGCAGGCAACGATTTGACGCGGCAGAGTGAGGCGCAACGCATTCGCTACCGCCGATTCGTGGTGGGGCAGATCTGGCAGCAGAGTGGGCGCAACCTCCTGCCCGAACTGAGCATCATAGGCAACGTAGAGGAGCCATTGCTACTGCGCGGAGCCGGCTTGTCACACAGACGGCGCCGGGGGCGAGAACTACTCGAACTGGTCGGTCTGGCCGGGATGGAGAAGAAGCGACCAGAACAACTCTCCGGCGGCGAGCAGCAGCGGGCAGCCATCGCGGTCGCGCTTGCCAATGAACCAAAGGTGCTGCTGGCCGACGAGCCGACCGGTGAACTGGATTCGGTCACAGCCGGCGAGATCATGCACCTGCTGCGCGGGCTGAACCGCCAGCTTGGTCTGACCATCCTGATCGTGACCCACGATGCTGCAATAGCGTCAGAAGCTGATCGTACTATCGCTATCCGCGACGGGCGCACCAGTACAGAAACCGTACGCCGCGAGGCCCCATTGGAGAAAGTACACGCCCAGGTGCCGGCCGCCAGCGCAATCATCGGCCTCTCCAGTTCCACGCACCGCGAATCTATCCTGATCGACCGCGTGGGACGCCTGCAATTGCCGAAAGAGGCACTGGAGATGTATCCCTTCAACGGGCGAGCCGAAGTGCGCTTCGCCGAGGGGCATATCCAGCTCTGGCCGCTCAACAGTGCCGAAGGCAACGGGCAAGGAAGCGAGACGCAAACCCCGGCTAATCAGGCCAAGGAAGCCCAATAAGGAGGGAAAGGCACAATGGCTTCTTCAGCGCAGACACGCACAATCCGCCAGGGCTGGCCGCTCTTACCAGGTGTGCTGGTGCTGGCGGGGCAGCGCGTGCGCAAAACCTGGGGCCTGCTGCTGGCGATTGAGCTTGGCATGCTTGGAGCGGTGCTGCTAGCCTGCGTGGTGCCGCTCTATGCGAATATCGCCATGACCGCCGCGCTGCGCGGGACTTTGAACTCCTCGACCCAGGCTTCCGATATCGTCGTGCGCACGCAGCCGCAGTTAATTTCGACCCAGGTCATTAGCCAGACGACCAACGCGCTCAATAACGAACTGGGGCGAACTCTCGGCAACTACCTCGCTCCGGTACAGTTTTCGATTGAGAGCCAGTTGCTGCCGATCAGCGGCGCGCGCATGGGATTGATCAGCGCTGAAATGAGCAGCGCCGCCACGCATCTCAGCCTGGTAGCTGGACGCCTGCCCAGGCCATCGAACAGCACGCTTGAAATCGCAATCACTCCTCAAACGGCTCAGGTGCTTCATATCGGCATAGGCAGCGTGCTGCAAACGACGGTGAATTTCACCGATGTCTATAACAAGCTGTACCCGCAGTTTCTTGCGCTACACGTCGTTGGTCTTTTTACTCCTGACGGGGGCGGTGATCCATTCTGGCACGGCGATACCTTCGCTCCCTATCTTAATCAGGGTATAACTGTCTATGCGCTCATCCCCAACGAAACGCTGCTAGGCACGTTCGCCAGTCTCTCAAACGCGGCTGCTGTGCGAGATCGCGTCTTCGCGTCCACTCCTGATGTACTCTGGTACTATCGTCTGGATCCCACGCGCATTGCCATTGGCGATCTTAACAGCCTGGTGGCCGGTATCCAGCAGGTGCAGGTCGATAACGCCAATAACCCCAACCTGGAGCAATCGCCTTATCTGGAGCAAACCCAGACATATTTACCCTCGCCCAGTACGTTGAACGGGCTGGCCGCTCGCATCTCAGTGATTGAGTTTCCAGTGATCAGCCTGGTTGTGATGATCTTTGCCCTGATCCTCTTCTTTATCGGCCTGCTGGTGAATCTGCTGGTGGAGCGCCAGAGCGAGGCTATCGCGCTCTTGCGCAGCCGAGGAGCCAGCCGGGGGCAGATCCAGTTCGCCCTGGTACTTCAAGCGATCCTGCTGGGGCTGATCGCGCTGGCCGCCGGGCTGCTGCTGGCTCTCTGGGTAACACACCTGCTTACCTGGCAGATGTTCGCGGGCAACGACCAGGGGGCTTTGAATATCATCGCGGGCGGACTGCCGCAGGCTATGCCACTGGCCGGCCCATATGCACTGCTAACTATCGTGGTGGCGCTGCTCACCGTTATCCTCACAGTCTGGGGAGCTTCCAGGCGCGACATAGTGTCCCTACGTCGGGAAACAGCCCGCCCAACGCGTCGCCCGCTCTGGCAACGCCTGCGCCTGGATATCGTCGCCGTGATTATTACGCTCACCGGTTATGGTTTCTCAGTCTATCTGCAGCATTCCAACGCGCTCAATAGCCAGCTTTATCTGCTACTCATTTCGCCGCTGGCACTGCTCCAGGTGATCTTTCTACTGCTGGCCGGGCTGCTGATCCTCTTCCGCTTCTATCCGTTGATCCTGCGTCTTGGTAGCAGGCTAGCTGCTCGCAGGCGCAGCGCAGCCCCCGTCCTGGCACTGGCCCAGATAGCACGCGCGCCTCGCCGGCCGGTGAGCATGACCCTGCTGCTAGCCCTTGCCAGCGCCTTCGCGATCTTTTCGTTGATCTTCATTGCCTCGCAAACACAGCGCGTGCATGATATCGCGGCCTACCAGGCCGGAGCCGATTTCAGCGGTGCCATTCCCACTGCTGTCTACTCTACCGCCGACCTGGCCAGAGAAACGAGGCTCTACAGCCGCATACCAGGAGTTCTAGCAGCTTCGCTTGGATATAACAACGAGGCGCAGGCCGGAGCTTCGCTAAATCTGCCCATCAACTTCCAGGCCGTCGATGCCGCTACCTTCGCCCAGGCCGCAATATGGACTGCGCAGGATAGCTCGCAACCGCTCACCTCGCTCATGCGACAACTACTCACGCAGCGCAACGCTGCTATTCAGCAGAACATTGTGCCGGCGATTGTCGATGCCAATACTATCAGCACGCTGCATCTTGTACCGGGCGCGAACTTTGACCTGCAATTCAGCGACATATCCTCCGGGACCGTGCTCGCGCTGAAAGTCGTGGCAGAAGTGCAGCACATCCCAACATCTGGCAATACTTTGCTGCCCGGCGTGCTCGTCGATTACCCAACCTTCGCTAACGTCTACACAGGACACTTCCAGACAATGGCCGGCTCAGATGTTGCACTGAACTATGTCTGGCTGCGCACGCGAGATGACGCTCGCTCATTAGCCAGCGTGCGCAAAGTGCTGACTACCGGCGAATTGAGCCTATCGCCTCTCTATGATCGTCGCGCCATCGAGAGCACGCTCTTTACCGACCCAATCTACCTCACTCTGATTGGCGAACTTGAACTGGGAGCCATTACAGCCCTGTTCCTGGCCCTACTGGGCTGCCTGACCGCCTCCTGGCTAAGTGTACGCAACCGCCTGACGAATTTTCTGGCCCTGCGCGCTCTAGGAGCCACTCCGCGTCAGGTTGTCAGCACGCTAGCCTGGGAGCAGGGCATTATCTATATCGCCGCGCTGATTCTAGGCATCATCTTCGGGGCGCTGCTCGCCACGCTCAGCCTGCCCGCTCTTGTCCTGACCAGCGTATTGCCCAGCCAGACCACAGGCAGTGTCAGCAACACCGACTTCTACGCCGCGCAGTTCGTGCCGCCGCTGCAAACGATCATTCCAGCCTCGCTCTGGCTGGCCCTGGCTGCGCTGATCGCTATCTGCCTGCTAGCCCTGGGATTGATGGTGTTCAAAGTTGCCCGCTCATCGATCAGCCTGGTGCTGCGCTTGAGCGAAGATTAAGATGAAATCTGTTCGGGTCATGTCTATTTACGGACTGCGCATTTCTCGCGGATTTCATAGCAAACCGCTTAATCCTGTCCACTGTCTTCCGACGCGGGTGCAATCACGCGGCCACGCTCACCGCCTTTCTTGCCAATCCTGGAATAGAACTCCGAACCCTGCTGGCGCTTGGTTGCTTCGCCACCCTTCTTACCAATCTCAGCATAAAATCGGGGCCCATGCTTCTCTTTGACAGTCTGGCCACCTTTCTTGCCAATCCTGGAATAAAATTCGGGGCCATATTTCTCGCGAACTGCCTGTCCCCCACGTTTAGCCTTTTGCGACCCTGGTTCCGGTCCACGCTTACGATTCACCATTGATAGTTCCACCCTTCTGTAACTTCATAACCACTTAAACCCGACAACAATCAGCGGTGAGACATTCCCATCCTCAGAACATCCCGCTATTTCCCTACTGCGCTTGATGTTCAGCCACCAGCGCCACACGGTTCGCGATAAGCGCAGCCGTTGCACCGGCGCCAACGCCATTATCGATATTGACGACTGAAAGACCCGGAGCACAGGTTTGCAGCATGGAAAGCAGAGCAGCGACGCCATTGCCTCCCAGACCATAGCCAACGGATGTTGGCAGGCCAATTACGGGGACAGGAACCAGCCCCGCCACCACCGAAGGCAAGGCCCCATCCATGCCAGCGGCGACGATTATCACATCCACACCCTCGGCGAGCAAATCGCGCAACGGCTCCAGCAGGCGATGCAAACCGGCCACACCCACATCGTAGATACAGGTAACCCGGCAGCCCATCTCTTCAGCAATCAGCGCGGCTTCCTCGGCCACCGGAACATCAGAAGTGCCGGCGCTGAGCACGCCAACCCGCCCGCCGGTTGAGCGAGGCGTGTAACCGGATTGATAAATTACTACGGCTCTGGCTGCCTCGCGCACACGCAAGGTATACGCCTGAAACTCCTGGCGCAGAGCCGCTAGCGTCTCCGCGCGCACCCGGCTGATAAGCGCGCGCCCCGTGGCCTCTAAAAGACTGCGCGCCATAGCAATCACCTGCTCTGTGGTCTTCGTCTCGCCGAACACCACCTCCGGTACCCCTTTACGCTGTTCGCGCGCAGGATCAGGGCGAATCTCAATTCGCCCCGAGGAAACAGGTATCTTCAGCAAACTGTCTCCTGAATTGTCCCCCTCATTCAGAGGATGTGGATCCTCTGAATGACCGGCTCGACCACCTGAAAAAACTCCCTGGCCTAACACCTGGTTAAACCAATCTAACTGATCTCGCGCGTCACGATTCACCGCAAGGCTTTTCCTTACTAGACTAGACAGAGAAGAGTACTTTTATCGCTTGAGCGATCTCAACGCGCCCCAGTCTAACATAGTTCCAGCCAACGAGCAAGCAAACTCCAGCCTCCTGTCGCTTCCTCCGGGAAAAACCGCAAGTATGGTTTCCTATGATATAATGTACTGAGGGTTCCAAATATTCCCTGCTTCTTTTGCACTAAGAACGTGCAAACCAGCCCGACAGGCTGATTGAGACATATAGTACTCTCTGGTAAACCAACGGGTGGTTGAAAGAAATATGAGCAAGAAAGTTTTGTATAGCGTCCCTCTCTGGCTGGCCACGCTGGCGGCGTTCTTCTTCTTGGCCGCGTGCTCATCGCTGGCAACGGCGAACTCAACGCCAACGCAACCGACTATCACTATTAACCCGAACTTCCAATCACAAATTTCTCCCATTCCCACCATTCCCCCCTACCGCTGCGGAGCATGGGCCTCTAATAACGCGCCTGATCCCGGTGCGACCATCATCATTTACGCCCGCCTCACGCACAACACTCAGGGTGTACAGGGTATAGCGGCCAACGCAGTCGTGCATTTTCGGGGCGGTGATGCCGGACTCAACCAGACAACCAGTGATTCGGGTGGATACGTCACGTTCTCGCTCCCTCTGCAAAACCGTCAGCCCGTCCATGTGCCGGCAACTGTGGATGTGACCTTCAGCGGCCTGCCGAGCGGCGGCTCAGTGACCTGCACAGCCTTTTTCACTCCGATGTAAGCCTCTGGCAATGCGGGCAAAAATGGGCAGTACGCTGGGCGATGACCTGGCTGGCAATCAGGCCGCCGCAGCGAATGCAGATTTTGCTCTCACCGGCTCTATGATACGCCTTGAGATGATCGTAGTTCTCGCCCTGCTCGCCACTCAGGCCGCGATAGCCACTAAAAGTCGTCCCGCCATACTCGATGCCCGCCGCGAGCACAGAAACGATGCTATCGCGCAGGCGCATCAGTTCCTCTTCTGTCAAGGAATTTGCCGGGCGCAACGGATGAATACGGGCGAGAAAAAGCGCCTCGTCAGCATAGATATTACCCAGACCCGCGACCACCTGTTGATCCAGCAGCACGGCCTTGATCGGTCCTTTACGCGTCGAAAGGCTGCCGGTCAGCACTTCGACGGTAAACTCATCGCTCAGCGGTTCAGGTCCCAGACCGGTCAGAGCCTCCGCCTCGCGTTCAGTCGGCCAGAGCTCGATCCGGCCAAACTTGCGCGCGTCGTTAAAGAGCAAGCGCCGACCATCGGCAAAATCGAAGCAGACGCGGCAATGGGAAAGATCCGCCGGATCGTAGTACATAGCCTCCGCCTCCCGCACAAGTACCGGTACACCGGCCTGCTCTCGCTTCTGGGCAAACGAGGCGTATCTGAAATCCGGTCCCCTGGTATTCCACGCCGCAGCATCCTCCAAACGCAGGCTGGTGTCGATTTCCCAGCCCGGCGGGAGCAGATAGAGATTGCCGGTCATGCGCCGGTGGATAGTCATCAGCAGTTCAGGTGCTCTCGCGTGGCCGAGATCGATAAGCAGGTATTTTCCGCGCCTGCGCACCTCAAGCAGGCTCTGGCCAGCGAGCAGCGAACGAAACGTTGGCGCATCAAGCGTGCCAATCGTGCGCTCCCAGAAAACATGAACATCTTGAATGGTGGCATTGAGAACGGTCGCGCGCAACTGACGTGCGGTAAATTCAACTTCCGGTAATTCAGGCATAGAGTAGCAATAACCTCGTTATTTTTCTTCAGCAGCTTCGATGGTAACGCTGGCTCTACCCGGCATCACTTCCCAGGCACGATATCCAGTTTCCAGGTCCTCCACGAGAACCGAAGCAGGAAGCATGCGCTGCCGCTGGACTACCAGTAGATCGCCCGCAGCCCCCGAAACATTGCCCACAGTAGCCAGCAGGGTATAGGGCGCCAGGCCAGGAGCAAGCAACGTGAAGATAATCCCAGCCAGGCTAATCAGTACAAAAGGCGCGAGCGCGATCACGATATAGTAATTGCGTGGAAAAGCCTGATCCTTCGCGCCGCAATAGAGCGCAAAAGGCAGCCGCGCGCCATAATGGGGCCTGCCGCCCAGGAAAGCAATAGCAACGCCATGCAGAAATTCATGAAGGGGCAGCATAATGACATAGCCCAGAACATTGATCACGATCCAGAGAAGAACCTCGCCGCCGTTCAGCGAAGCACCATGCTGGCCCGTGCGCCAGATATACGCGCCCAGGTTCAGCACGATAAAAAAGATGCCACCCAGGACAAAGAGCAACAAACTCAAACGAGCCAGGGGCAACAACTGTTCAGGATTGAGCAGAGCAAGCTCATCAACCTGGCGCAACTGCCCGGCATCTGCCGCCGCCTGCAAAGCAGCGCGACGCCGGGGACGGAAACGGTCGATAATGGTCATAGTTCCAGTATTTTTCCTTTATGGTACGAGCCAGATCACGGCCTGAATCCTCGCCTCAAAAAAACAGGGGAGGGGCGTGCATAGCTGCCCTTATCATACCATATAGAGCGAGGCAAGCAGTGTTATCTCACGGTTAGAACCGTGCAGGTCCCACCTGCGCGTAATGGTATACTTTCTTCATGATGATTGGCTTATGAGTGTTTGGCGATTTAGCTATCAGGAGCGAAAAAGCCATGAAACGTCAACAAGTCCAGGTCTGGAAATGGCTCATCGGCATCCTCTCCGTATTCTGGATTATCTTCGCCATCTTTTTATTCAACGCCAACATTCCATTTATCATCGTCAGTATGGCGCTCACCATCGTCCTGGTCATGTCCGCGCTGGTCGTGGCTCTCGCCTGGGCATATCAACATAATATCTGA
>DATGKW010000189.1:0-4680 GCA_035294465.1 Ktedonobacteraceae bacterium | reverse complement strand
AGTATCACTTACGCTGCTGGCGACGTGGTAATTACAAAACAGGCAACTCGCGGGAGAGGTGGGTCAATTCGAGCCAATGCTCTCGCTCCCATCTTGTCTGGCTTCTTCCAGAAAGGCAGAATCTATGCGAACGCCTATCACGTTGGGAGGAATTGTGCTGGGAACAGCTCTTCTTATGAGATGGCAACGAAAAAGGAACATTCTCAAACAGAGAACATCCCACGTCAGCGAAACGATCCAGGCTTATCGGCAAGCGGAGGAGCGCGTGCTCATCCTCGGAGCGGGCTTTGGCGGTCTGAGCACTGCTCTCTGGTTAGAATCATGCCAACAAGCAGATGAGCGAAGAAGCGTGCTTGTTGTTGACCGCAATAACGGTCTGCTCTTCTCTCCGTTGCTGTGGACCGTTGCGAACGGGCAGGTCAATCCCAATCACGTCGTGGTGCCTCTGCGACATTTTCAGAAAGGCCGGCACTTTCATCTACTCCATGCAGAGGTGGAGAATATTGACCTTGAACACCAGATGGTTCAAACTTCCGCCGAGGCCTATCCTTACGATATCCTGGTCATCGCCCTCGGCAGCCATACCAATGTGCCCGATCTTCCTGGACTGCGCGAACATGCGCTGGTCTTCCATAGCCCGGCTGATGCGTTGCAACTGCGCAGTAATCTGATTGATGCCATCGAAGCGGCTCACCGCGCGGAAAGCCCGGAGGAGCAGCAAGCATGGCTGACATTCGTGGTTGGGGGCGCAGGGGATACCGGGGTAGAACTGGCAGCGACTATTCGTGACTATATCACGACGGGTCTCTTTGGAGAGTATCCCTGGTTGAAATATCCCTGGCTGAAAAATGCTCATCTGCGCGTCATACTCGTAAGTCGATCCGAGCGGATCATGCCTATGAGCGAACCGAAAACCTCTCGCGTGATCCAACGCACCCTTGAAAAACAGGGCATTGAGGTTCTGGTGGGAACCTCGGTCAAAGCCGTAACCGGAAGAACAGTGGAGACTTCGGCCGGCAGCATTCCAGCCCGCACCTTTTTCTGGGCAGCGGGTATTACCGCACCTGATGTGCTTGCTCGACTTCCGGTTCAGCACGCCCGTAACGATGCCATTATTGTCGATGAGCATCTGCGCATCCCTGACTATCCACAGGTGTACGTGATTGGTGATTCAGCCTGGGCATACGACGCGAAAACAGGCGCTCCTATCCCGGCCACTGCCCAGGCTGCCCGTGAGCAGGGGCGCTACGTGAGCGAGACTATTACGAAGCAGCTTGCTGGCCGCCCGCAGCGCCCCTTTCGCTACCTTCCACTCGGTCATCTGGTCTTGCTCGGCCGGCGAGCGGCGGTTGCCAGGATTGGTTCGCTCACTTTGACCGGCTGGGTAGCATGGATGATATGGCACCTGGTTTATCTCCAGCGCATTCCCTCATGGGCGAGAAGAAGCCGCCTGCTGGTCGATTGGTTCCTCTCCGGCCTTTTCGGTCGAGAGACCGGTCAGCTACGCCTGGATCCAGGACTTTCTTCGCCACGCCGGGTTTCGCGGCATCCAGATCTTGCCGGTATGTCCTCAAGCAGAGGAAAATAACACGTAGGCTCTCGATGAAAAGGAGATGCGCAGGCCGAACCATGCGTACCCATCCACCAGCCTCTAGCGAGTCACACGGCAATCAGAAACGGGTCAGGCGCACCGTCAGAATTGCACCGGCGGGCGTGGGAATGCGCCAGTGGCGCGTGGGAGCGTCGCTCTCGCCGACGATGGCCGAACGGACCTCCTCATTGAGCGACACGCTATCAGCCCGGCTGAAGTCGAGCGCGGTAGTAAGATCGGCAGTGACGTCACTGGCAAGCGGATTATACCAGCGCAGGATCAGCCCGCTTCCATCCTCGGCGCGTTTGACCGTGCTCAACACCAGGCCAGCCGGCTCCAGACGCACAAAGCTCCAGCCTGGCTCAAGGGGACCGTTCTGCACACCTGCCGGCGCGCATAAGATACTGGTGTTGAAGGCATGGCCTTGCTGTTGAACACGGGCAGCATTCGCAGTCCAGGTACCGACATAGGGAAAGAGGGCATAGTCAAAGCTCCACTCTCCTTCCATCTGGGCCTCAGGCGTGGGCAAGGCCGGCCCGGCTGGACCGCGCCGGTTGGATAGATCGCCGCGCGAGAGCCAGCCCACGCAGCGCAGCAGGGTTAGCGCTACGACGACGCCGCGTTCGCCTGCGGCGGGCAGCACCTCATATTCAGGCAAGCCACGATTGAGAAGCGCCAGGCCGCGTTGTTCGTCGGAAACACTGAGAAAATACTTCTGCGGATAGGTATCGACTGGATCCTCTATCCAGTCCCTCCAGCCTTCCGGCGGAACCTCGCGGCGCAACGGACGCTCATTGACCATAAAAGTCCCGTCGGCGTAAGCGGTTTCGGTCAGAAACGGCGTCGGGAAGAGAACGCGCAGCCGGTGATCACGCGCGCGATTGCATACGGTGGTGTGTATCTGCACCATCTGACCGCCAGAGATAAGCGAAACCTCGGTAATGATCGGGCAGTCCACCAGCTCAGAGCTGCGCGTCTGGCGATCATCGGAACAGCTTACCGGCAGCATCAAATGGTGCGTGATACGCAGCGTGGCCTCAAGAGCATCGGCGCGTAGCAACTCAATAACAGGCGGCTGCGCAGCCTCATCGATCAAGCGATCTTCGGCGGGCTGCATCCAGTTATAGAGATCACCGACATCTCCGCCATCCTGGAAGCGATTCAGACCAGTGTATACCGCGCCGCCGGCCTTCTCAGTCACGGTCAGCGTGCCGTCTGCGGGACTGACCTCGACGCGCAGCCAGGCATTCTCAATCGTTGTCGCGGAGGCAACGAGATCGCTCTCTAGCGCCGACTCATCTCTTTCTCGACGTGGAGCAAGCAGATAGGTGCGTCCCCCACAGGCAGGCAAATCGCGCGCGAGGAAACGCAGCCGGACATGGGGAAGCTCTGTCGCGTGTACCTGCCAGCGCGGCGCTTCCGGTCCCAGCAGGATCGCACGGATACGCTCAATAACACTCTGCGTGTACAAACGCTGCGCGGGCGGCGTAGTAGAAATGGCTGCCCAGAGGCGCAGATTGCCCTGCTCGTCCCGCTCATTCTCATCAAAGATCACATTGACCACATAATAACCGGCCACGCTGCCCTCTTCGAGCTGCGTAAGAAAGCTTAGCAGTAAGAGACTATCAACAACAAGATTCAAGATCTCGGAGCCATTCGTTACCTCCGCGACGTGCGGCACAATATTCCCCTGCTCGTCCAGCACGCAGAGCCTGTCGGGCGGCGTAGAGACCTGAAGGAAAAGCTCGGCAACTGCGCTGGAGCAGGCATCAACCGGATTTATGACCACCAGCGGGATAGGTGTTTCCTCCGGAAGATGCTCAGTCACAGTGGGAAGAACAGCCTGGGTATCAACATGCCGGAGAATTTCGTGCCGGGCATCTTGAACAAGCTGATGGGCAATCTGCTCGCACTGGTCATAGCGCGCGCGCATCTCGCGATGGACCTGATCAATGCTGGTGCCGCAAATGCTGTCGTGTGGATGATTCTGAAGCAAGAGACGCCAGGCCGCGCTAATCAGCCCGGAGGGATACGAGCCGCCCAGCACCCAAGCCCAGGCGCAGAGCGGTTCGACCAGGCTCGTCAGAAGTTCTTCGCAGGCGGCGTTGCGCTGCTTGATCCACATACGCGCCGAAAGCACGCCGGGGAGCAGATGCGCGGCATAGGAGGAACGCAATTCGCCGGAGATCGTTTGCAAATCGGGCGCGGCATCAAGGACGGCCTGGATATACTGCGGCAGCGTACCGATTACAAGCCGTTGGTCCTGTTCGGACAGAAGCTCATTGGCGGCGGCGAGCGCGGCGGGCAGGCCCTTCTGAGGTTCCAGGTGATCCGAACCATTCATCAGCAGCAGAGTAGAAGTCGTTGCGCGCGGCCCCTGACGCTCCAGAAAGTGTTCAACTCGTTTCAGCAGCGATGGCGGATCAAGCGGCAATTCGCGCGCGTTCGAGTAGCCCATTTCACCATCCAGGTAGACACCCAGGACACGCGAGCCGTCAGGGCCGCTCCACCAGAACTCACTCTGCTTCACCGCTGGATCGATGCCGCGCCAGAAGACGACATTCTCGATACTAAAGCCCCGCAGGATCTGCGGCAACTGAGCGATGTGGCCGAAGCAATCCGGCACATAGCCAACCGGCATCGCCCCACCATAGGGAGCAGCCTGGCGCATTCCCAGCAAAAGATTGCGAATGATAGCCTCGCCGCCAACCAGAAATTCGTCCGGCTGCACATACCAGGGGCCAATTAAGATTCGACCGGCACGTACATAAGTGAGAAGGCGCTCAGCCTCCTCCGGGTGGATCTCCAGATAATCATCCAGGATAATTGTCTGACCATCGAGCATAAAATAGGTGAAATCTGGATCGCTGTCGAGGATGTTTAGCAGAAGATTAATACATTTCACCAGACGCATACGAAACTGCTGAAAGGTCTGGTGCCATTCGCGATCCCAATGAGTATGGGGAACAACAAGCAACGTGGTGATGCGGGGAGACATAGTTACTCCTTTGGGTAGAAGAATACAGAGATCATCGCTGATAGTATAAAGGAAAATCTCATCCTACGTCACCCCTTCAGTACATTGGTCA
>DATGKW010000188.1:0-13341 GCA_035294465.1 Ktedonobacteraceae bacterium | reverse complement strand
CCTTCTACTCTGCCCAATAACTGATAGATACGTCCCAGGTGCAACGGATCGCCGTTAAGGATACGCCGCGTTAAAGTTAAAGGCGAGGAGCCATCAGCAGATTGCGGTCGAGCGGGCGAGGCTTCGACCAGCGCCAGGGCTTCATTCGCCGTTACCAGAGCTTCAACCAGGTTCCCTTCCCGCGAAAAGAGATTGCTCTGATGAAAGCGAATTCTGGCCCAGGCGGGACCGGCGACCACTCCAGCATTGTTCAGCACTTCCTCGCCTCTCTTAAAGCTTTCTCTGGCCTTGTCCCGGCTGTCGAGATAGCGCCAGACCTGGCCGATCTCGCCCCAGATCAGGGCTTCAATCTGCGCCTCGTACTTTTTCTCTTCTTCCGAAGCAAATATTCGATTCTTCTTCCTCGCCTCCAGGGACTGCTCGTAGAAGCTGCGCGCCTCCTCGAATTTGCCCACGATCATCGTGCATTCGCCCAGGCGCTCCAGGATGTAAGCGCGGTGCAGGAAGTCGGCGGGCGGCGCGGAGGGGGTCGGCGGGCTGAGATGTTCGAGGACGAGGCGGTAATGCTTCTCGGCATCGGGATAGGCGGAGAGCGAGTAGGCACGGTCGGCGGCGAGTTCGGCGTAACGGGCGATGCTGGCGGGCGAGCCTCCGCCTTTGACGAGGTGATCGGCGATACGCGCGGCCTCTTCGACTTCGCGCCCGGCATAGCGATTCTGCAGGACCTGCGCGGCCTTGCGGTGCAGGCTGGCGCGGCGCGCGAAGGAGAGCCGTTCGTAGAGATAGGTGAGCAGCAGGGGGTGCCAGAAGTGATAGGTGATGTCCATGCCGCTGCCCTCTTCGGTCAGCATGCCGGCTTGCAGAGCCTCTTCGAGCAGTTCGAGAATTTCGTCCTCGTCGGCGCGCGCGCCACTGCTGGCCATGTCAAGAATGGTATCTAGCTCGAAGGAGCGGCCAAGCACCGCGCCGCGCTCCAGGATGCGCTGGCATTTCTCGGTGATACGCGCCAGGCGCAGATCGAGCACTGCCTGGATAGTATCGGGTAACTGACGAGGATCGGCGGCATCCAGCGCGGCGTCCAGGGTGCTCCCGGCGATGCTGCGGGCGAGTTCTTCGGCGAAAAAGGGGTTGCCGGAGGCGCGTTCCGAGATACTTTTGACAACCGGCTTGGGCAGGTGCGCCAGCAGCTCACTAATCTCGTCGTCGGAGAGACGCGGCACCGGGATCAACTCGACAGCCCGCTCGCGCTGTAGATCGAAGAGCAGCGGATGCAGGTGATGGCCCCTGGGCACTTCACTGTCGCGGCAGGTGCAGAGAAACATTACCGGCTGGTTGCGCATCTGGCGCACAAGGTAGAGCAGCAGCTCGCAACTGCTGGTATCGGCCCATTGCAGATCGTCGAGCACAATCAGCAGGGTGCTATTTTCGCAGATAGTGCTGAGCAGCGCGTGCGTGGACTCCCACAATCTCAATTGCTCCTGATCGGGCAGCGGTGGCAGCTCGCGCATAGAGGCGGGCAGGAGATCCTGCAATTCGGGCAACAGCGTGCGCAATGGCTGGTAGATCAGCGGGCGGCGCATCACCTCCTGGCGCTGCCACAGGCCCTGGCTCATAGCCTTGCGCAAGGTCTCGGTCCAGACGCGGTAGGGCACATTGCTTTCCTGGGTGTAGGTGCGGCACCAGGCCACAGCCCAATCGCGGCGCTTGGCCTCGCGCGCGGCTTCTTCCGCCAGTCGCGTCTTGCCGATGCCGACATCGCCTATCAGGACCACACACTGCGGACGATGCTGCGCGCTCATGCTTTGCGCCGAGAACTGCGACGTTTTCTTCTGCCCGGCTAATCTCAGGCGACGCGTGGCCTCCGTGATCTCCAATAGCTCGCGCAGCCGCGCCAGTTCTTTATCGCGCCCAACCAACGGGCTTTGCTGTGTGCGCCCGATATGCATATGAGGCGGTAAAACAGCCAGCATGCTTCCCGATGGACTCGCGACCCGATAGGGATTGGTGGGATTGGCAGGGGCGGCAGGGCTGGTAGAGTTGGTAGAGGCGATGGTGAAAGGTGAGGAGGATGTGAAAGATAGGGACGGAGAGACGGAGGCTGGCTCGGTCTCTCCGTCCCCAACCCGTGTTTCCGTCTTTGCTGCCTCTATCCTTACCTCCGTCTCCACTTCCCTCACGACGCTCGAACGCACCGTAGAGCGCTGTCCACGTAGCACGCCTTCGTAGAGCGCGCGCGTCTCCGGCAGGGGCTGGATCTTATAATGCTCTTTGATCTCGGAGGTAAAACGCTGGTAGACCGCGATGGCTTCGCTGCGCCTACCCACCTGGGCCAGCAGGGCAATCAGGCGTTGCACCGCCGCTTCGTTGGCCGGGTCGGTAGCCAGCAGGCGGTCGAGGGCATCGATAGCGCCGGGCATGGCCTCGCGGGCGATGCGCAAATCAGCTAGAGCCAGCAACATACCAATCCAGGCACGGTGCAGTGAGGTGCGCCTCGCCTGCGCGTGCGGCAGATCCTTTTCATCGGCCAGAAAATCGCCGCAATAGAGCTGCGCGGCCTCCTCCAGCAATTGTTCGGCCTGGCCGGGGTCCTGCTCCTGCACAGCCCAGGCGCGCGAGACCAGGGTTTCAAAGGCGTCGGCATCTATCCACAGCAGAGACTGATCAGCCAGGGTCAGCGTCGAATGATCAGTTTGCAGGAGCTTCGAGCTGCCTGCGCGTGCGCGGCCCGGCTCGAAGATCTGGCGCAGGGTGTAGACGGCACGATCCAGGCGATGCGAGGCCGTCTCCACGTCCAGTTCGGGCCAGAGCATATACAACACCTGCTCGCGGGCCAGCTTGCGACCGGGGCTACTCACCAGGCAGTTTAGCAGCGAACGCACGCGCTGATGTTGCAGTGAAGCCTCTGTAACCGCTTCCCAGCGATCAGCCGCGCCATTCTGGCCCTCGACGCGCTGCTCCAGGCGGAATTGACCCAGCACATACAGACGTAACAGAGTCGTGGAAAATTCTGAGGAACTCGCGGCTTCGGCCTCCTCCTGGGCCGCCAGAACTTCGGGAGGAGCTTCCTTACCGATATACGTACGCACCGTGCGCCCGTTGATCGTCTTATACGCGTACCAGTATGGCCCGTGCCCGATACCCTCGCGACACCGTCGGCAGCGCGGTTTGCCACAAAAGCTCACTTGCTGGTGATACGTAATCTTGCCATCCATATGCATCGCCCATATGTATCTACGCGTCTATCCTGCGAGCGTTCCCGGCCACGCTCCCCGGCGTCACCAAGCGCATCGAAGCAACCAATCAATTGAGACCACACAACATTATATCAGCCTGTGTCAACGTAGAGAAAGGTGAACGAGGCTCATCTCCCTGCCCCACTCCATCTCAAACAAAAGAACGCAGAGAAAACATCGATTGGAACTTTAACGCTATCCTCCTCGTCATATCTACGGACACATTCGAGAAGCCCGGCATGTAACCGATGTTGCAAACAGCGCTCTACCTGTTCACAACATTGGAGAGGAGACAGGCTTCCGGGTTCAGAAAAGTTGAGCAGGAGAGCATATGAAACAGATGACTTTACAGAAGCCCAAACAGCGTTGTTTGGGCACCGGTCTGGTCCTTTTACTCTTTCTCCTTCTTCTTAGCGCCTGCGGCACAAACGCAGGCACAACAACCGGCAGCGGCTCCGGGGCCACACCCACAGCTACACCGCTCACCCAGCATTGCGGAACCGTTCACACCATGCGCGAACTGGTTGTTCCCGCCGACCAGGATCTCGCGAAAGGCGTTGAGAATTGCTTCTGGCAGGCATATCAGCAATGCCGCCCTGCCACGCTGGTCTACTCACAGATAGGCGTGGATGCCGGGCTGATCCACAATTTCTCACTCAAGAGCCAGAACGGCAAATGCATGATTACCGACGCGCTCCAGCACGTCATTGCTCCCCGCCCGCCCCAGACTGCGGGCACCTACACCTGCGCCAGCCTCACGCAGCAGAGCGACGGCCTGCACTTCCTGGCCTGCACCACTGAAGGGGACGTGCTGGTGCCAGCATAAAAAACAGCACAAGAGCACCTGGTAAACAGGCTGAGCAGGAGGTGAGTGACGCTCACTTCCTGCTCAGCCTGTTCGTCGTATGCCCATCCCAGATTTTCTATCACACTCCCGGCAAGTTGATGAGCAGATGTTCAGTAGTTGCCCTGGTAGGAGCGAGCTTTTCCCCTTACACTCAAGACGGTGAATAGATCAGAAGGCCCGGCGCCCGGCGAAGGACCAGAGGGGAAATCGCCGGCGCGGTATCTATTCCCCCTTTTTTATGATATTACACCCCTTAGCTTCTAAGGAAAGGAACAGGGTATCTACGTGAAAAAGAGCAACCGGAAGCTTCGCATCTTTCTTACTTTTGGCGGCAGCCTGGCTTGCCTCGCCTTACTGGCCAGCTCGCTGCTCCTCTTCTCCCCCTCCTTCGCCAGCCAGAACGCCTCCGTCCCGAACGCAGCTCAGTTGGAGTCCATTCAGCAATCCGGCGAGCAAAAGTGTCTCCAGCCACCTGAGAATGTGAACTTAATGACGCTTTCTGATGCTCAGCTCGCCGAGTATGGTCTGCCTCCGCGGGTTATCCTGGATAATCAGCCCGCTGTCTGGGCAGCCAAGTTGCAACATGCCCGGCATCGCACCTGCGGGTCAACACCCGATCCCAGGCATATCGTAAGCGCTCCAGCTATGATACACACTCCCAGGGTACCAGATACCCCGAACGCGGAACTGACCTACACCAACTGGGCCGGGAATATTGCCTACGGCAATCGCGGGACGTATCGTTTGGCTACATTAGACATGCATGTGCCTCGCATTCCAGGTATAGGTACCAACCAGTACGTGAGCATCTGGTCGGGCGTTGGTGGAGATTCTGACTTCACTACACCAAACGTGCTCGTTCAGGCTGGTGTGCAGGTACAGCGAGCTGGTTCCCCCTTTGGTGGGCAGTACAATACCTCCTGGTGGGAAGTCTATCCCTATAATGCAGAGCAAGACCTGCCCCTGTCGCGCCTGGACGCGGGCGACGAAATTTTCATTTCTGTCTCGTCCAACTTTGGCGGAGATGGCTACGACTACTTCTATATCCAGAACGTCACAGCCAACAGCTATAATACCCATTACGACTACAATCATAGCCACTTCTCCGATAGCGCGGTCGGTGAGTGCATCGTCGAGCGCCCGACTATTGGCAAGAGCCTGCCGAGCCTGGCAAACTTTGGAACTCAACATCTCTCCCAGTGCGATATCGGGAGCGATAGCCAGTTCAAAGGCATCAAATCCTGGCCTCACGACTATGCCGTTATGATTGACGATAGCGGCAATACCCTGGCAACAGTGGGAGCCATCAGCGGCACAGATGTATTCTCTGTCTACTGGAAACGTTATAGCTGACGTGTTCCACGCGTGGCGGGCAGCACAAAATATCTCCGATTTTCTACACGGGGAACCAGTGAGTGGACGAAGGGGCAGTGCCACCCCGGCATCCACTCATACGCCAGCGAAGGCTAGATTGGGGCCAGCCCCAGATCTAACCTCCATCTCTTTCCTTTTTCCCAAAAAGTTGATGAATAGATGTTTAGCAGTTGCGCTGGTACGCGGAAACTTCCCCCCTTACACTCAAGACGGTGAATAGATCGGAAGGCCCGGCGTCCGGCGGCGTACCAGAAGGGATTTCGCCGGCGCAGTATCTATTCCCTTTTCTTTTGATTGTACTCTTCAGTCTCTAAGGATAGGAAAAACGCATGGAAGGCAAAAAGAGATTCCCCCTACTCTTTCGAGTATTACTCATTGCGCTGGCGCTGATCGCCGCAATCGGCTCAATTGGCTACCACATTATTTCAACTCACGCGGCAACTTCGTATCCCTGGCCCGATGTCGGCCAGGGAGCCATCGGTGAGAACGTGGCCTCGATTCAGCTGATGCTGCAAGCTCACGGGTATTCGCTCACGGTCGATGGAGATTTCGGTCCACAAACGGCTTCAACCGTCAAAGCTTTCCAATCCGCTTATGGCCTGAGTGTAGATGGAGTGGTTGGGCCGCAAACGTGGCCGGTCTTGATTGTGACGACCAGCCAGGGCAGTACCGGACCAGCGGTTATGGCATTGCAGCGCCAGTTGAACGCGCATGGAGCATTCCTCACGGTCGATGGGGACTTCGGCCCGGCGACCGCCAGCGCCGTGCGGAGCTATCAGAGTAGCCATAAGCTCAGCGTAGACGGCATTACCGGACCGCAAACCTGGAGCAGCCTGGTTAACACTCCGAGTTCACCGGTGCCACCGCCACCGCCGCCACCGCCTGGCCAGGTTCTCTGGGGCGTGGACACTGTGAGCGCCATCACCCCGTCTTTCCTCAGCCAGATCGAGAGCAGCTTTGGAACTCCCCAGTTCATCGGCCGGTACTTAGACGCGCTCTCCTTCAACCCTATGACCGCTTCCGAGGCATCTTTCATCCACAGCAAAGGAATTCACATCTTGCCTATTCTCTCTGATTTTGGCGGGGATACTGGATCCAGTACGGGCGTAAGCCGCGCAAACGACGCGCTTGCGAAAGCGCATACCCTGGGTATTCCTAAAGGAACCATCATCGTTCTTGATATCGAGAGTAGCTCGGCCGTTGACGCCGCTTACATCGAGGGTTGGTACAATACCATCACGGCGGCTGGCTACACCGCCGGGTACTATGAAAATCCGCTCCCCGGAAGCAGCGAATTTAACAGCGCGTTTTGCTCAGCCGTGAGCGCCGATTCCTCTGTGGCCAATTCAATCCTCTACTCCCCAGAACCCTCTCCTGGGCGCACGTCGGCATCCGGCAAGCCTGCATTTGGGCCGGATGGACTGCTCTGTAACGGCCAGGATCGCGGCGGCCACACGCTCATCTGGCAATACGGCTTACAGGGCAACGGCGCCGTCAATATAGATACGGACGAGCTTCAGTCGTCCGTCCCCATCTGGTAAACAACCGGCTCACCCTGAACCGTCGTACATATAGATGCGCGAGAGACGCTTGCGCGTCTCTGAGCAAAGAAGACCTCCGCTACCAGACAAGGGCAGCGGAGGTCTTCTTTGCCAGCTTTAAACGAAACTCCTATCAGCTCAGGGAAACATCATCGACATAGACATTGCCCTGGGCATACCAGCCATGCACGTAGATGGTAATGCTCGTCTGCGAAGAGCCGGTGGTAAAGGTCACGCTCAACTGGGTATAGCTGCTGCTGCTCGTCCAGTTCGAGCTACCGTTCTGCACACCGAGATAAGCATAGGGACCATCGACATAGGCCGTGAGCGTGTAGCTTTGATTGGCCTGCACGGTGATCGTCTGGTCGCACTCGCCCGTCGTCGAACTGGTCGGCGCAAGCTCAAGCGCATAGGAGCCGCTATGCACCGGCGAGGTCACGATACTGTCCCCACTCTGGCAGGTCCAGCCGGAAAGGTTGCCCGTCTCGAAGCCCCCATTTGTCACCAGGTTGCCAGACGTAGGAGTGCTGGTAGGCGTAGGGGTTGGCGTGCTCGTCTGCGTTGGCGTCGGAGTCGGCGTACTGGTCTGGGTTGGTGTGGGTGTCGGGGTTGGCGTGGAACCGCCACCGCCGCTGCAACTGCCGATCAGCGTCCAGACGCCTGCCGGTCCGCCTGGCGTGTCACCCTCAGTCCACCACTTGGCCTGCCACAGTTCGCCGTTATAGGTCACTTCATCTCCACCAACATAAGCGGTACTTGCATTCCAGGGGGAGACGCCGGAGCACTGGCCACCGCCTCCGCCAGAGGTTGGCGTCGGAGTGGGTGTGGAGGTCGGAGGCGTCGCTCCGCCGAATTCCGCGATGATGGTGGTGAAATCCCAGGAATTCTGCGTGACACTACTGCACGTGGCCGAAAGAGCGCCATTGTTGTCGGGAGGATTGCATTCGCGATCACGATTGACCGACCAGAAGGTAAAGCGGGCCAGGCCGTTGCTCTTTGCGAAGCTTGATATCGTATTGAAGTCCGACTGATAGAAGTACTCGCCGCTATCGGTGCGCCCATTCATCGACGAGATGCCTTCGTAGGAATAGGCCGTCGCGCTGCTCCAGCCAAAGGTGTTCATCAGGATTGTGTTGAAATCCTGCAGTGCGGTGATCTGGCTACTCGCGCCGCTAAAGCCGCCATCAAAGGGCATGATAGCGTAATTGTTTGGCGTGTAGCCCAGAGATTTGGCGTTGTTCAGTAATTGCTGACCGAAATAGCCGGTTCCGCTGGTGGTACCTGGAATAGTGACCGATTCGTAGAGGCCGGGATTGTTCTGTTGCAAGATTTGCGCCGCCCCCAGCTCATTGTTAATAGCTGTCGCGTTCTCGTATTCCGGCTCCTCCAGGTCAAAATCAACGGCGTGCAAGCCATACTTGCTGATCACCGTCTGTTCAGCGGCGGCTGTGGCCTGGGGCGAGCCACATTCCTGGCCAAGCTTGTTGCCATTATACCCTCCGAAGGAGACGACGACATCGCCTCCCGCCGCGCGCACAGCGTTGATAATCGGCTGCACCTGGGTATCACCGGACACATCATCGAGGCCGGAGTCGGTCTCCCAGGCTGGAGTGCAGCCTCCATCGGCTACAACAAAGGCCAGGGTGAACGCCTTGATGTTGGTCGCAGCCATGACCGTCGTGAGATCGGGCGGATCGTTGGCCAGCGGCATGACATACGGGGCCGCATTGTACCAGTTCGAGCTAAAGGCCGCCTTCGCCGGGGATGGCCGGACAGCAAGAAAAACGAGACAGGAACACAGAAGCAAGCCAGACAGAGCAACCGCGCTCAGTACATACTTGCGTACACGTGGCGCTGTGATCATAAATACCCTCCTTGGCTACTATGGAATGATACAACAGTCCTGCCTCAAGTGTACCCTCATTGTGGTGTATACGTCAAGATATCTATACCAGTTTTACCTGTGAACGTCCATAAAAGGGGAGCGCGAGTCAAACAGGCGGGACCTGCTTGTTTGACTCGCGCTCCCTTTCCTTCTACGGAAAGTCATCTTCTTACATGGTTGTCCAGCCGGCCAGACTGACCGTGCTATAGCCGGGGTCAGTTGTAGCAATGGTCACAGGATTGCCGCCGCCCAGGGGTGCAAGCAGAATGCTCTGTGTATTCGCGCCTGAGTCAACCTCTTGCAAGGTGTAGGTGCTGCCGTTCCGCGAGACATTCGACCAGGGGAATTGCGAGGTCTCATTCAAATCGTAACTCTTATCACTCGTGCCAGTTGTAAGCGTAGTCAGGGAGCGCATGCTATCGCCCGGCAGGCTCATCGCCCACATCTGAGCCGAGTTACCGGTGGTGTTGGACACGGAAACCACAAGAAGCAACGTGGTTGGAGTAACCGCACGCAACACCTTCACACAATCGGCAGGCTGCTCCTGCCAGATCGTGTGGCGTACACCACCCATAGCCGGTCCAGCCTGGATATTCGTATTGAACGGATTGGCCGCTTGCAGGCAGTAGGAGCTATAGAGCTGCGTGCCATCGTAACTGCTATCGAGTGAGTTATTGCTAAAGCGTGTCGGGCTGGTCAGGATTGTTACCAGACCGGGTTGAGTAACGGTAGCTGTGGTTGTATTGATCAGGAAAACCGTCTCCGGCGGCGTCGGGCCTTGAATGCCCTGTTTGACAATATAGGCGTGCGTATTATCAAGCCAGGTCACGACGCTGTAGCTGTACAGACCATCAGCCTGATCCAGGAACAGAGGCTTTAACGTCCCGGTTGAAACATCCAAAAGCGTAATGGCACTTGTTACCTCATGGGTTGTCGTATCCATCATATCAGTAGAGATCAGGATCGACTTCTCATCGACAGACCACTGGAAGTTGATAACGGGGTTGCTCGGCAGCCCATCGACGCCATCGCCATATGGCAAGCACATCAGCGTTTGCAGTCCCTGTCCATCCATACGCACCAGTTGTAACTGAACTGTATTGACCAGGCCGCCCCTGGGGTCAGGCCGGCTCAGGAAAAGCACCCATTGACCATCGGCGGAAACCTGCGCCTGAAGGATTTGCAGGCCGCTGGTCACGATATCTGTTTTCTTGCCAGTAGTAGCATCATAGCGGCGCAGAATACCAGAGGCCGTCGAGGTATACTGAGGCACATCATTATAAATGTACACCAGATTCTGATCGGTGCCGAGGGCCAACGGGCGCATGACCGCAGCACGAGCCATATTTGCGGCCGGGCAAGAAGTCTGTGTAGGTGGCATCGGTACCGTCTGCGCCGAGGGCTGCGTTGCCGTAGGAGTCGGAGCGTTGCCGCCAGCCGACGGCGTGGCAGTACCACCGCCAGATCCTGTACCCGGCTGCCCAGAGCAAGCCACCAGAACTAAAAGCAAAGAACAGAGGAGAGCGCTAGTATAAATTGAGGCGCGATAAGGACGTTTTTTCATGAATACTTTTCTCCTTATAACCGGCATCGCCTTTCTCAGAATAAGCCCTCTCTACAGGGATGAATCACAATGATTTCTTCAAAAATGCCTGAGTGGCTTGCCTTGCTTCTCATTGTAATGGCCCGGCCAGTCTCAAGAATGTAAAGCAGCTCACAAAGCCGCAGTGAACCTGACCGCAGCCTCCGGTTGCCTGTTCCTCCTCGCCGGGAGCAACCCGATCACAAAATGAGAAACACCTTGAAACATCCTGGCTATTTGACAGACGGCAGAGGCAAATTTACAATAGAACAAGGTCGCTGTAATAGCTAAAGGAGCAAATCGCGATGCTGGATCAACCGGAGCAGCAGGCCGGAAGCATTCTACACAGCCAGCGCACTCATCAGGACGACGCGCCGGCCAGGACGCCTGCGCCCTCTGAGGTATTCGGTCCGTTTGGCCCGCCCGGCTGGTCGCCGGGTGAAGAAATTCCACGTTCCAACCAATCGCCCGCTCAAATGCCCGACGTGTCTGAGCAGCCAACGCAGCCGCCCATCCATCATGCGCCTCTATTGCCTGATCCACGCCCAATTATTTTTCCCACGCTGGCCCATGGCTATGGCTATCCGCCGATTGCTTCAGCTCCCCCGGCTCCGCAGAAAAAACCCATTTATTTTCCCCTGACGCGCCGAGCACCAGCTTTGCTCCAGATCTTTGGCATGCTGGGCTATAGCCTGCTGCTGGCCATCAGCATCATGGTCATTGTGCTCTACTTACTCGGCTCCTACCATCAGGGTTTGAGCATCTTCATCAACGTGGATGGCAGCACAAATGGCCTTGCTATTTTGCTGGTCGCCGTACTGGCTCTGCTTATCGTCCCTGCCTGCTCGCTGCTCAGCGGCGCACTTTTTGGAAGCTGGCGCGGCCTGCTCGTTTCGCTGTTCTCAACCGGCGGCGGCGTCCTGTTCGCCCACCTGAGCAACGCTCAATTTCTTAACAATGTCACCAGCATCCAGCCCTACCTGGCCCTGGCGCCTCTGCCCATCTCGGCGCTGACCGTCGGCCTGATTTACGATCAGAGAAAGTACGCGTCCTGGGGCAAAAGCTTCTCCATCTTTCTGCTCGGCTCAGCTATCATTTGTCTCTGGCTTTTCGTGCTTCTCTTCATTGCCTCGGCAAACTCGCCCAACCTGTCCGTCGCCGCCCAGACGGCCTCTCTTACGCCGCAAAGCCTGCTGGCCAGCGTCGGTGTCGTCTCCGGCTGTATGACCATCCTGGCTATTCCCTTGATGGCCATCCCTATGGCCGCGATTGAGGGAATTGTGCATAACCGCATCACCGCCACGAAACGTTAGAGACTGAGCTATCCAGAAGGAGTATCTATGTTACTTGCCATCGATGTCAGTAACACCAATATCAAGCTTGGGGTGTATAACAGCGCTGAGGCGCAGCACCGCTGGATCGTCTCCACGGCACGCCAGCGAACCGCCGACGAATATGCTATGGTGCTGAGCGACCTGCTGCGCCACGCCGGCTACACCTTCGCGCATATCGACGACATCATTCTCTCCAGCGTTGTGCCGCCGCTTACACCCGTTTTTCAAGATCTTGCCTTGCGCTACTGCGAAAAAGAGGCTATTGTCCTGGACTACACCCTGGACCTCGGCATCAAATTGCTGGTAGACAATCCCTGGGAAGTTGGCGCGGATCGCATTGCTAATACGCTGGCAGCTCATCATCTCTACGGAGGTCCAGCCATTGTAATCGCCTTCAGCACGGCTACGACCTTCGATGTCATCTCGGCTGAAGGAAACTTTCTGGGCGGCGCAATTGCCCCTGGCCTGGTCATCTCTGCGGAGGCGCTGAGCGAGGCAGCTTCGCGTCTCTACCGCATCGACCTCCTCCCACCGCGTTCAGCCCTGGGCAAAAATACCATCGAGAACATGCAGTCGGGCATCGTCTATGGCCACGTTGGACTCGTCGAAGGGCTGATTCATCGCCTACGTAATGAGATTCCCGGCGTGCGCGACAAAAACGAGGTCAAAATCATCGCTCACGGCGGCCTTGCCTCGCTCATGGCCCCCATCATCCCCGAAATTCAGCATATCAACCAGTACCTGCCGCTAGAGGGCCTGCGGATAGCCTATGAGAAAATCAAAGGGCGGTAAGAGTACCTGAAAAGAAAAACCCGCCCATACAGGCGGGTGGAGTGGCGACGTCCTACTTTCCCGTGGGGCTTCCCCCAAAGTATCATCGGAGCTGAAGGGCTTAACTACCGTGTTCGGGATGGGAACGGGTGTTTCCCCTTCGCTATAGTCACCACCCCACCTGCATGTACAGGCGGTAGCGACAGTTCATCTGGTGGAGATGAGGGGACTCGAACCCCTGACCTCTGCCGTGCAAAGGCAGCGCTCTTCCAGCTAAGCTACATCCCCCCATTGCCGGGTGGGCCTTCCTGGACTCGAACCAGGGACCTCAGTCTTATCAGGACTGCGCTCTAACCACCTGAGCTAAAAGCCCGAATGCGTGAGATTGAGTGACCCGGACAACTCAAGAGTGGTAAGGCAGAGCACAAACAAACCTGTTACGGTAACAGACTCACCTTCAAAACCTGGTGCTCTGCGGACAGAGAACCAGGATCGACCTGGGATGGCCTCTGAGGCGCGCTCAGAAGCTCACTCCCTAGAAAGGAGGTGATCCAGCCGCACCTTCCGGTACGGCTACCTTGTTACGACTTCACCCCAATCACCGACCCCACCCTCGACGCCTGCCCCCCCAACGGGTTAGCTCAGCGGCTTCAGGTGTTGCCGACTTTCGTGGTGTGACGGGCGGTGTGTACAAGACCCGGGAACGTATTCACCGTGGTGTGCTGACCCACGGTTACTAGCAACTCCGGCTTCAGGCAGGCGAGTTGCAGCCTG
>DATGKW010000187.1:0-10733 GCA_035294465.1 Ktedonobacteraceae bacterium | reverse complement strand
GAGCATCGGAGAGCCTGGTGCTTTACGCGTCAAAAGCCTATCTCTCTCCTCTTGTTGCTCGTGTAATCGCTGAACAGGGGATGGGCCTGGACGTGGTTTCTGGAGGAGAGCTCCTGCTTGCACAGCGGGTTCATTTTCCTATGGAGCGCGTCTCGTTTCATGGAAATAACAAATCTGAAGAGGAACTGCGCCTGGCTCTGCGCGCTGGCGTGGGCAGAATCGTTCTCGATAACTGGAGCGAACTTGAGTGTCTGACCCGCCTGGCGCGTGAGAGCGGTGCCAGACCGGGCGTACTTGTACGGGTCGCCCCCGAAGTTGAAACGGATACCCATCGCTATCTGCAAACCGGCCACACATCCTCCAAGTTCGGTTTTCACCTGGGCAACGGCGAAGCGAAGGCTGCGTTGCTGCGTATTCTCGGAGATGATCGGCTCAATCTTCTTGGCCTGCACGCCCATGCCGGTACGATGCTGCGCGAACCTCGCCCGTATGTTGAATGCCTGGAACGTCTGCTATCCCTGGCCGTCGAAGTTTGGCGAGAGAGAGGCTGGTGGCCGCGCGAGATCAGCCCCGGTGGAGGCTGGGCTATTGATACTCCTGGGATGACAGCGACGCCGGGGATTGAAGTTCTGGCTGCGGCTTTGCAAGAGAGCATGCTGCGGGGTCAGGCCGCCGTCGACGGGCAGGTTCCGGTACCGCGCCTGATTGTTGAGCCTGGCCGCTCGATCATTGCACGCGCTGCCGTTGCCATCTATCGCGTTGGCGCGCGTAAATCCACGCCGGGAGGCGTTACCTATCTTTTTGTCGATGGCGGCATGGCCGATAACATCCGGCCAGCGCTCTACAACGCCGTATATACGGCTTTTCCTGTTGAACGCGCCCAGGACGACTCCCAGGAAAGCGTGTGTATCTCTGGTCGTTACTGTGAATCGGGTGATATACTTATTGCACAGGTGCAGCTTCCACTGATGCGCGAGGGGGATCTGCTAGCTCTTCCCACTGTTGGGGCCTATTGCCTACCTCTGGCCAGTAACTATAATCTGGTGCCGCGCCCGGCAGTACTTCTGGTGGATGGTCAGAAAATACTCTTGATGGAACGACGTGAAACACAAGAGGACCTGTTCCAGCGTTATACCTTTTGATCGTTCTAAAGAATGTGGATTTTGATACAATATGACCACCTGCGTCGTAATTACTAGAAACAGTCAAACGTTTTTCGGGTTGGCCGGCTCCATCTCATAGAGCCTCAGCCGTTTACCTGGGAACGGTCAGTTTTTTCCTGGTGGAAGTGGTTGGTAGAGATTGGGGCATTGGGAGCAACGACTATGGATAGACGAAAACGGCAATTTAAACTACTAGATTATAGCCAACCGACCGAACCGGTAGAATCTGTCGGCCTGCCTCCTACAGCGCCTGTCTATCCTGGCGGGGGCTGGTCCCCAGACAGTGCAACTGTGCCCGCGCCTCACCCAAAGACGCGCCCCATGTCGCCGGGAATGATGCAACCCCCCCCTTATATGGCACCATACCCGACCGCTGCCTATCCGGTTTTGC
This sequence comes from Ktedonobacteraceae bacterium, assembly GCA_035294465.1. Taxonomy (GTDB): domain Bacteria; phylum Chloroflexota; class Ktedonobacteria; order Ktedonobacterales; family Ktedonobacteraceae; genus Paraktedonobacter. The sequence continues at coordinate 9,179 of DATGKW010000187.1, read as the reverse complement.
CGCCGCCTCCGTATAAAAAATATCGTGGTACGCCCCCTGGGGGAGCTGCAATTGACTATCCTGACTACCCAGACTATCCTCTTGTACGCTTGAGCAGATGGCGCCGGAGTCCCTTACCGGGGCTGGTTGGAGCATTTTTCGTGCTGGTCCAGCTGATGCTGCTGGTGCGCGTAGGCTGCATCCTGTTTAACGTACAGAGCGCCGCGCCCTGGTTCACGTTGCTTGTTGCGGCAAGTAACCTGCTCGTTAGCCCGATGCACTGGTTGGTTGCAAAAATTAACCTGACATCGATGGAGGGGATACAACTCTTCACCGATCTGGAGTACTTGCTGGCCATCCTGGCCTATGGCCTGTTCTCCCGGCTTCTCGTGCGCCTCTTACGAGCCGTACTCAATCGCTAACGAGTGAGCGAACAGGTTTGGGTTGCTCGCTCAGTCTTTGCCAAACTCATCCAGCACATCGAGGCTATTGATGAAATCGCGGTAGGCGTCCAGGTTATCTGGCTCCTCTTCCTTTTCTCTCTTCGGCTCATTTTTAAGAGAGAACGGTTCCTCGTTACTTTCCAGAGCCACACCGGCGCGCTCCAGCACGCTTTCCTCGACGAAGATTGGGGTCTTGGCACGCACGGCCAGCGCGATGGCGTCGCTGGGACGCGAATCGACCTCGACGTGCCGGCCATCGACATCCAGCACAATTCGTGCATAGAAGATATCTTCGATCAGGTCGGAGATTACTACGTTCTCTATTTTAGCCCCCATATCATGAATCACGTTTTTCAACAAATCATGCGTAAGTGGGCGTGGCGAACTGGTGCCTTGCAGTTCGATGGCAATTGCATACGCTTCCGGGTGTGCTATCCAGATGAAGAGATAGCGTTCTTGTTTTGTTGCCTTCAAGATGACGACCCGCTGCGACGTTTGTAAATTGATGCGCACGCTTTCAACAGTCATCTCAACCATGTATCTGACTCCCTCTTGTGTGGCTGGGGACCTTCAAAAGAGCCTCTGTCGTCTTTATTGTACACCCTTTCCAAGCAGTTACGCAAATCACCCGTCCCCTGTTTCTCAGCCGGGGAATACAGGAGTCTTGTGACCTGCATTCATAGAGCTTCTCCTCTCGCGCTCTCTTATAGGGAAGTATAGCAAACTCGTCTCAAAAAATACAGCGGGATCAGAGGTTTTTGAAAGCGTTTTGCTGGACAACCATGTTCCCTCATGAGAGCGTCTCAAAGAGAAGGCAAAATCGCGCCAGATCAGAGGGAGAAAAGATTACTATGGATACGATGGGCGTTCTGTTTCGTTACACAGCTAGGACAGACCCGTTCAGAGGTTTGGTAAAAGAAAAGGATTCATCCAGATGGAGGAGAAGAAAGTCGCGATGAAATGGTACCCCTACGGCCATGATTTCGGCAATGCCGATATGGGTGGAGTGACGGTGATCAATGGGAGCATCTTTTCGCGGAGCATCCCGACCGCCTTTGCCAAAGTTGATACCGCTGCCTTGCATAACCTCGGGATCAATGTGGACGACGTCAATACGCATGTCATTCGTTTTCACGGTGAGACCGCCGCCTACGCCGTCGGCGAACTGGCTCTCCAGCAGTCGGCTGACATCTATCATGGGCGCGGAGATATCCGGAGGTACGCAAGTAAATACAGCCTGCGGGGTCTTCTGACTATCGCCGCTTCTCTCATCCCCGACAGAGAGTTCGGCGTTTATGTCGTGACCGGTCTGCCGGCTGAGACCTATATCAAGAACATGGAGTTGCGCCAGGCCATCAAGGAAAGCCTGGATGGCGTGCATACCTTTAGCCTGGATGATGGCAAAACCTGGCGTCGCGTGGCCGTCGAGGTCGCGACCGTGGTAATGGAAGGAGCGGGCGCGCTGATCGCCTATGGAGATAAATCAAGCAGCAAGCTTACCGAGAGCGCGGCCATTGACATCGGCGGACGCACTACCGATCTGTACGTCGCTCGCGGGCAGGTGCCTGTGACCGAGTATTGCAAAGGTAAAGCCATCGGCGTAGAAGCGGCGACGCAAATGCTGATGGACGCGTGCGAAGCGAAGTTTCATCGCTCGCTCTCCTTACTTGAGGCCCGTGAAGTCATGTATGCCTACGCATCAGGCGGCAAGCGTCCTTATCCTGATCTCGCCGTCTATGGTAAGGCCATCGATCCATCGGATCTGGAGCTCCTGGCGAAGGAGGCCGTCACCCAGGTTGGCAGTGAAATCGTTTCGTTTGTGGCTTCAACCTGGAGACAGAGCGACCGCGACGCTGTGGCTGCTAGCTTCAATCCCGTCCTCTGTACCGGCGGAGGCGTCTACTATTTCTTTGACTTTTTGCGCCAGCGTATTCCGCATCTTGTGCGCCCGGAAGATCCCATTCATGCCAACGCCCTGGGCTATAGCAATCTGGCCGGTCGCCTCCTGATCCGGAAACTTCAGGCTCAACTCCCGCGCACAAATGGCGTGAAGGCGTGACCCCGTAGCAAAGGAAGGCTTCCATGGCACAGGATCGAGATCAGTATGTGCATTTTACGATCAAGCTGCTCAAAGGCTCGTTCACTCACGGCGCTCTCTGGCAAGACGCAGTGAAGTACCACATGGTCGATCACCCTGAGCAGCTGATCGCCCTCCGCCTGACGGAGTATTACGAACTGCTCGCCAAAGGCGTCTTGCGTCCTGGTCCCAGCGTCCAGGAAAGCTTTAGCCCGGCGGGGCAGGGATCTCCAGGGGAAAGGCCCGTTTCCCCGAACACCCCTGCGCCTCCACCGCCAGTGGATAACCCGGGGAAGGCTCCGCCGCGCGAACACATAGATGATCATCATAGCTACGCTGATCCGCCGTCCGGCGAGACCGTTGTCAGCGCTTCCTTGTCGGCGGCGGAAGAAAACGCCGAGGAGGCCGCTCAGTACTGGTCGATCATGTAGTTTGTATGAAGATCAACAGAGAGGTGGGCCAGCGTGGGCTTTTCAGTCCACTCCAGGCAGAAAGCAGACCCTTTCTGCCAAACGTGAAGTAGTTCACCAGGAAATAATGAAAGAGACACCTCCAATAAATCGGCTGCTCTGCTATCCTGAAGGGCAGAAGAGGGCCTGTTTGTCCTTCTCATGTGCTTGACCTCGTGGATAAGCTGTATCATAGACTCCCTGTGCTGAAAAGGAATGCCTGGTGTATGCCGGGCAACCTGTCTGTAACAAAAGCGTGCCTCCTTCGTTTTCTAATAGTGTATGTATAATCACGACTTTCACCACGAACGAGTTTTCCGTGCGCGGCGCCTGACAGCGTGGGCATGCCTGGCATTCGCGCTCCTGATCGTGATCGGCACGTTTGCCTATAGCGTTCAGGCGGGTATTATCCCCGGCCTTGCCAGTAAACATATTTCCGCGCCGGCCCTGCCAGGATTTAGCCAGGGCGGTAATTCTCCTTGCTCCCTCTCACATTCGCCTGGAGATAGCATTATTTACATCAATTCAGATGGCATCAAACGTAGTTTTGTCATTCACCTGCCTCCCTCGTATGGGCAGCAGGCGTTGCCCGTGGTCTTCAACTATCACGGCTATGACAACACAGCAACGAATATGGCGCACTATACGAATATGGGAGCCGAGGCCGACAAAGCAAACTTTATCGTTGTTTTTCCACAGGGAGCGCTTGACGACGCAAATCCTCCCAAGCCGAGCTGGAACGCGGGCCTGGGCGCGGAAGGACCAACCGGTACGACCGATGATGTCCAGTTCACGCGGGATATGATCAGCTATCTCCAAAAAAATTACTGTATTAACCCCCTGCGAATCTATGTCACCGGCTACTCAATCGGGGCTAGCATGGCCTATCGCGTGGCCTGCACCCTGAGCAACCAGATCGCAGGCCTGGCAACGGTAGAGGGAGCGTTCTACCATTTTCCCGGCGGCTGCCAGCCTGCTCGCCCTCTGCCCGTGCTTGATATCCACAGTCTGGTTGACCCGCTTGCTCCCTATAACGGCGACCCTGCCAGAGATATTGCTTCGGTCCAACGATTTCTCAGTATCTGGTTCGCCATTGATCAATGCAACCCGAACAAGAGCTCGATTATCTTCCAGAAAGCCGATGTTACCGGTTTTAAATGGGCCAGTTGTGCCGATGGAACCGTGGTCGAGCATTACAGGATTACCGATGGCGGGCATGTCTGGCCAGGCTCAGCGATACCCATGCCTGCGCTTGGCTACACTACGCACACTATTGACGCCAATGTCGTCATCTGGAATTTCTTCAGCGCGTTCAAAAGTTAAAGCTACTACTCTGATGGAAGACTTGAGGCTGGTGTGGCCTGCTGATGAGTGGAGCGCAGATAGCTCTCGAAAAAGGGGCGGTAGCGCGGGCGCAGGCGCCTCCGCGCCTCCGCTTCTGTGAACCAGCCGGGGCGACCCTCCAGAGCCGGGCGTAAGGTGCCTCCGACAACTTCAGCGCTGTAAACCATGGTAAGCGTGCTCATATCCGCGAACGATTTACCGGGCGAGGAGATGCAATCGACCATATACAGCATGCGTACTTGCATACCCGTCTCCTCCTCGCATTCGCGCCGGCCGGCCTCCTGGGGAGTTTCACGCCAGCGCATAAAACCACCCGGCAGCGCTAACCCGTCTTCCAGGTGTTCCAGACAAAGATAATGCTCACCATTTCTGACTACCAGACAAACGCTGCCAAAAGGGGGAAGGTTGCCGCGTATGAAGAAGTTCAGCACGTTAAAACAGAGGCCGGCCAGCCAGCCTAGAAAAAGATAGAAGCGTTGTTGTACCACTCTAAAGTATCCGCCAATCTTGTATTTATACGATCCTTATTATGCCACAGAGACACAAAATCGCCCCCTCTCATTTCTCAGAGCTATTTAGCTGAGGAGTTGTCACGTCTTTCTTCTCTTAATAGCAGGAGGATACTTTTCATCAGGCCAGCATGTCCAGTTCGCGGATGGCTATGGAGAGCACCTGTTGCAGGCGGGTCGGGGCGACCGGCCGGGTGAGGTAGGCGAAAGCGCCGAAGCGCAGGCAGCTCTCCATCAAGCGCTCCTCATCGTAATCGGCCATGATGATTACTTTGAGCCGTGGATGCTGGCTCAACAGGAGATTGAGCGTTGTCGCCAGAGGCAGGCCCGGCAGGTGGCTATCCAGTACAACCAGTTGGGCCTGCCTCTGGCGCGTCCAGACGAGCAGTTCGCTTGTGGTCGCAGCAGTCCCTACCAGCCGAATAGCGGGTAAATGCTGCTCCACCAGTCGTTGGATCGCTCGCCGTTCAAGCTCCTCATCCTCGCCAAGTATTAAATTGTATATGTTCCTTGTTTTCATTGTACTGATAGCGGAAGATGCTATGCCGGATCGTTCCCGTTCTTCAAGGGACCGGCAGCGGGCAGCATCAAGCGGACGGTGGTACCGCTGCCCTGCTCGCTTTCGACAATCAGCCGGCAGCGTTCGCCGTAGTAGTAACGCAGGCGGTCGCGCACATGAGCCAGGCCAAGTCCGGTGGTGTCTGTGCCATGAATCGGAGTGGGGTCGCCCGCGTCTTCGTCGTTGAGCAGTTTGTGGAGTTGCTCGCGGCTAATGCCTACGCCGTTATCCTGCACGCTGACGACGATGTATTCACGCGCCTGCTGGATGCTGAGCAGCAGTTGCCCAGGTCGCTCGCTTGGCTCCAGGCCGTGTACAAAAGCGTTCTCGATGATCGGTTGCAGGGTCAGCGGCGGTACGCGAATATCCAGGGCGGTCGCGTCGATCTCAAAATTGAGCGCTAGGCGGTCGCGGAAACGCGTACACTGGATCAAGAGATACTGGCGCGCGTGCTCAAGCTCATCGCGCAGTGTCACCAGGCCATCAGCAAAGCGGCGCAACGAATAACGCATCAGATCAGCCAGAGCATAAGCCATGGCCTCGGTTTCGCTCGCGCCCTCCAGAAAGGCCAGTTTGGCGATCAGATTGATTGTGTTGAAAAAGAAGTGCGGATTGACCTGATTCTGCAACGCCTGAAAGCGCGCTTCCTTCAGAGCGCTTCCCAGAACCTCCGCTTGCTGAGGGCCGACGGCACCACGTTGACGCTTGCCCGGACTCTGCACCCTGCGTATATCCTCGAAACGCAGCAAATCGGCGCTCTTGCGTGCGGCCTCGCCCCAGGCAGCGATTGGCTTAACTACTGCCTGGCAGCGCATCTGACCCATGCCAGCGCACTCGGTTTCCTGGCAGAGCACATTCTGACCAAAGGCCAGGCTGAAGTAGCCGCTCAAGTAACCGCTCAGCGTCCAGCATATGGGCGACTGCGCCAGCCCCGCCTGGCGGATGTGCTGCTCGCTCTCAAACGAATCGGTCCAGGAGATTTCCGCGCAGAAGGTTCCCCTGGCGCGATTAAAGTCCAGCCGGTTCAGTTGAGCGTGCGCCAGGCCCGCCCAGCTCATCAGAACAGGCGCAGCGGAGAACCATTCGCGCTCGCTATCCCAATGATAGCGATCCCGCAGGCGGCGCGCAGCATTGTGCCCCATCAGGTAGCCGAAGCGCTCGAACGAGCGCCAGCCCTGCTCCTGGCCTAGCAGGTTTGTCAGGTCGGTGCGCAGCATATCAAAGGGCGCGACATCGATCAACAGGGCGCGGCGGCCATGCGCGGTGATCTTTCCCTCGTCGGGCAGTTGTTCGGGTAAGTAGTTTATCAGGTCAAGCGCCTTCACGGCTCTTTCTTCTCCACGCGAGATCTCAGTCCATGCAGATCATACGATAGCGCGCCTGCCTGCAATTTCGGACGCAGGTTCGCCTCACGCTCCTGGCGGGCCAGCCCGGCCTCCAGTACCCGCGCTGCGTCCTGGCTCGCGACTACGACGGCGCCATCTGCATCAAGCACAACGATATCGCCAGGCGCGATAGTCGTTCCACCCATCGTCACCGGCTCATTGATCGTTCCCACCCTGGTTTTGCTGGTTCCGCGCACGCGTATCCAGCGCGCCCAGATAGGCAGGCCCAGCTCCCGCAACTCTTCGCTATCGCGCACCGCCGCGTCGACCAGGATTGCTGCGACCTGGCGAACTTTGGCCTGGGTTGCCAGCAATTCGCCAACCAGCGCGAATGGCTGCGGTTCCGGCATGGTCAGCACGAGAACCTCGCCTGGTTGAACGCTATCAAGCGCTGCATGAACCATCAAGTTGTCTCCCTGGCCGCAGTACACGGTTCTGGCTGGACCAGCAACTCTGCTGTCTGGCACAATTTGCAAGAGTGGCACATCGATCAAACCCTGCTGACCGGACGCTTCGTAGATTGTCGCCACGCCAAGCCGGGCGAATTGCTCCATTGAAAGGTTGCTCATAATGTGTCTACCACCTGTGGAAGAACGCGCTGAAAAGCTTCAGCGTAACGGATGCCTTGTTTGCCTGAGGCCCGCCGTGCGTGGTTAGCCCGGTGCTCCGCCTGCTCGGTGTAGTACTGGCGCAGATAGGCCTGGGCAGCCATAGCCTCCATGGCGCGCAACTTCTGCTGAAAGACGGCGGTGATGTCTACGTAGGTTGTGGGCACAAAGCCGCACTGTTCGGGCTGGTGCGGCTCGAACAGATAGAAATCTGGTGGCTTGATGGTCGCAAAGCCGCTGGCAACTCCTGCCCCGCTGGCCAGTAGCCGCGCCCGCTGTGTCGCCGCGTAGGCCAGTGGATGGTCGGGGTTGAAGGGATCTTTCTCGGTATGCGTCACGATGACATCGGGTGCAGTCTCACGGATCAGGTCAGTCAGGCGCGTCAGGGACTCGTCGCTGATGTGCAGTGGATAATCTCCCAGGTCAAAGCACTGGAAGGTTGCTCCCAGCGCTTCAGCCGCCTGCGAAGCTTCCGCGTGACGAATACGTTTGACGTTCTCAATTGTTTGTCCCGGTTCCTTCCATAGCTCGCCCGATTCGCCGCGCTCGCCATAAGAGAGCGCGACTACGACAGCTTTTCCTCCGTTGGCAGTGACAACCGCGATTGCCCCGGCGGCCCGCCAGACGAAATCAGCCGAGTGGGCGCCGACTACCAGCATGGTACGTGCTTTTTTGATCTCGTTCGTTTCGCTCATTGCGCTTATTCTCCTGTTGCCAGGCGTCTTGTATTGACAACTGTCATGGTCTTGATCTCATCATCTGAAAAGCCAGCCTCGATCAAGCGGTCAACCATTAAAGCCAGCCCATCCTCGATGGGAGGGTTATCAAGCTGGCCCAGGTCGGTCGAGAGAAACGAGTGTTCGGGACCGACAGTGCGGATATTCTCGAACATGCGCTCCCACGAAATTTTCCCGCTGTATGGCGTCACGAAGCAGCGTTCGAGGAACGCGCCCTTCTGGGCCAGCACGACCTGGTCTTCAGGGGAGAGGTTCTGCGATGGATACTCAGGATGGGTGATGATCACCTGGCGCACACCTTCGGCGTAAGCCGCCTCGACCACGGCAAAGATCTCGTCGCGCGCCAGGTGGCCGGTTGCCAGCACGAGGTTGTGCTTGGCAATCGAGCGCAGCACCTCGGTCACTTCAGGAAGCACCTTGCCCTCTGCGTCTACTACGCGCACCGGATCATTTTTTACTCCCTGCGCACGCAGTTCCTCTTGCAAACGTGCCCATGGGGGTTGTTTGGCTCCGGGAGGAAGGGTAGCATGGCCCGTTATCTCGTTGAGGCTATCGAAGGTAGGCAGCCAGACGATACGCGCGCCCTCACGAGCGGCGATTTCGACCGCTACGACGTTGATGCCCCCGACCGGCGCATTGAGCACAATCGAGCCAAGCGCGTGAACTTCTGGTACAAGCGAGCGTACCAGCGCAGCTCGTGGCGCGCTGGGTACGTAATGCGACTTGATTACAAAACCGGCCAGCCCATACTCGCGGCAGCGATAGGCCAGTTCCAGGTCGGACGCGCTGCGCGGCACCAGGTCGGGACCGGTATGCACGTGCAGATCGTAGGCCCCGCGCACAAGCTCACGTGCTCGCGCAGAAGGGCGTGGATGGCGCGATTCCTTTGGTGTACTCATAAAAAGTCCCTTCTTGTTTCAGCGTCTATCTTAGACAACGGGTGTGCCATAGGTGTGAAAGCTAGCAACCGTCGGCGTGCCCCAGGCCTGCCCCTTCGCCCGCTCTTGCTGCGTCCAGACCACCGGCTCCCAATCGGGAGCAAAGATCAGATAGCCTCCGGTCGCCACTTCGATCCGATTGCCCCCCGGC
>DATGKW010000186.1:0-17659 GCA_035294465.1 Ktedonobacteraceae bacterium | reverse complement strand
AGGCGATCCAGATTCTTTTTGGCAATGATATTGCCTGGGCTGTAAACCAGGGTTTGTGAATAAGCATCGCGCGCCTCCGTATACTGGCCCAGCTCGCTGTAGGCTTTCCCTAGCCGGTTATAGGCTTCCGCCTCGTTCGGGAAAAGTTGCAGGATGTTCTTGTTGGTAATCACTGCATCCTCCCACTGGCTGCTCTGCGCCTGCTTAATTGCTAATTCGGTCCACTGCCTTTTCAGTCGCGCCTTCTCTTCACCCGATTGTATTTGTGTCATTCACTCCTCCTCTGTCTATCTTTTTCCTTAATAAATCTGCTCAGGCGAGATTCCTCCTATCTGGCCGACCCAGGCCGACCTGTTTTCTCTTTTCAATCTCATTCTAATCTCAAGTGAGAAGCGGTTAACCTATTATACCCCGACCGCGCAACCTTGCAAGATTTCAATCTCTGGCAAGAATCGTCAATCTTTCATGCTCTGACTGCACTGCGTTCCCTGCAAGGACCAGGACGTGGCCTTTTCAATTCGCACCCGGACGATATCGCCTGGCTGTAGTTGCCGGGATGCGTTTACGCCATCGTCCGGCTGTGGGAAAAACACCCATTTATTGGTGCGATTGCGCCCTTTCCATTGCTGCCGCCCGTGGCTGGTGTTAGTTTCTTCGACCATTACCTCCTCCACTTTGCCAACCAGCTTCTGGTTTAGCTCAAAGGCAATCCTGGCCTGAACCTCCTCCAGAGCATGCAGGCGGCGCTTCTTCTCGGCAAGGGGAACGTCGTCTTCCCAACGAGCCGCGACCGTGCCGGGGCGAACCGAGTAGGCCGCGACATGCACCACATCGAAGCGGATTTCCTCCAACAGCTCCAGAGTATGCTGAAATTCTTCCTCTGTTTCGCCGCAGAAGCCAACAATCACATCGGTTGAGAGCGAGACGCCCGGCCAGAGCTCGCGTACGCGCCTGATACGGTCGCGATATTCGTCCAGGGTATAGCCGCGCTTCATGCGCTTCAGGCAATTGTCATCGCCCGACTGGACAGGAATATTCAGGTGTTCACAGACTTTGGGCAGTTTCGCCATGCGCTCGATCATACTATCGGTCATATGACGCGGGTAAGATGTCATGAAACGGATGCGCTTTAGCCCCTCGATCTCGCTCAGATGCGCCATCAGATACGCCAGGTCAGGCTGCCCCGGCAGATCCAGCCCATACGCTTCGACGGTCTGCCCCAGCAGGGTTAGCTCTTTAGCACCTTTAGCAACCAGCGTGCGAGCCTCTGCCACCAGTTCATCCACCGGGCGGCTACGCTCGCGTCCGCGCCGGTAAGGGACAATGCAGTAAGTGCAGACCTTGTTACAGCCCAGGATGACCGGCAGCCACGCTGTCGGACTGGCTGGTGCCTGCTCAACACGCGTGGGATAATGCGCGACGCGCTCGCCAGGTTTGGGAGTGATAGCCATGGGCAACACTGTACGCTTGCCCGTCAGCGGTAGATTAAAGGCCGCGATTGTTGGCTGAATCGGCTCCGCCGGCGTGGCTTCTTCAGTCTGAGGAAGGAATTCAACATCCAGGCAGCCCGCGCCTGAGATGGGAGTCCAGCGCTCCTCCAAAAAGCGCGGCAGAATGTCAGCCTGCTCAACTTTCATAAACAGGTCAATATGCGGATAGCGCTTGCTCAGTTCGTCGATAGTTTTCTGATTACCGATCATACAGCCCATCAGTGCTACCAGCAAATCGCTACGTTTCTCTTTGGCATGCTTCAGTTGCGCCAGCTGGTTATGGGCTTTTTCCTCCGGCGCTTTACGCACGCTACACGTATTCAGTATCACCAGGTTTGCCTGCTCCATGCTCGTCTCTTCCCAGCCCAAATCATCCAGCAGAGCCTGGATGCGCTGCGAATCCGCCTGGTTCATTTGGCAGCCGACCGTCCAGATATGATACTTTCCTCGCGCAATCGAGGTCGTCGTAGTCATTTCGTTGCCCCTCTCCGAGCCATAACTGATCGTAGTATATGCGCCCTGTACGCGGCTATTGCGCCCGCCTGGCATAGACTTTCCCTGGATTCTCATTCGGTTCGATATTATACACTATGAGAAGGGGGCTGAATAGAGGGTTCATGGTTCCATCCCGGGGATGGTTTCGCCCAAATTGTATGAATACGAGAAAAGATACCTCTACAGATGGATGAAACACTCTTGATTTTCTACCTTTGGCCGGCGCGCTGCAAAGCACGTGCTGTGGCTCTGACAGAAGCTCTTTTTTTTACTGAGAAATCTGCAAGTGAGGATTTCCGAGAAAGGCCCACTTTCTGAGCAAGGAGCAGCTTTCTGGCTTCTTCTTGCCTCTGAAGAACTTGAGGCAGCTCGTCTTCGCTTATCCCGTCCAGGCTACAGAGCAGCAGTCGATTGGCTAGAACCTCTTCCCGAGGCGACGAGACGCTCCAAACGTCCGCGCATTATCCCGAGAGACACGCTTCAATGGCACCATAGATGGTATCGACGGCATCGCCTGTTTGAAGAGCATCCTGAGACCCTACGTGAAGGCGCACCTGATCGGCGAACCTTTTTACTGGAAACCTCTTCTGGAAACGTGCGTCCAGTGACTGGCTACCGCGGCGATGGGGGGCATCTCAGCCGACGGGGATTGCCTGTCCTTGACGCACGTTTACTCGTGAATCTTGTCGCCACTGAACCTGGATCACTTTTTCTTGACCCTTTTGCGGGAGTAGGGGGAATAGTCATCGAGGCACTCGCCGACCACTATGAAGTAGTCAGTTGTGATTCAGATCCTATCCTTCAGCACGGACTTTCACATTTTGGAACTCACCATATCGTTGCAGATGCTCGACATTTACCATTTCCTGATGAAACGTTTGATGCGATTGATACCGAACCTCCATATTATGAGTATGCTACACTTCTCGTCGTTGAAGCACTTTCTGAATTGTACCGTGTCCTAAAAAGGGGAAGACGGTTGGCAATGCTCTGCGCTGCATTGCAGCGGGATGCTCTTTTGAGACAAGCCATCTCCCTGGGATTATGGACTGTGCTTGACGAACATATTGATCGGAAAGGTCTCGATGTCGTAGTACTTGTATGGCTAAAGAACCTTCCATGAAGAGAGCGAAGTCGAAGCGCCATTGCTTCATGTTGCCCTTTTCATGAAAGGTTCCTTCTCTACTCGATCTAGCGAGTAGGACCTCCGCGGTGACCGATTTCACCAATTGCCTTGCTCACGCCAACAGGGCTTTGGAAGTTCTCTTCAGGTAATTGCTGAAGGGTCTCCATCACTCGCTGGTCAGCACCATGAGCTTTTGCGTGTTGAATTAGATCCTGTTTCTTCGCCGGATAATCAACACCCTGGAGGCATTTTTCTACCTCTTTGGGGCTTGCAATATCCATAAAAAGGTTCTCCTTTTCTTTGTTGAATTCAAGCATGATCGTTCGACCCAAATAGGTCCACGTGAAGAAGAGACGCATCTTAAGCTTCCTGCGCGTATAACACGTACTTTTCTTATGGACCACTTTTAGTATAAGGGAACGATACAAACAGAAGGGTAAAGCGTAATCACTTGCGCGCGTGCAGAATCATGCGCAGCCCATAGCGTGGGCGCATGGTGACAGCGGCCTCAATCTCGATGGGACGAGGAGAGACCAGCGAAGCTTCCCACTGCCTGGCCAGCGTTGCCAAAATAAGCACTCCTTCTGTCCACGCGAAGGATTCGCCAATGCAGAGCCGCGAACCACCTCCAAAGGGAAAATAGGCAAATTTGGGACGTTCCACACGCACTTCGGGTGTCCAGCGTTCGGGATCGAAGCGCTCAGGATCGGGATAGTAGCGTGGATCGCGGTGTGTCACGTACTGGCTGACAACAACGCGCGTGCCTCCAGGAATGGTAAGATCACCTATCCGTACATCACTGATAGCCTGTCTATCAAAGGCCCAGACCGGCGGATAGAGACGCATTGACTCAGCCAGCACCTGTTCGACATAGGCCAGGCGTGGCAGGTCTTCAAACGTGGGCAAGCGCTCGCCCACCACCTCATCAACCAGCCGCTGCATTTTGATGCGAACCTCTGGATGCTGAGCCAGCAGATACCAGGTCCAGCCAAGCGCATTCGCCGTTGTCTCGTGGCCAGCCGCCAGCAGTGTCAACACCTCGTCGCGGACCTGCTCGGAATTCAATCCCCGCCCATTTTCATCTCGGACCTGCAACAGCATAGAAAGGATATCCCCCTGGTCGCCGGAGCGACGATGCTCCTCAATCATCCGGTAAACTATGGCATTTATCTTCTCACGCGCCCGAAAGAAACGCCTCATGACCGGCAGTGGCAGGCGCTCCAGTTGGAGCGCCCAGGGAGACGTACCCACTTGCTCAAAGGCTTGCATCGAAGCAGCCATCCCTTCCCGCATGGTGGCCGTATCCGCCGAGACATCTTCGCCGAAAAGCGTCTTGCCTGCGACTCTGAAGGTGATTGCCATCATCTCGGAAACCATATCCACTTCCGCCCCATCTCGCCAGGATGCTGCGTGCTGGTGGGCCAGATCCACCATGGTTGTAGCGTAGCTGGCAATACGTTGGCGATGGAACGCCGGTTGAATCAAGAGGCGCTGCCTCTTATGATACTCCCCCTCGCTGGTCAATAGTCCCTGCCCTAGCAAGCGACTGAGCATGTACACCCCCATGCCTTTGCAGAATTTGTTTCCCTGAACAACTAGAACCTGGCGAACATCATCTGGATGAAAAAGAAAAAAAATACTGAAACCGGGGGCGCGGAGATAGACGCGATCCCCGTACGTTTGCGCAAAACGGAGAAGTAGCGCCGGGTGACGCCTGAATGCCAGCGTCAGCGTATCTCCCAGGGATGCACGGGGTACTGCCCCGCCGGGAACTTCCTGTACAGCTTGAGCCATAAGCGTACCTCCTTCAGGCGAAGAGTCAATCCGCCTCATGAACGGATGAGTGGAGAACCTGGCGACCATCTGGCGTTTTTTCCACAATTGCCAGCAGCGCCGTCACCGCCAGTTCACACAGGGTCTCTTTCTCAATCTCGCGTTGTTCCAACCACGCCAGGCTGAGCGCCTCGACAAAGCCTACCCAACCACTTACCGCTACACCTACTGGCGGCGAAGGCTCGCGGCCTCCTAACAATCCCTGGCATACTCGCCGGGCGTACTCCGTGCGCACTTCGTCCACAATGGCCGCCACCTGTCTATCAACACCAACGCCGCCGCGCAGCAGCGCACGATAGGCATCTGCATGCTGCTCAACGTAGGTCAGATATGCGGTCAACCCCCGGCGCAGGCGTTCGAGCGGCGGCAGGGTTTCGTCAGGATTAGTCATGGCCAGCAATTGCTCAGCTGCTGAACGCACTACCGCAACATAAAAATCGTGCTTGGTTGGAAAATAGTAGTAAAGCAGCCCTTTCGCAATACCCGCTTCGTCAGCAATATCATCGATAGCCACTTCGTCATAGGAACGCGTGCTGAACAATTCCAGGCCAATCTCAATCAAACGCTGCCGGCGCGGTACTCGTTTCTGACGCAACGTCATGCATATCCCCCTTGCCAGAGCTTCGGTGCTCCTCCGGCCAATCTTCTTATCAACATGCTCGCATCTCCTTTCATCGCCAACCCATCAGGAGCTCGCGACAGGCGCTGCCGCTGGCACCAGGTTATACGACGACGCATCAAAGTGACGGGTCTTGCGCCGGAAAGTAAAGGTAAAGCCGGGCCAGATGGTCGGGTTGCAGCCACGCGCATCCAGGTACCAGCTAGCGCAGCCTGAGGCCCAGACGGTCCTCTGCAAGCGCTCTTGTATGCTCCGATTGAAAGCCTCCTGGATCTCTGACCGGACCTCGACCGCCTGCACATGCCGCCGATCCATTACGCGTAAGCAATCTAGAATGTAAGCCACCTGGGATTCGATCATGTAGACCATCGAGTTATGCCCCAGACCGGTATTTGGACCGATGAGCAAGAAAAGGTTGGGAAAGCCAGCAACCGTTGTGCCCAGATATGCACTGATTCCGCCTTGCCATGTTTCCGCCAGACTGAAACCGGTTCGCCCATACACACAACGGGGAATCTGGGTATCGGTAACGTGAAAGCCAGTGCCACAGATAATCGCGTCGACCTCGCGCTCACGGCCATCTTCAGTGAGAATGTGATGATCCCGCACCTCCCGTATGCGTTCAGTAACCACCTCGACGTTTGGTTGGATCAGTGCTGGATAAAAGTCGTCAGAGAGCACAATGCGCTTGCACCCCATAGCGTAGTGAGGAGTGAGCTTTTCGCGGAGTACGGGGTCCTGGATCTGGCTATAGAGATGGCGTTTCGCGAGCCGCTCAGCGTTTTTGAGCAGATCGGTTTTGTAAACAAAACCAAGCGCCAGCAGCTCCTGTCGTAGATAGATTCTGGCCCGTGCCAGGCGTTGGGTAATCGGAAGAAGGCGAAATAGGCGCTGCCTCCAGGCTGGAACAGGTTGATCGAGCCGGGGCAGAATCCAGGCCGGCGTGCGCTGGAAGAGTGTAAGGTGCGCAACCTTTGGCTGAATCTGAGGAAGGAATTGAACAGCAGAAGCGCCGGTCCCAATCACGGCCACGCGCTTGCCTACCAGGTCATAATCGTGCCTCCACTGCGCCGAATGAAAAAGAGTTCCCTGGAACTCTTCGATGCCGGGAATGGCCGGGAGCGATGGCTCGCTGAGCGGTCCCTGGCCAAGAATAAGCACAGCAGCAGTCAACTGGCCGCGCGTGGTAGTAAGATGCCACTGTTGCTCCTCCTCGTTCCACCGCGCCTGCAACAGCGTACAGTTCCATCGGATATGAGGCTCAATGGCAAAACGCTCAGTGCAGCGGCGCAAATAGGCCCAGATCTCCTCCTGGGGAGAGTACTTGCGGCTCCACTCAGGGTTGAGAGCGAAGGAGAACGAGTAGAGGTGCGAGGGAATATCGCAAGCACAACCTGGATACGTATTGTCACGCCAGGTGCCCCCGACTTCAGAAGCCTGCTCAAGGATAATAAAATCATCGTAGCCATGCTGTTTCAACTGAATAGCCATTCCCAGCCCGGAGAAACCCGTTCCCACAATGGCTACACGCACATGCCGGGGAAGCGCCTTCCCATCAGATAACGAAACAAAATCTGGCAGCGCCGTCCTCTGGCAATCATCATTTGCGACAGGTTTGCTGGTGCTACCAGAAGCAAAAATTCGGGTCATCCCTGCCTCCTTCAACAGGCGCAGCATGCTTCGAGCCTTTGACGAAACCAGACCAGACATCTCCATCTAGCAAGCATGCACGCACTGCAAAATTCGAAGCTGACGGAAAGCAACAACTCTTTCTCTTTGAATATAATTCAAAAATGACTGAAAGTCAAGTTTTTGTGACGGCTCCTCGCGAGAAGAATCCGGTCCAGAACAGATTAGCAGGAGTTGGCTATCGACGGATAAAGTTTTATGCGTTACAATCAAAGCGTGCAGTGGCTTATTCAGTTGCACGAAGATCAACCAATCGAGAACGGCATGAGCGAATATGATACCAAAAATACATCCCCAATCAGCGTGGTGCGCTATGGAATGGGAAAAGAGATACAGCTATATACGGACGAACTGGTAGTAACGAGCAGAGAAGAAGGCAAGGAGACGCGCTTGCCGTTGGAAACGATAGAGCGTCTGACCCTGACGCCTGGTAATCCTAACCCGGCGAAGCTGGTGCTGATGGCCGATCTTACTGACGGCTCGACAATGTTGCTGGTCGAAGGCATGACCAATGCACGCGATTTCCGCGCAATGCTGCCCCATCTGACCGAGCAAGCGCCAGATATCCAGTTAGACCCGCCCGACATGGCCGAACAATTGCGTCAGGCCCTCAACAATCGACGAGCCTGGAACCTCACTTGCTACGGAGCGATTATTCTGATCTGCCTCTCTCTTTACATCCTGTATCTGCTAGTGACATTTATCGGCATGCATCATTGAATTTTCAGATCCGCGCCTCCACGAACGACGTAGTCTGAGGCAACATTTCACACATGCCTTCTGTCGTCTAGCCAGCCAGAGAAGCCACTGGAGGGAGCCGGAGGCAAGATCCGCGGCTCCCTTCGCCAGCCCTGGCTTGTTGGGAAAACCCTGCTCGCGCTACACCTTGCTCATATGGGAAACCTGCTCCACCAGTTGCCATAACTCAGGGGTCAGGCCAGGTGAAAATTCTTCGGGTCTTTCCGGAC
The DNA here is from genome assembly GCA_035294465.1 of Ktedonobacteraceae bacterium. Lineage (GTDB taxonomy): Bacteria > Chloroflexota > Ktedonobacteria > Ktedonobacterales > Ktedonobacteraceae > Paraktedonobacter. The sequence goes on along the minus strand of DATGKW010000186.1, from coordinate 9,439 downwards.
CGGGCGTGAATGGAGCCCCATCCGGTGGCTTGGGAGTTGTCCTCAGTTCACCGCTTGCTGAAGGTGACGAGCCACGGAAAATCTGCTCCATGTCGGATCCATCCAACCGCCAATGATGCTGGGTATTATGAATCCCCTGATCCATGAGCTTTTTGACTTCGGGATATTTCATGGCATCGAACTTCGGTACGGGAAGCACTCTGCCCCAGTTCACTCCAAGCGTCTCCAGCGCTTTCGCATAAACATTCTCATGAGCATGATCACGCACAATCAGATAGGCAATAGTGGAACGCGCCATTTTATTATTTGTCATCTCATACAGGCGGCACTTCTGCAGCCGCCCCGTGCATTCCAGCATGAGATTGTACATCAGATCCAGCACGAGATTGCCGCTGTTATAGATATAAGAGCCGGACCAGGGATTGCCAGCGGCATCTACCGGCATCGCGCCCTGGGCCGCAACAAGGAAATGATGGATGTTGCCTCCGTTGAGGGCCATCTTGAGCGGAGTAGAGCCGCCCTCGCCAGGTACACCGTTCCCGCGGTAGCGAGGTGAACCATCCAGGAGATGATTGATCGTCGTGGCTATAAGCTCCACGTGGCTAATCTCCTCAACACCAACTCCCTGGATCAGATCCAGATACGGTTTCGCCTTGCCACGAAAATTGAAACTCTGGAACAGGTATTGCATCATTGTTCGCATCTCTCCAAACTGACCTCCCAGGCCCTCTTGAAGAGCATTCGCCGCCGCCGGATCTGGCTCGTCAGGGACGATCTCATTGATCAACTTTTGAATGTGGAAAAACATGGGTATTCTCCTTAAAGCTGTACAAAATACGCGAAAAAGAGAGACTCTTTGCCTCGCGTTGCTGGCGCTTAAGAACATTCACCTAAAGCAAACATAAACCTTCAAAAGAAATCGCTTTTTTCGATGGAAGCAGATCTCTGCACGATGGAAAGATTTACCTGCCAGCACGGTTTTGACACGCTCCAGCCCGGCTATCTGCTATAATGTCAGCAACGCTCAATGAACATTTTAGCCAGTAACATAGAGGTTTTTTCGCTATGAAAGCAGTGCTATGCAAGGCATATGGTCCCCCGGAGAGCCTGGTAATTGAGGAGATTGAGCCACTCAAGCCTGGTCCAGGGCAGGTTGTCGTTAAGGTCAGGGCCTGTGGAGTAAATTTCCCGGATACCTTGATTATTCAGGGAAAATATCAGTTCAAGCCAGAGATGCCCTTCTCGCCCGGCGGTGAGGTTGCAGGAGTAGTCAAGGAGATCGGCGAGGGAGTCGAGCAAGTCCATGTAGGAGATCGGGTGATTGCTTTCACCGGCTGGGGCGGCTTTGCCGAAGAGGTGCTGACCGATGCCAAAATCTTAATTCCTATCCCTGAGCAGATGGACTTTGTGACCGCCTCGGCCTTCGTGATGGCCTACGGCACTTCGCATTACGCACTCAAGGATCGGGCAAAGCTTCAACCTGGCGAGACACTACTTGTACTGGGCGCTGCTGGCGGTGTGGGTCTGGCTGCGGTTGAGCTTGGCAAAGCTATGGGCGCGCACGTGATCGCTACAGCTTCCAGCAATGAGAAGCTAGCTATCTGCCGTGAGCACGGTGCGGACGAATGCATTAATTATGCCAACGAGGATCTGAAAGAGCGCATCAAGGCACTGACCGCTGGCAGAGGAGTCGATGTGATCTACGATCCGGTTGGAGGGAATTATTCAGAGGCGGCGCTGCGCGGCATGGCCTGGGAGGGGCGTCACCTGGTAATTGGCTTTGCCGCAGGCGACATTCCACGAATCCCACTGAACCTGACTTTGCTCAAAGGCTGCTCACTCGTGGGAGTTTTCTGGGGATCGTTCACCACGCGCAATCCGCAGCGTAACCAGGAACATTTGCACGAACTGATGACCTGGTTCCTGGAAGGAAAAATCAAACCACGCATTTCGGCTACCTATCCCCTGCACCGAGCTGCCGACGCACTCAACGACTTGATGGATCGCAAAGTCACAGGCAAGGCCGTACTGGTGATTGAGGAAAAGCGTCTCTGATCTCTATCGCGATCTCTCGCTCGTATCTGCAATGCTTGTAAATGCATTAGTTGCTACAAAGTAATATATGGCAGCTAATGTCATTTACAAGCAAAATAAATGCCATTCCCAACTCTTTAAAACCGCTCGCTAGACCGTTACCCCTGCCTCAATCTGCTCCTTAATACTCTGCTGATTCTCCCGCGTATGCGCATTCATGCGATCAAGGATGGTCGGAAGCGGAGTGTCAACTTCAGGATCGATCTCGAAATCCTGCGTCCAGGTCATCTTCGTTCCCTCCAGGGTCTCTTCGCAGGTCCACTTCAAGTGCATATAGAGAAAAGGATAGAGCGGCTCCTCTCGTTCGGCCGTGGCGACTAGCTCTTTATGGTCAAGCAGCCGCGAAGAGCGCCAGGAATTTCCTTCGCCATTTGTCAATTGAAAAATGAGCTTTGTATATCGCCCCTCTTCCTGGCGTTCCAGAATAGTGGCTCCATGGTATTCCTTAAAAAGGACGGGCCAGCGCTCAATATCGTTGATGATCTCAAAAACTCTGGCCGGCTTTTCGCAAATTGTGATGCTATGCTGGATACGTGGCATGTATCTCTCCTCTCCCTCTAATAAATTACCCGACTAAGATGCCTGCAAGCGATTGTAAATACTGTTCCACCTCATCAAAACTGGACAGTTTGCCAAAAATAGCATCATCAATCGAGAGTGACAGGCGCTTTTCGAGCGCCAGCGCCAGCTCCACGCGTTCAGTAGAATCCATCTCAAGATCCTCTTTCAAGCGTGTCTCGCCGCTAATCTGGCTGGTATCAATAGCCAGGTCACACAACGCAGACAAAAGTTCGGCATGAATGTTCATAAGTACATCTCCTTTCAGATTACACCTGAAAAATTCCAGATATCGCTAACATCACCGATAGGCCATAACAGTAGCTATCGCCAGATTGGCATCGTGAGAGATGCTTAGCACAAGATAGGCATAGCCTGCTCGTTCAAGCGCCGACATGGCCTGCTCGTGAAGGCGTATGTATGGCTCACCATACGGCCCATTCAAGACCTCTATTGCGATCCAGTTTGCTATCTCGCCTCGCCCGGCCAGAATCTTCTTCACCGCTTCCTTAGCAGCGAAGCGACCTGCCAACGAGCACCAGCGATAGCCGGTCGCTTTCCGGCAGGCGCTTTGTTCCCGCAAGGTAAATAGCCTGCTTAGAAAGCACACTCCCCAGCGCTCGTACAGCGTTTGCATGCGCTGAATATCAACGATATCCACTCCTATAGCCTGCGTATGTGCTGCGCAGGTCGTTTCTTGCTGCTCCGTCACATGCGTATCGCAAGTGGATATATCGCTACCGCTTATCGCGATCTCAATCAGGCGCTCACTACCAGGCATGCATTCACCCCTCCGAGTCCTCGTGAGACAACCAGGCTATGATGGCACGCCGCTACTTTGCGAGGTCGATGCTGCACGAAGTCAAGATCAAAGCCGGGAGCCGGTTCATCAAGGTTCGCCGTGGGGGGAATCTCTTTGCGCACCATTGTATACACAGCGATAGCTACATCCACCGGGGTTGCAGCTCCCAACAAGTGACCAATGGCAGACTTTGGGGCCGTGACTGCAACCTGCCGGCGTTGTTTGCCGAAAACCTCTTTGATGGCATACACCTCGGTCACGTCTTCTGCGGGGACACCTGTGCCATGCGCAAAAATGACATCAATGTCTTCCGCCACCAGAGAAGCATGCTGTAAACATGTGCGCATAGTCTTTGTCAGAATGGTGCCATGCGGCTCGACGGTATAGTAGGGCATATAGCCATCAGAACCGACAGCCCACCCCCGTAGTTCGCCGTAAATAGTGGCGCCGCGCTGCTGAGCGTGCTCCAATTCTTCAAGAATCAGAAAAGCGCTCCCTTCACCTAGGACCGAGCCTGAGTGTCTTTTGTCAAAAGGGCGATAGGCTGTCATTGGAGATGTATTTCCGTGACGCGTCAAAAAGCCGCTGGTCTGGCAGCAGAGCCAGCCATACGGGGATAGAGGTGCCTCGACGCCTCCGGCAATCACCACATCGACCTGCCCCCGGCGAATGAGACCAGCGCCATGAATCAGTGCATACGCTCCACTCGCACGATCCGAAATAAAGGTTCGCGCCGGCCCCTTAATACCCTGCGCGATGCAGATAGCACCCTGGGGGGCCGTCGGGAACCAGGCTGTCGCCTGATATGGGCTCACCTCCTTCTCGCCATCTCTCCAGAGCTTGCGTAATTCGCGTTCGGCGAATTCCCACCCGCCAAGAATATTGCCGACCGTCACGCCAACGCGCTCGGGGTTTACTCCGCCCGCCGTACCTATGCTCAGGCGAGCATCTTCAAGCGCCTGCTGGACTGCAGCCAGAGCGAGATGAGTAAAACGATCGGTTCGTTTGATGAAGCGCGGCGGAAGCACCTGCTCAGCCCTGAAATCATCTGCCTGGCCGGCTACCTGGCATAGATAGCGCGACGCATCGAAGCGATCAATCGTCTGCGTACAGGCTCGCCCTAGCAGTACACGCTCCCAGAGGGCATCTACCCCTATACCAGCGGGCGTAATACACCCAATGCCGGTAATTACGCTGCGTTTCATACTATCTCCTCTCCTCGAAACGCCTTTAGCACCATCGACGCGTGCAACCCGGCAAAGCCGCTCGCATTGGTCAGGATAACATCGCCATCCCAGGCCCGCCCCTCGTTGGGAACGTAATCGAGATCGCAGAGCGGATCAGGCACCTCGTAATTGATGGTAGGATGGATAAAGCTGTGCTCGAAACTCAGCACGCAGGCGGCCAGCTCTATAGCACTGGCTGCTGAAAGCGCGTGACCCAGCATTGATTTCGTCCCATTCACCGGAATTTTGTAGGCATGCTCACCAAACAGTAGCTTGATGGCGCTCGTTTCGCAGCTATCGTTCTGCGGAGTCGAACTCGCGTGCGCGTGCATAAAATCGACTTCCGACGGCTCCAGGTTACTCTGTTCCAGGGCCCCGGCCATAGCTCGCGCCAGATCTGCGCCATCGGACAGGAGATCGGTCATATGCAACGCATTAGACGTGTTGGAGAAGCCGGCAATCTCGGCGTAAATATGAGCGCCGCGTCTGCGGGCGTGCTCCATTTCTTCCAGCAGGAGGATACCACACCCTTCGGAGAGCACAAAGCCATCTCGCCGGGCATCGAACGGGCGGGAGGCGCGTTCTGGCTCGTCATTGTGCTCTTTCGAGAGGCAATGAATGATCTCAAAAGAGGCAATGGTAATGGGCGTGATCGGGGCCTCGCTGGCCCCCGTTAGCATTATATCCGCATCTCCATCTCGTATAGTTTCATAGGCATAGCCAATCGCATCGAGACCGCCAATGCAGCCCGTCGAGAGAGTAACGCAGGGACCCTGCCAGCCCATCATAGCCGATAAAATCACACCAGGGGTGTTCGACATCGAGGCCAGGTAGAGATCCGGACTCACCAGTGCTGGATCGATTTCAGCCCGGCCCCGATCGGTTACTTTGATAAATTCTGACTCCATCTGGCGCGTTCCGCAGATAGCCGTAGCAAGCGCAATGCCAGCTCGTTCGCGCTCCATGGCCTGTATATCAAGACGAGCATCCCGAACAGCCTGAAGAGCACCGGCAACCGCGAACTGAATAAAGCGATCTAACTTGCACACTTCGCCAGGCAACCCACTCCTCACAGGATCAAAGTCATCTACCTCTGAGATAACCTGCGAGGCGAAGTTAAACTCTTCAAATAATTGACAACTTCTCATCCTGGAAAGATGTTTTGTCGCGCTACGCCCAGAAGACAACCCCTGCCAGAAATCTTCCTTGCCGATTCCAAGAGGACTGACTATACCTAACCCCGTCAGGACAACTTTGCGCATTTTTTCACCTCCTTATTCCTATCACAGAGGATCATCACAGAGGATCAGGCCCACTCTTAGAAGCGAAGAGGAAGGGTACCTGTTCTATCCTCTCATCCCTTATCTGTTCAAAACCTGCGGCTTTTAACCACGCGTGAAATTGTGCCGCCGAAAAAACATCCCCTTCCCGCGTGTTAAGAAAGAGGCTTAATCGAATCACCAGAGCGGCGGACGAATCCGTGTAACCATCACGCATCACATCCACCAGCAGCAGCGTGCCTCCTGGCTGCAGCAGTCGATAACATTCTTTCAGGAGTTCCCGGCTCCTGCATGCACCAAGAAAACGGCAGGCGTGGGCGATAATAATCAGGCGAAAACTCTCCGGCGTAAACGAGCCTCTGTCCTCCCCAGGCGTTTGCAGGGTAAAGCGTTCCCCCAGGTCAAATTGCCGAACCTTCTCCCGAACAGCGTCAAGCAAGGCCGGCTCATCTCGCGCCACAACTTCTACCTGTGGATGGCGAAGCGCCACCGCGATGCCCCATGCACCGCTGCCAGCAAACATATCTAAGACACGGCCGCGTAGCGGGTGCCCAAAGAGCCCGGCAACTTTCCAGGCTATAGGAAAAGTCAAAGGGAAAATGTGAGCGAACATACCAGGATTGCAACCGCGCCCCCGCGCTGATCCCCAATCTTGCCTGAGACGTTTACGCCCGCTGCGTACCACCTGCGTTAGCTCGCTCCAGGCATCCCACTGCTCGATGACGGCCCGTAGATGAGGGCCAAGATAACCCGGCTGCCCCTCTACCAGATACGCTCTTGCCAATGGACTCAGGCTATAGCCCGCGTCTCCGTACTGCAAGAGTTCCAGCCCAATCAGCGCGTCCAGCAGGCAACGCAGCCCTTGCTCATCACAGCCGAGCAAAGCGGCCAGAAGGGAAGATGTGCATACTCCCTGGGCAATGTGGGTGAAAACTCCCAATTCCAGGGCTGTATCAAGCACGCGCGCACGAGCAAACCCAAAATTGTTGTGCAGGATCTGCGCGGCCACCGGCGCTTGCAGATATACAGCAAGCATTTCCTCATGTTGCATTGCTATTTCCCTCTCTACACAATTGCTACAGCACGCACCCAGGCTGCGCCAGCATCGCGGATCGCTATAGGAAAACAGGCTACCTGGAAACCGTGTGATTTCGGCAATCGATGCAGGTTAGCCAGCCGCTCCATATGGACATACTCTCTGGTTCGTCCATATATATGAGCCGGCCAGAGCATCCGTGAATCTCTTGTAGAAAGGTAAGCTCGCACCATCTCCATGAAAGGAAGATCAAAACCGTTCGTATCGATCCCTATCACCTTAACGCCACGCTCTACAAGCCAGCGCGTCGCTTCCTCTGCCATTCCAGGATGAGCAGTAAAATATTCCGGTCGCGGCCACAACTTATCAGAGTCTGTACGAATCAGCACGATATCCAGTGGCTGCAATTCATACTGTATGCGATTCAGCGCCTCTTGCAGATCAGCAACAGTAATAGCAGCTCCAGGCCCTTTGTGGACGAGATCCAGAACCACTCCGTGGCCAAAGCACCACTCAAGAGGCAACTCATTAACCCGTCGGGCAGGTTTCCCCTCGCATATGGGGCCAAAGTGATAGGGAGCATCAAGATGCGTTCCGCAATGCACGGAGATGGTATAAACTTCATTGCTCAGGAACTTCCCGCCAGGAAAGCTCCCGCGATTCGCCGTGCGAAAGGCACGAATATAGCGCCAGCAGCCAACAAGCTTTTTCCGCAAGGAGGCTTTGGCCGGCATAAAGAGAGCACGCCAGATTTGATCTCCCCCTCTCGCATGATCAATCAGCCTGACCCTTTCAAAAGTGGGATCCTTGGGATGCCGCTCAATGGGCATACTTAAATCAATGATCTGCGGCATAGTTCATTTCCTCCCTACCATATGAAAACCGCCTCCGAGAGTGTATCTGACCTCTATTGTGATCGCCCATTCATTCGCTTCTTCTACAATGTATTGTAGAAGAAGCTAGAATAGCTTTTCCTACAATACATTACAAAAATAGATTACATTTTCGCTACCGTGCTCTCCAGAGCGCCATCAAATTGATAAGCTTCTTCGGAGAGGAAATAGTTGCGAATCGGCGGACGCTCTGTCGGTGCAACCACCAGGAACCGGCAGGTCTGGTCAGAACTTGTGGCAAACCCATGTGGCTCATTACGCGGAATAAAGACAACATCGCCGGCCTGAAGATCTACCGCCTTCTCTTCGTGAGGCAACAGCAACTGCATGGCTCCCTCAAGAATAAAAACCTCGTGCTCCCACTCGTGGTAATGCGGAGGCGTCGAACCATTCGGCCTTAATTCAAAGAGACTGAGAACAAAGCGGTCCGCGCCGTCGGTTGTATCGATGAGTCGTTTAATTGTAGCCTGTTTAGCTCCAGGCTCACGAACAATGTCAGCAGGAACCTCTTGAGATCGAATGAGCTTCATAAAAATTATCCCCTTGTTAAAAACTAAAACGGTCTTCACCAAGACTAAAGCTAGTATATGGAGCTACTCTAAAAATGGAGATAAATATAGCCAGCTACTTCCTTGAGGATATGAACCTCTATTCCTCACTTTGACTTCCTTTATCTTCAGATGCGATGATGCGATAGTTCCAAAAAGTATAGCGTTTTGTAGCGAAATATAGCGTTCTATTGACCGCTTGCTTTCGGCTGCTTTCCGCTTGCTTTCTGGCTTCGTGAGGGGAACGACAACCTCACAGGATGGACTACCAGGGATGCAAGCACCCCTTTACCATCCTCTACCGCCTTGAGCCCGAAGGCATCAGGGGCTACTTTTTTGATGATGTTGCCAGCGCCATTGATATCGGCGTTGATCTTCCGTCCGTCCGATGCACGGTAGAGTCCACGTTTCACGCGCTTGCCGCTAAATTTGTGTTTCTCATCGCCATTGTTGCGAACTGGCAACGGGTCCAGGTCCAGTAACGAAGCTTTCGACGTGTAGGACTCTTCCGTGACCTTCACAGTAATGCCTACCAGTTCAGCCTTGTAGGTGAACATGGCGATAAAACGAGCATGAGGAATGCTCACAAAGTTCTGATTGTTCCTCTTGCCCATGTTGGCTTCCTGCTTCCACCAGCGTTCCCTTCGTGAACAAAAATCCTTCGTTCGCGGGGACACACACAAATGAAAAAGATTTCTCTCCCGTGAGTCTGTCATTTGTCTAGGTCACTCAATTGGTTTACCGAAACGTGTGCTTTCGCTCTTGTCACCGTTACTTCACATGCCATGACTGGCACACGATGCACGTACCATCGGGAGTGAGCAGTATTCAGTTGTTCAGGTGCTTGTTAAAAACAATTTTCTTTGATAAAATCATTTTCTCTAAGAGATATGATACCTAAGAAGGCGGAATGCGGTTTTGCTTCACCTGGTAGTTTTCGTCTGGCATTATGCAGAAGTTAATCGCAAGAAATCGTAATCATCTCGTATACAATAAAGTTAA
>DATGKW010000185.1:0-18540 GCA_035294465.1 Ktedonobacteraceae bacterium | reverse complement strand
ACCAAAGAGTACAGTTATCTGTGCTTCATCGAAACCGGCCCATTAGCGGTACCCTCTGGCAGTGGTAGTGGCCAGTGCGGGTCCACTGGAGCGCTGCCTGCTCCGCAATAAGCCTCATCTGTGATCGGAAAGTTGCTCAGAAGTGGCGTGAATACTGGGAATCAGTATTCACGCCACTTCTGAGCGATAAGGAAAAAGGTACAGAGAATGCTCACAAAGAAATTGCCTTTCCTCGTTTCCCTGCGCTACTGCTTGCTTATCCTTGTTGTCATGCTGATAGGTGTCTGCGCTATGGTATTCCTTTCACCGGTCGAAGCCTATGCTGATACGATCCCGACCCAGGCCACGACCGCTACGATTTCTTCGCCCGCTTCCTGTGTCGTGATTACTTATCGGGTCATCGCACAATGGCCCGGTGGCTTCACGACCTTCATCACTATCACCAACGAATGTACAACAGCGATTTCGCTCTGGACGTTGCAGTTTACTTTCCCTGGAAATCAGCAGATCGCTCAAGACTGGGGCGGCCTCTGGAGCCAGTCCGGGCAGCAGGTAGCAGTGACAGGTGAGGGCTATAATGCTGTCATCCCCGCGGGCGGGAGTGTGACCCTGGGCTTTAGCGCTATCGGCAACCCGTGTATCATTACAACCTTCATTTTCAACGGTTCGCCCACCAGCTAAACATCCATCGCTCGCTGCTCTCAAGAAGTAAAGAGGGTGACGGGCCACAGTCAATGTACAAGAGAAAGTGAGAGGTTTTGCAAGCGGTGAAGTCGCTTGCAAAACCTCCTCACTTTTTTGGACTCATCAAGTCTTGACACCTGACGAAAGCGAGCCTATAATCTCAGTAACAAATAAACAAATTTTGTGAAAATGAGAAGTCATGAGGATTGATGAGAAAGAACGCGAACGGGCGATCTTAGATGTGGCGGCTGAACTGCTGCTTCGGCATGGGTACGATAAATTGACAATGAGTGATGTGGCTGAGGCTGTCGGCTTAAACCGCAGACTGGTCTATCTCTTGTTTCCTTCCAAAGATGCCTTGATCAAGGCCCTTCTGCTGCGGGAATTGAACGTCTATGTGGAAATCTGGAATCGCTATCTCGAAAGTGATCCTTTGGGGGGCACGGTCGCCAGCGTCTATCGGGGTCTGCTCGCAGCCCTCAAGCAGTTACCATTGATGACTGCGATGTATACGCGAGATGAGCAGACGTTTGGCAAATATCTCTCCAAGCCAGACAGTTTCTTCGCCTCCTGGCCGCCTGATCCTAGCCCGACGCGGGAGTATCTCCAGGCCATGCAAGAGATCGGAGTCGTTCGTCAGGACATCAACACGAGAGCCACGGCCTTCATCCTGGACGCGCTGACTCCTTCCATCCTGGCCGCCCTCTCTTCTCGCAGATCAGCTCCTCTCGCTGACTCCAACAAGCCGGACCAGCCATCTTTTGATGAGTTGGTGGAAACGGTGGCCGAGCTTTGCGAGTGCTTACTCACGCCGAAAGCGGGGGCGAACCTCGAAGCCGGGAAAGCGCTGATGCGCCGGAAGATCGCGGAGGCGCAGGCGCAGTTGAAGGAAGCAGATGATACGGAAGGAAAAAACCAATGACAACTGAGAAAATCCACTTTGCCAAAGAAAAAGAAACAATGCTCATGACCTTGAGCGGTCGAGCGCTCCAGAGCCAGTGGAAGAATCCCATCTTGCGTGATCCGTGGGCTGAAGAAGCAATGCGGCATATCGATTACGACATCAGCAAGCAGTACAAGGGTGTAGGCTCGTGGAGCATGTGGAGCAAAATCGGATGTACCATCATCGCTACGCGAGCCGCGACCTTTGATCTGCTCGCGAACCGCTATCTGGCCGATCACCCGGATGCGACCGTGCTGCACGTGGGCTGCGGTATGGATAGCCGTGTGTTCCGAGTCGATCCGCCTGAAAGCTGCCAGTGGTTTGACGTAGATTACCCGGACGTGATCGACCTGCGCCGCCAACTGTTCCCCGAACGGGGCGCCTATCACCTGATCGGCGCCCCGCTGGATGATTTGCGCTGGCTGGACGAGGTTCCACGGGACCGGCCTGGGCTGCTGATCGCCGAAGGAGTGCTGCACTACCTGAGCGAACCAGAAGTGAAAGCGCTCCTCAATGCGGTGGTCGCTCACTTTCCCAGTGGTCAGATAATCTTCGACATCTGCAATCCGTTCATTGTGAAAAGAGCGGGCTCGAACGTTGGGGGCACGGGTGCTACCTACAAGTGGGGCCTTGATGATCCACAGGGCATCAAGCAGCTTGAGCCAAAACTTGAACTGATCAAGGAATTTAGACCAAGCGAACTGGTCGCGTTTTCCCGCTTCCCGCTCTGGGTACGCGCGCTCTTTCGCGCGCAGGAAGTCAATTCCACGCTGCGCAGGATGGAACGTATCATCGTTTACCGCTATGAGAACGCAAGCTCGGAATCACGATCCTGAATCGGGTGAGGAGTGATCTCGAACTTTGCAGCGGTTCGAGATCACTCCTCATCTGTGTTTCGTCAGTGAGAATAGCCCGATTGGGCGTTCGAAATTCCCTGCTGTTATGGGCAAAGCGTCTCGATAAACGCGTGCCCGCCAGAAGTTCTGGGAAGGCCGACCACCCAGAATTGATGACCTACAGCCAGAACGCTATCCAGTTCGCCTGCGTCCTGGAAGGGATCCTGCATCACCTGCCACTGGTGGCCATCCCAATGCTCGATGAATGGCTGGAACTCGCTCTCGCTGCTTCTCACTCTGCCAACTGCCCAGACATTATTGGGTGCGCTGGCGGCGACACTCGCCAGCCAGTTGCTGCTATCTGGATAGACGGAAGGGCTGGCGATCACGCTCCAGCTCTGCCCGTCCCAATGTTCTGTGAGCATCTGATTCTTGCTGCTGCCGACTGCCCAGAGATCATTAGCCGAGCTGCCGTCTATATTATAGAGACTTCCTCCACCCTGGACGCTCAAGTTGGGATTCGTCACGGCTTTCCATTGCTTGCCGTCCCAATGCACTATCACCGGCTGGGTGGTTCCCTGACCAGCGTGAGAAGAAGCGCTATAACCATATCCAACTGCCCAGGCATCGTCTGCGGACAGCGCTTTGACACCGGTGAATTGAGCGCTACCGAGTGTGCTCAGACCCGGCGAAACGCTCCATTTCGTGCCGTCCCAATGCTCGATCACCGGCTCGATTGCTCCTCGTTGTGGCACGGAGAAACCCACTGCCCAGACATCATGAGCGGATGACGCTGAGACGGCTACCAACGCATTCTTTCCACCTGCCACTGCATCTGGACTGGCAACCTGCTGCCAGTTTATGCCGTCCCAGTGGAGGGTTAATGAATGCGATGGCAGGCCATTGCTAACATGTTCGCCTACGACCCACACGTTGTTCGGAGCGATCTCTACAATGCTGCGGAAGACGTCCTGAGGTGAGGAGGAATTGTAGGCCACGTTCCAGACGTCCCCGTTCCAGTGCATGACTTTGGGACCCACGCTCCAGACGTCGTTTGCGGCAAGACCGGAGATGCTTGTGCCGGAAAAATCGGTAGATAATGAGGTGGGAGCAGCGCACCAGGGCTTGGTGAGGGTTGGCGTACTTATATTACCAGTGTTCCCCGTTGACTGTGACGAGGAACGCCCGGCCTGGACGATCAGAAAGCCGCCCCCAATAATACAGACAAGCAGCACAAAAGCCGCCAGCGCTTTCTTTCGGCCAGAAGCTCCTCGCTTCTGGTTCTCTGGCGCGGTTTGAGGAGGCCGATTCCCTGGATACATCGCGTTTGGCATAGTTTGGGAGGGCTGATTCCCTGGATTCATCATTGTGCTTGTCTCTCCTTATGAGATAGATATGACAATTCCACCGGGATTTTCAACGCCGGTAGGTCCGACTGAGAAAATAGCATAGGTAATCCCCTTTATCGAGTTGATATTCTGGATGGCGTCCTTCGAGTTATCTATATAGGAAGTCCCGCGCACCGTAGCCAGCAGTTGAAACTCCTCGTCCTGGTCAGAGATTAAACGATAGACGTTGTAAGACACTGCGTTCTGCCCTGCCGACCACGAGAGGGCGATGCCTCCCTGACTCGTGATGTGATAGGTCCCATTGCTGGGAGCGGCCGGTATCTGATTGGCAGTCACCCATTTCACGTGGGTTGTGAAGGAAACTTCCACATCGCTTGCCAATGCATTAATGAGCATGGAAGGCGTGTACTGCTGCTGATAGTCCACGCGGATCTGATCCTTTAGCAATACTCCCGCAAAGGTAATGGCGATGGTGCCCGCTTCAGAGTCCACCGTCTGCGTATAAAAGATGGCTGTACTGCCATCCGTATTAAACTTGAGTTGTGCCGCCACCGGAGCCACTCCCGGACTGTAGACCTTTACGTTGTCGCTGCTATCTACGACAAAAAGCAAGCGCTCTAGCTCCCCGGTGACTTCTGTTTCAACTGTGTTTGTGTCGAGTGGAGTAACTGCTCCACTATCATCCATGGTTGCCCCGTTCACGCTGGAAAAGTTCAGTGGCGTAGCGAGGAGGAAGTTTGTTGGCCCGACCAGGGATGGTGGAGTGGTGGTTGCTGTCGGAGAAGGATCACCAGGGGTTTGAGCTGGCTGGGTAGCGGAAGCCTGTGCTGGCTGGGTAGATGAAGCTACCTGTGTAGCAGGAGGAGAAGAACCTTGAGGATTCGTGCTACACGCGGCGATAGCCTGTACGAGAAAAAGAACCAGAAAGAAGAAAATAAGCTGGTAAATAAAATAATGCTTACTGCCTGTATTTCGTGTATTCAAGGTACAACTCCTTTTGCGGGAGGTATCCTTCCGCCGGTCTGGCAAGCGAAATCTTTCCTGCCGCTTGCTTGAAGCGGAAGATAAAGTCATCATCTCTCTTGCCGGATCAGGAAGGAAACGGATCAGGAATTCTCATACATACCCGAATAAGGCGGCAGATTATTCTGCCGCCTACAGCATACGCCAGCGAACCGGCCAAACCACTCATACTATTCCGACGATATGAGTGATTATGCATGTACTGTACTGGCTTCCTCAGCTCTGTACAAGAACACCTGCTAGACAGTCACTAAGCATATGGGTGACAGGCTTTGTAAGATTGCCTGCTTACCCCTGCCAGCTAACATATACCGTAGAAGTTTTCGTGGCAGAGGTAAAAGTGAAAACGAGTTGGCCACTCTGCCCCGGTGAGCTCTGAAGATAAATGATGACCTGAACTGGCTGCCCTGCCGTGCCGGTTCCTGCTGAGGGATTAAAGGTTGCCGGCAAATCCGGGCTGCTGGCCCGCCAGGTAAACGTGGTCGGCCCAGCAGGAAATGCCCAGAGGCTCACAGTGCAGCGATAGCCAAGAGACTCCTGCGGGCAATCCTGCAGCGTCAGGTGAGTAGGAGCTACTCTTGCCGATAGGCCAGCAGCAGGTGCAGGTGTGGCTGCTGTTCTGCCAGGTGTAGGAGCCGCAGCCGGTAGGGTAGTCGTACCGCGGATCTGCGCTGTGGGCGACTGCACCTGGCTCGCTATCTTAGGAGCGGATGAGGCATGCACAACCGATGTTGTTGAAGCCTGGCCCGGCGAATACAACTGGCTAAAAGCGAAGGTAGCCACACAAAGTGCAACGATCAGGAGAATAAGCGCGATGCCGGCCCCCTTTCCTTGCAGAACTGGCTTTGCTGACTGCTTACGCTGCTCTGAGGGAATAGGCAGGGATGTTGGCGACACGTTGGCCGGCGGCACGTGGGGAGAGGTTAAGTCATGCTGATTGAGCCATTCACGAATGGCAGCAGCGTTCATATGCCCGACGCGTTCAAACGCGCTCAGGCTGGCCTCACCCAACTGCTGGGCCTCTGCGCGCTGGCCCCGCATTGCCCGGATATACGCATCTTCCCAAAGCATATGGGCTTGCTGATCATGCACAGCGCTATGCAGAATATAGGTGAACGTGTCTGTGCGTTTTGGCCAGGATGGTGGAGCGGGAGCAATAACGCTACTTGTGGATAGGTCATCTTTTTGCCATACTCCACTCAATTGCAAAGAAGGGAGAGCAGGAGTAGACCAATCCGTAGTCTCCAGCAAGCCCAGATCTTCGGCATTTTTGCCGAAGAGCACACAGAGCTTTTCACGAAAATAGGGGGTGGGAGCGAAAAGGCCGCGCTCCCAACGGCTGACTGTGGTCGCGTCAGTGCCGATTTGTCCCGCAACCTTTGCTTGGGACCAACCTCGTAGTTCACGCGCCTGTCTCAAACGACGATTGGGTGCCATGCTTGTGTCCTCCAGTAACCTCGTAGTAATGGCCAACTCTCATTCTAATGGCCAGGCTTCGTAGCGTCTTGCTTACGAATGTTCACGTAGCGGAGTATCACAATAGTTTTTTATGTATGTGTTGCTTACTATATCCTGCTGTTTGATCGGCAATTAAGTATTACACAGTTTACTCTTCCATTACTGAAAGCGACCGTTTGTTAACAAAAAGATAATGAGAAACCGATTTCTTGTCAAGTATTTCCCCGAAAAAATTTTTTTGGATACGGATCTCACTTTCTTCTCTCCCTGTTATGGTTCAGATTGTTCTTGCTTCTATCTGTCCACAATGTGTCTAGTGGCTGTCATTGTGTGCCGATGGATGATTGGCTACACTTCAGAGAAAGCCGATTCGTTCGGTTTCTTAATCATTACTCTCTGCTACCGTAATCGCTCATATTATGAGCGGTTACACAGTTCCGTTCGATGGTTGGAGCCAGAGGAAAGGTGGACGGCTTGCTAAGACTGTTCCCATTCTCCAGGCTACCAGCTCTTCGTAACAAGGAGGTGAGTGTGACCAGAAAAAGGACCTTTCAGTCCCTGATACTGGGTTTCGTAACACTCTTGCTCGTGATATCGGGCTTCTTAGCCCGAGGCATTCCGGCAGCGCACGCGAATACCAGTAGCGCTCAAGCCACATCTACCTGGACCCAGCACTTCTTGACGCTCTACAACGAGATCACCAATCCCGCTAACGGGTACTTCAGTTCGCTGGGCATCCCGTATCACTCGGTCGAGACGTTGATCGTCGAAGCACCGGATTACGGGCATGAGACAACTTCAGAAACGTTTAGTTTCTGGATCTGGCTTGAGGCCACCTATGGTGAGGTGACGGGAAACTGGCAGCCTTTTATTAATGCCTGGCAGACGATGGATAAGTATATGATCCCATCGGATGCTGACCAGCCAACCAATGCTGGCTACAATCCCAGCAGCCCTGCTCAGTATGCCCCTGAATCTCCCAACATTACCGATTACCCCACCCAACTGACGACCAGCGTCACTGTTGGGCAAGACCCGTTGTACAACGAGTTGACGAGTACCTATGGTACACCAGATGTCTACGGCATGCAATGGTTGCTTGATACAGACAACTGGTACGGTTATGGTCATTGTGGCGATGGAACAACCAAACCGTCCTACATCAACTCGTATCAGCGTGGGGCATCGGAATCGGTCTGGTTGACCGTCGTTCAGCCAGAGTGTGAAACCTTCACCTGGGGCCGTAACGACGGAACTGGCTTCCTGAGCCTCTTCAACATTCCGGCGGCTGGTCCTGCCACCAGCAATTACTCGAAGCAGTGGCGCTATACCGACGCGCCCGATGCTGACGCGCGCACAGTCCAGGCTGCCTATTGGGCGTACACCTGGGCAACCGCTCAAGGGCAGGAGAGCACGATTGCTCCCGAAATCGCTGAAGCGGCGAAGATGGGCGACTATCTGCGCTATAGCGAGTACGACAAGTACTTTAAGGCGATGGGATGCACGAGCCCAAGCTGCCCGGCCGGTACGGGTAAGAACAGCTCAACCTATCTGCTGGGCTGGTACTATGCCTGGGGTGGTGCGCTTCCCTCGGCTGGTAGCTGGGCCTGGCGTATTGGCGATGGCGCAGACGCCCAGGGCTATCAAAACCCCCTGGCTGCGTGGGCGCTCAGTACTGTTCCCGCGCTCGAACCCAAGTCTCCAACCGCGCCCGGTGACTGGGCAACCAGCTTGCAACGCCAGTTGCAGTTCTACGAGTGGCTGCAATCGGCGGAAGGCGCGATTGCAGGTGGCGCAACCAATAGCTGGAATGGCCGGTATGATACGCCACCAGCCGGTGATCCGACCTTCTACGGAGAGGCATACGACTGGGAGCCGGTCTATCACAATCCGCCCAGCAACAACTGGTTTGGCTACCAGGTCTGGTCGATGGAGCGTCTCGCGGAGTACTACTACGAAACGGGCAATGCAACGGCCAAGTCGATCCTGGATAAATGGGTTGCCTGGGCCAAGTCGGTGACGACGGTGAATTCCGACGGCACCTACTCAATTCCTTCGACTCTGAACTGGAGTGGGCAGCCGGGTGGTAACTGGACCTCTGGCACGACTTCGGTGAACAACTCTGGCCTGCATGTGACTGTGGTGAACACCACGCAGGATGTGGGCGTGACGGCTGGTCTGGCCCAGACACTGCTCTTCTACGCAGCTAAATCTGGCGATACCGCGTCGCAAACCCTGGCCGAAACCCTGCTGAACGATATGTGGAATGACTATTCGGACAGCATCGGCATCTCCAACCCGGAGACGCGCACGGACTACAGCAACTTCGACGAGGTGGTGTACATTCCGTCCGGCTGGGTCGGCACAAATGCCCAGGGCGCGACCATCCAGACGGGTATGACGTTCATCAGCGAGCGCCCCAAGTACGAGCAGGATCCGTCCTGGCCGATGGTACAGGCTTACCTGAACGGTGGCCCTGCGCCAACCTTCCATTACCATCGTTTCTGGGCCCAGGCCGACATCGCCATTACTATGGCTGAGGTCGATATCCTGTTCCCAACTTCGTCTGGGACGCCAACGCCAAGTCCCACGGGAACCGGAACGGCTACGGCAACACCGACTTCGACACCAACGGCAACACCGACCGCGACGCCGACTCGGACGCCAACACCGACGCCGACACCAACTCAGCAGCCGACGCCGACGCCAACTCAGCAGCCGACGCCAACACCGAGTCCGACGCCGGTATCCGGCACAAGCTGTAAAGTGGTCTATACGATCACGAACCAGTGGCCGGGCGGCTTTGGCGTGAATTTCACGATTACCAACACCGGTACAACGGCGATTAACGGCTGGAGCTTACAATTCGCCTTCCCCAACGGGCAGACGATTACGCAGCTCTGGAACGGGAACTACACGCAAAGTGGGGCAAACGTCACGATTACGAATCTCTCGTATAACGGGTCGATACCCCCAGGTCAGTCGTTGAGTTCAGAACCCGGCTTTAATGGGGCCTGGAGCGGAACCAATTCGCCGCCCACGGCATTTACACTCAACGGCACGCCCTGTAGTACCTGATGAGTGGATTCTGAACCGAATCCCTGCGCAGGCGACGGACCAGTCCGTCGCCTGCGTTGCCGCGTTTCACTCGGCAAGATTTTTTACACGAGGAATACCGCTCATGTCTCGACGACACTTATTGACAAAGGCGTATCAGTCACGAAGCAGGCGGTCTTCGCTGCCTCCTGTGAAGCAGAACTCCAGACTCTCTGCTGAATCTATGGCCAGAGCCGCGAAAAAGCTCGGCAAGCGCGGCTGGCCCTGGCTAATCGTGCTGGTTGTGCTCTCTCTCATTGGCTTTGGTTTCAGATACTATGGCTTCGGAAGAGTATTCTCATCTACGGTCTTGTCACATCCTGTGGCAAAGAGCAGCAGTGTGCAGGCCGTATCAACTTCGCTGACCACACCAACGCCCACTCCTACCCAGGCTGTCTATGCCTGGCAGACGCTTCGCACGTTTACTGGCTCTAATACCGGCAGCTCTACGGAGAAAACACAGACTTTTACCGTTCCTGCCTCCACCTGGCAAATAACCTGGGCCTGCCAGGGTCTCAAAGGTGTGGATGACTATCTCTATATCGCGATCTACAATGCGAATGGCAGCCTGTATAACGCGGGCGCGCAGATTACGTGTGTAGCTGCCCACCGAGTCGTACAAAGCGCGCGAGAAGGGAAAGGTGGAACGTTTTATTTTATGGTAGATGCAAACACGTATTGGACGATAACAGTCCAGGTGCCGGCGGCCTGAAGAAATGGTTTTCTCTCTGTCTATTCCACCGGGCCTCCAGGTCGCTGCCAGATCTTGATCAAAGAGGCTCACTTGACAAGATGAAAGGCCGTACGTTATTCTCTTGGATAGAGAACGTTTTCTATTCTCTCCGAGCACGCGATATCGCTGGTTCGCTCAGCATCTCAGGAGAATTGTATGGCAATACGCAATGTTGGCATCATCATGAACGGCGTGACCGGGCGGATGGGCACAAATCAGCACCTCGTGCGTTCGCTCCTCGCGATTCGTGAGCAAGGAGGGGTGATCTTACCAAATGGCGATGCTTTGATGCCCAATCCGGTTCTTCTGGGCCGTAATGCCCAGAAGGTTCGCGCCCTGGCGGAGAAGTATGGTATTGAGCGCTGGTGTACCGATCTGGATGAGTGCCTAGCTGATCCCTCCAACGAAATCTACTTCGATGCCCAGGCGACCCCGCTTCGAGCAGAAAGCGTCGGCCAGGCACTGCGGGCTGGCAAACACGTCTATTGCGAGAAACCGACCGCGACGGATGGAAAAACCGCTCTTGCCCTTGCCCGTTTGGCTCAAGAGGCGGGCGTCAAGAACGGAGTGGTGCAGGATAAGCTGTTCTTGCCGGGCCTGCTGAAGCTCAAACGGGTTATCGATAGCGGTTTTCTGGGGCGTATCCTCTCGGTACGAGGGGAATTTGGCTACTGGATCTTTGAGGGAGACTGGCAGGCCGCGCAACGCCCATCCTGGAATTATCGCAAAGAGGATGGCGGTGGTATCATCGTCGATATGCTCTGCCACTGGTCCTACGTTCTCTCTCACCTTTTTGGCCGTGTGTGCGCCGTCTCCTGTCTTGGCGCTACGCATATCCCTGAGCGCTACGACGAACAGGGGCAGCGTTACAAGGTCACGGCTGACGACGCGGCCTATGCCACCTTCCTCCTGGAGAACGATATCGTCGCTCAATTCAATTCGTCGTGGTGCGTGCGCGTGTATCGCGACGAACAGCTCGCCATCCAGGTCGATGGCACACACGGCAGCGCCATTGCTGGTTTGCACTCGTGTAAAACGCAAAGCCGGGTCAATACGCCGAGAGTTGTCTGGAACCCTGATATTCCTTTGACCCATGTTTTTCGTGACGACTGGATGGAGGTGCCGGCCAACCAGCCCTTTGAGAACGCCTTTAAGTATCAGTGGGAGCTGTTTCTGCGGCATGTGGCCTGTGATACGCCGTTCCCCTGGACCTTGCTTGAGGGAGCGCGAGGAGTGCAGCTAGCCGAAACGGCCCTGCGCTCCTGGCAAGAACGCCGCTGGATTGATCTTCCCTGGCTGTCTCTGGAGGCGCAGGAATGAGCCGGCACATTCAATTGCCTGGTGAGGATGGTCATCCTTTCACCTACGCGCTGGGCGAGCCATGCCGATTTCCCACCACTTGTCCACCGGCGCGGAACCGGCGAGCCTTCGCGGCAGCTCATATTGTGCGCAAACATACGGCCTCTCCTCAGCTTCCGGCGCGCGAGCAGATTGATTGGGAAACAACCCTGGCCTATCGCCGTTATCTCTGGTCTCTAGGTTTTTCGGTTGCAGAGGCGATGGATACTGCCCAGCGCGGTATGGGCCTGGATTGGGACGCGACTCGCGAATTGATTCATCGTTCAATGGCTGCCGCCAGGGCTGATGGCGCGCAGGAGCGCATTGCCTGCGGAGCGGGGACCGATCAGTTGTCTCTCGCCGCTCCTCTCACACTGGAGAAGGTCATCGCCGCCTATGAGGAGCAGTGCGAATTCGTTGAGGGCGAAGGCGCGCGTGTTATTCTGATGGCCAGTCGGGCGCTGGCTGCCTGTGCCAGATCGTCCGAAGACTATGCACGTGTCTATGACCGTGTTCTAGGTCAGGTCAAGCGCCCGGTGATTCTGCACTGGCTGGGCGAGATGTTTGATCCCGCGCTGGCCGGCTACTGGGGGAGGAGCGACCTTGATGAGGCTACGGAGGTCTGCCTGGATCTGATGCGCAGGCACGCCACGAAGATTGATGGCATCAAGCTGTCTCTACTAAGTGCTGAACGCGAAATCGCCTTACGCCGCCGTCTCCCTGCCAGCGTGGTCATGTATACGGGCGACGATTTCCACTATCCGCAGCTGATTCAA
Source organism: Ktedonobacteraceae bacterium (assembly GCA_035294465.1). GTDB lineage: Bacteria > Chloroflexota > Ktedonobacteria > Ktedonobacterales > Ktedonobacteraceae > Paraktedonobacter. Next base: position 6,304 of record DATGKW010000185.1, on the reverse strand, counting down.
GGAGACGAACAGGGCTACAGCCACGCGTTGCTTGGCATCTTTGATGCTATCGCGCCAGCCGCCGCCGCTGCGCTCCAGGCTCTGGACCGGGGTGATTTGCCCGGCTACCAGGCGATTTTTGCGCCAACGGTGCCCCTCGCGCACCATATTTTCCAGGCACCAACGTACCACTATAAGACGGGCGTGGTTTTCCTGGCCTATCTCAACGGGCATCACCCTTGTTTCAGTATGGTGAGTGGTTTGGAAACGGCTCGCTCCCTCGCGCACCTCGTTCGCCTGTTTATGCTGGCCGACCAGGCCGGGCTGCTCCTCGACCCGGAACAGGCTGCTGCACGTATGCAGCAGGTCCTGGTCTCAGCTGGAGGGTAATGTATGTCGGTGAGAAGTGAACTGGATCGGCTCAGCTTGAATCAGATGACCATCCGCCAGTGGAATGTACGCGAGGCCATCGAGGGCTGTGCGCGAGCGGGTCTTCCGGCGCTTGGTCTGTGGCGAGAGAAGGTCGCGGAAATCGGCGTAACACAGAGCGCGCGCCTGCTGCGTGATGCTGGCCTTGCGGTTTCGAGCCTCTGCCGAGGCGGCTGGTTTCCGGCCGCGAGCGCTACCGAACGCCGCGCTCGCCTGGAGGAAAACTTCCGCGCGGTCGAGGAGGCGGCAGAATTGGGAGCCGAAGTTCTGGTGCTTGTGTGCGGCCCTGCCCCGGATAGAGATATCGCTGCTGGACGGCTCATGGTCAGCGAGGCCCTGGAGCAGTTACTCCCATTTGCTGCGCAACATCAGATCAAGCTCGGAATTGAGCCGCTCCATCCTATGTTCGCTGCCGACCGTTCGGTCATTGTCACTCTCGACGAGGCGCGGCAGCTGGTTCGGCGTTTTGCCTCGCCCTACCTGGGCGTGGTGATCGATGTCTATCATGTCTGGTGGGACCCGGCGGTCTACGAACACATTGCAGCGGTGCGTGGCTCGATCTTCGGCTTCCACGTCAGCGACTGGCTGGTCCCGACACCCGATATGCTCAATGGGCGCGGCCTGATGGGCGATGGAGTCATTGAGATCCGCCGTCTGCGCCAGGCGGTTGATGCCGCCAGCTATCAGGGGCCGATAGAGGTAGAAATTTTCAACGAGGCTCTCTGGAGCCTGCCCGGCGAGGAATTGCTCAGGCAGGTATGCCAGCACTTTATTGGGTACGTTTAGCTTCTATTTGCTCCGAGGTCAGCGGTGATGTGGCCGAGGCACGCTTAACGATAGTGATAGGCAAGATCTCGGAGGAAGGTACCTCTTCCTGGCGCAAAATCGCCAGCAATCTTTCTGCTCCGCTGCGACCTAATTGGCGCAATGGAACATGCACAGTGGTGAGCGCAGGCGCGATAAGGCGCGACATGGGGATATCGCCAAAGCCGCATACGGAAATATCCTGTGGCACTCGAATCCCCTGCTGTTGCAAGGCGAGCATGACCCCGAAAGCCATCTCGTCGTTGGCAGCGAAGATGGCTGTTGGACGCTGTGCGAGTTCCATCTGCGCGATGGTCTGTGCTGCCCGCTCGCCGCTGGCCTGGTCGAAATTGCCGAGCAAGATGAGATGAGGATCGATAGGGATGCCCTTTTCGACCAGCGCGGCCATGTATCCCTGCATGCGTCTATTGGCGGCGGTTAGACCGGCAGGACCCGCTATCAGAGCGATGCGCCGGTGTCCTATTTCAAGCAGCATGGCCGTTATCGCGTGCCCTCCGCCAAAATTGTCGATCTGAATGGAGGGGACATGCAATGTATGCTGGGAGAGTGCAATGGCAGCAGCGCCTCGCCCTTGCATGTCCATGACGACCTTTTCGATCTGCTCAGTGTGCTCTGGATTGTTCAGGCCGCTTCCTGCAAAGATAAGGCCGTCGGCCCGGTAGTCGCGCAGTGTGCGCAGATAGTGCAGCTCTTTGGTAGGATTGCGGTCCGTGTTGCAGATGATGGTGAGATAGCCCTGTTCGTTGGCAACCTCTTCAACCCCGCGTGTGATCTCGGCGAAATACGGATCAACGTTGTCTCCGACAAGCACCGCGATCAGTTTGCTGCGTTGCGAGCGCAGGCTACGCGCCAGTGAATTCGGCGAGTAGCCAAGCTCGGCTGCCGCTGCCAGCACTTTTTGCCGCGTGGCCGCGTTCACCGGATACGATGAGTTGCTCATCACGCGACTGGCGGTGGCCAGCGAAACGCCCGCTCGTTCGGCTACATCTACAATGGAAAAGGTCCGTTTGCTCATATCTTCTCATCGCTTTATTGTGGCTGTTCCCGCGCCTATTTTCGTCGGAGAAAAGGTATACTGCTCACTGTATCAAACCTTCTTCCCGACGTCAACAAATTTTCTTACGCCTGCTGCCACAAATCGTGTAGCGAGGAATAAGCAAGCTTCAGAGGAACATCTCATTGCCTAAGACAGTTGCAACCATCTGTTCACTATCTGTCTAGTGAGTGTCGTTGCATCCTACGCGCGGATTGGCTACGCTACCTATACTAATCTATTCATCTCTTTCTAGAACGCGTTTTTAGCCGTAGATGCTCACCGGAATCATTTACGGCAGCGTTTGCGAAAGATCGAGGGGTGTCACCCCTTAGTTGCACCCAAGGAGGGATAGAATGCGCGATGTAAAGCGCGATATCTCAGAGAGCAGACTTCGAAGGTTCTTCGTGAAGAACAGATTTCGAAGCCTGCTCTTGTGTACAAGTACGCTGATTGTATTGATCAGCAGTCTTTTCGTTGGGCTTACGGTTACACACGCAGCCTCGTACTGCTCGGTGACCTACACGGTCACAAACCAGTGGCCCGGCGGTTTTGGAGCAAATCTCACTATCCAGAATACGAGCTCCTCCGCGTGGTCGAGCTGGTCTCTGACCTTCACTTTCCCGGCCAGCGGCCAGACAATCACGCAGCTCTGGAATGGAAACTACACCCAGAGCGGGCAAAACGTCACCATTACGAATCTTTCGTATAACGGGTCGGTCCCGGCGGGCGCCTTTGTGAGTTCGGAACCAGGCTTCAACGGTGCGTGGACATCCAGCAATCCCGTTCCAACAAGCTTTTCCGTGAATGGAAATACCTGTAATGGATCTGGATCGGCAACACCGACGCCAACGAACACGCCAACCTCGACGCCGACGAACACGCCAACCTCGACGCCGACGAGCACCCCAACCTCGACGCCAACCTCGACACCCACTGCGACGCCAACTCCATGCACCTCGAACTGCCCAGTGCATGTACAGAACCCCTATGCTGGAGCTGTGGGATTCCTGAATCCCAACTATGTCGCGGAAGTCAAAGCAGGCGCGGCCTCTGTAGGTGGTACACTTGGCCAGGAGGAGGCCCAGGTCGCGAATTATCCGACCGCCATCTGGCTTGATAGCATGGCAGCGGTAACAGGCGGGACCGGCTATCCTAATAGCCTGCTTGTCTATCTGCAGGATGCGGAGCAGCAGGCGGCGAGCAGCAGCGAGCCGGTCGTGGCGACGTTCGTCATTTATGACCTGCCTCTGCGCGACTGCGCGGCTCTTGCCTCAAACGGCGAGTTGACAAGCGATACCGATCTGCCCACCTACGAGCACTCGTACATCGATCCAATCGCCGCCGACTTCAGCATGCCGCAGTTCAGCAACCTGCGCATCGTGGCGATTATCGAGCCCGATTCGCTGCCCAACCTGGTCACGAACCTGAACATCTCGAAGTGCGCTGATGCCAATTCCAGCGGCGTTTATGTGCAGGGCATTCAGTACGCGCTGAACAAACTGCACGCGATTCCGAATGTCTACAACTACGTCGATATCGCTCATGCTGGCTGGCTTGGCTGGTCCAGCAACTTCCAGCCGGCTGTGAATCTGATTTCCAGCGTGATCAAGGGCACGACCGCCGGCGTGAATAGCGTGGACGGCTTCATCAGCAACACGGCGAACTACACGCCGACCGTTGAGCCGTACATGACTGCTAACGAGCAGATCGGCGGCCAGCCGGTGCGCTCCGCTACGTTCTTCCAGTGGAACACCTATATCGATGAGCAGTCTTATGATGCCGATATGAAGACCGCGTTCATTAATGCTGGCTTCCCAAGCACCATTGGCATGCTGATCGATACGTCGCGCAATGGCTGGGGCGGTCCCAACCGGCCGACCGGCCCAAGCACATCGACGGACCTGAACACCTTCGTCAACCAGACCAGGATCGACCAGCGTATCGACTGGGGTAACTGGTGTAACCAGCCGGGCGGCATCGGTGCAAGGCCGCAGGCCAATCCGAACTCCGTCTACGCAGCGTATGTCTGGATCAAGCCTCCCGGTGAGTCCGATGGCTCAAGCTCGTTGATCCCCACCGGACCCAATAACCCCACAGGGAAGGGCTTCGACGAGATGTGCGATCCGAACTTCGGTGGCGATGCGCTCAACAACAATATGCCGACGGGAGCCATGCCCAACGCTCCGGTTTCCGGTGCCTGGTTCCAGGCCGGGTTCAATACCCTGGTCACGAACGCATACCCACCGTTCTCCTAGATGCCGGCACTCATCGCCCTGGTAAGTAGTGGATAGCTAACCAGGCGATGCGAAGTAACAGTCCTTGCTGCAACGGTTCCCCCAGTAGCGGCAAGGACTGTTACTTTGTACTTACAAATGTTTATAAAGGAGTACTACATCGTAAGGCATTTATTCGCTCTATCCTTTCAATTTCCTCTCTTCTTACACAGGGCAACCTGACAGCTTTCTTTCTGTAAAATTAGAAAATAAATTCAAAAAGCATATATTAGTGGTTAATACTTGACAAATAATAATTCTATGATATAATCTTCATAAGATGAAGCAGCAAGACATTTGCATCGCCAATCTATCCCATTATTGAAGGCTGAAAGGAGCTGCGGCGGTGGACGAGACAAAAGCTAGAGAAGTAGCAATTGAAGCTGCACAAGCCGGAGGCAAGATTCTCCTGGATTACTATCGAGAAGGGGTGTACAGCACGCGCATCAAAGAAGATACTTCGCTGCAAACGGGAGCAGATCTTGCAGCAGAGCAGGCCATCATCGGGTGTATTCAAAAAGCATTTCCTCTGCACAATATTGAAAGCGAAGAGCAGGGCCGGCTCTCTGTTTCATCGTCTCCCTATTGTTGGCGGATTGACCCGCTAGATGGTACTGAGAACTTCGTCCTCGGCCTGCCTTATTTCTCTTCCACCCTGACTCTTTGTTATCTTGGTCAGCCCCAGGTCGCCGTGGTCTATAATCCTGTGACGGATGCTCTGTACACAGCAGAACGAGGCGGGGGTGCCTGGCTCAATGGCAATGATATCCGGGTTTCGCCTACCACTCGCTTTACGAACTGCCGGGTTTTTCTTATCCCGGATTTTGCCACAAAACGTATGCCACTGACAGCGCGTCTGCGCCACTCCTTACATATGCAGTGCCGCCGGGTTTTAGATACCTGGTCGCCCGCGCTTGACTGGTGCCTCGTTGCTTGCGGAAAGGCTGACCTGGTTATCGCGATTTCTGAGCAGCCTGTTGTCCCTGATGCGGGCATTCTTCTTCTTGAGGAGGCAGGTGGGCGTATTACCGATTTCCAGGGCGAATCTTTTACAGGGATGAATCAGCGGTGCATTGTAGGAAGTAACGGAACGGAGATCCATGAACGATTCTTGCAATTGGTGCAGGATACTTCCAGGGAGAAAGAACCATGGCCGGAACCTCTTCTCTCGAAGCTGTCTTATGGGATGCAATAGCCGCGCTTGCCTCTGCAATTGACGGGCGCAATCATACAACAGGACATAGCCTGCGGGTTGCCGATTATGCCGTTCGGATTGCGGAGGCGCTGGGCTGGGATGAGCCGGTTCTCAAAGAAATTCGCCTGGGAGCGCTTCTGCATGATATCGGTCAGGTTTGCTGGTCCGAAGCAGTGCTACAAAAGCAGGGGGAGCTTCTGACCGGAGAAGATCGTGAGATGATTGAATCGCATACATACAAAGGTGTCGATCTTATCCGGGCCTGGCCGTCGCTGCATTTTATCGAACCGTACATTCTCTACCACCAGGAATGGGTAGATGGCAGCGGCTATCCATATGGCTTACAAGGAGATAGTATACCGCTAGCGGTTCAGGTAGTCTCGCTGGCCGATGTCTACGAAGCTCTGTCTAATCCAAGAATGTACATGCATCGACCGGCGTATTCCTCTCAGGAGGCGCTTACTATCATGTCTAAGATGAGAGGGAAACGCTGGAATGCGGATCTCTTTGACCGCTTCGCTAATCTCGTTAGAGACTGGTAATTGCCACCCGGAACAGGTCTATTAC
>DATGKW010000184.1:0-21101 GCA_035294465.1 Ktedonobacteraceae bacterium | reverse complement strand
GTTCTTCCAGAAAACGGGCGATAGCTGGATAAGCTATCAAGCGATTAGCGCGTTTGATCAGGCCGTGGCCCTCGTCCTCGAAGCGCAGGTATTCGACGGGAACCTGGCGCTGGCGCAGAGCGGTGACAATCTGCTCAGCCTCTCCTACCGGCACGCGAGGATCGTTGGCTCCGTGGATGACGAAGAGTGGCGCGGTAATCCGGTCTACGTGGCGGATAGGCGAGATCTCCTCCAAAAATTCGCGGTCGTTCTCCAGGCTGCCATATTCGCTCTCGCGCAGTTTGCGCCGCCAGGGATGGGTGTGCTCCAGGAAGGTCACGAAATTGGCGATACCCACGATGTCGATGGCGGCGGCCCACAGATCGGGATAGGTAGTGATAGCAGAGAGCACCATGAAGCCGCCATAGCTGCCGCCCATCACGACGATACGCTGAGGATCAGCGATGCCGCTCGCGCGCAGCCAGAGCGCAGCGTGCTGCAGATCGTTCACGGAATCCATACGTTTGCGCACGTCATCCAGGCTCATATACGCGTAGCCATAGCCGCTGCTGCCACGCACGTTGGGAGTCAGCACTGCATACCCCTGGGCCACAAGGTACTGATTGACCGGATTGAAGATGGGCCGTGCCTGGCCCTCCGGCCCACCGTGGACGTTGATTACCACAGGCAGGCTGCGCGCGGGCTTATCACGCGGCAGGAAGAGAAACGCCGGGATCTCACGCTTGTCAAACGTAGGATAGTGGATCAGCGACGGCTCGATAAAGCTTTCGCGCGGGATGCCGCCCAGAGAGCTGCGCGTGGCCTGCCAGAGCTTTGTTTGCTTGATATCCCAGATGAAGATATCCATAGGAGCGCCGGCTGACTGACGGGTGAAAGCCAGGCGCTCGCCATCAAACGACCAGCTCATGTCAACGATCACACCCTCTGGCAGCGCAGGCACAGGCAGTTCACGACGTGCCTGCCAGCCCTGCGCAACATCGAAGACTTCCAGGCGCGAATACCCCTCCTCGTTCAAGGCCAGTGCCATATGCCGTCCATCATGGCTCAGCGCCAGCCATTCTACATCCCAGCTATCGTCGCGCAGATAGGTTAACTCGCCGGAGGCCAGGTCGAGCCAGGCCAGATTCTGGAAATCACGCCCGCAATTACTGATAACATAGAGGCCGCTGCCATCCGCCGACCAGGAGGGATGAAGAAAGATAGATGCGCCATCGGCGATGTCAGGAGTCAACGCACGCGCCTCGCCACTGGCTGTATTGAGCCAAAAAAGCTGATTAAAGGTATTTGAGTGCATACGGGTGACAATGACGCCTGTGCCATCGGGCGAGTAGGCAGCGGGAAAGTTCGTGCTGTCCTGCTGCCAGAGCAAACGCACCTGACCGCTTCTCATATCGCGCTCATAGATGTCGAAGTAGCGAGGATCGCGCTCATTGCTGGCGTAGGCCAGGTGCCGCCCATCCGGCGACCAGGTTCCAGCTCGGTACATCACGTCTGGCCGCTGCGTCAAAGCAGTGAACTCAGCCCCGTCCTGGCTCAGCGTGTAGAACTGGTCCAGCTCGCTGCCTCCAGTATCCGCCGCCACCAGCATCACCGGCTCGACAGGCGAGTAGCTTACGCCGGAGACGCGCTCTCCACGAAAAGTCAATTGTTCCGGCCAGGCCGGCGTCGTGGTTTCCAGATCTACGGGTACGCTCCAGACCTCGGCTACGCCGGTAATGTCGGTTAAAAAGCTCAGATGCCGGCCATCGGGAGAGAATGATGGCCCATAGGCGCTGCGCACATTGAGGTAGCGCTCGAAGGGGTAGCTCATTGCTGTCATCGCCCTATCTCATGCCTGCAGGGCATGTCCTTTCTTTAGAAACTAGATCTTCCTGCCTGTTTATTTCATGCCGCGCATGCTCAGCTTCACGCGCTCGCGCTGCTTATCAACCTCCATCACGCGTACCTGAACTACCTGGCCTACGGCGACCACCGCAAGCGGGTCACGCACGAAACGTTCGGCCATCTCGGAGACATGCACCAGGCCATCGTGCTTGACGCCAATATCGACGAAGGCGCCGAAGTCAACGACGTTGCGCACTGTCCCCTGCAAGACCATGCCGGGCTGGAGGTCTTCCAGCTTGAGCACATCGTGACGCAGGATGGGCGCGGGCAGGGCGTCGCGCGGATCAAGTCCGGGCTTCTCCAGGTTTTCCAGGATGTCATGCAGCGTAGGCAGACCCACACCAATCTTCTTCGCCAGATCCGCCCAGACTGCTTCTTCGCCCTCGCCTTTGCCGTTCTGGCGTTTGCCTCGTCCCAGGCTGCTTTGCAACTTGATGAGTTGGCGATACTGAGCAACGCGCTCCGCAGGCTTCGCGGCTTTCTTATCGCCCGCTGGCAGCAATTCCAGCAGCGCGCGCGTAGCGGCGTAGCTTTCGGGATGGATAAACGTATTGTCCAGCGGCTCAATGCCGTTGGCAATCTTGAGAAAGCCAGCCGCCTGCACAAAGGTCGCAGGACCCAGGCCAGAAACCTTGAGCAGATCTTCACGCGCTTTAAAAGGGCCATGCTCCTCGCGGTATTTCACGATGGCATTAGCCACACGGCTGTTAATGCCCGATACATGCTTGAGCAGCGCTGCCGAGGCTGAATTTAACTCGACGCCGGCGAAGTTCACGCAGGAGACCACCACGCGTTCGAGCGCGTTGGCCAGTTCTTTCTGATCCACATCATGCTGGTACAGGCCCACACCAACGGCCTTGGGGTCGATTTTGACCAGCTCGGCCAGGGGATCTTGCAGGCGGCGGGCAATCGAGATCGTGCCGCGCTGCGTGGCATCCAGATCGGGGAATTCCTGGCGCGCGGCCTCGGAAGCCGAATAGACCGAAGCGCCGGCTTCGTTAACGATGACATAGCCGATTTTGCCCTGCTCCTGCTGACCCGTCTCGGCCTCGATCTCGCGGATCAGCCCGGCCACCAGCTGCTCGGTCTCGCGGGAAGCAGTGCCGTTGCCGATAGCAATGACATCAATCTGATATTTCGCAATCAGCCCGCGCAGCGTCTGGACGGCCTTCTCAGGCTGATGGAGATACATCGTATCTGATTCGAGATATTTGCCCGTCTCATCGACGATGGTAAGTTTACAGCCGGTGCGATAGCCGGGATCGATGCCCAGTACCTTGCGCCCGCGCAGCGGCGGCTGGAGCAGCAGATTCCGCAGGTTGGCCGCAAAAATGTTAATGGCGTGCTCCTCAGCCTGGCGAGTCAACTCCACCCGCACCTCGCGTTCCATTGCCGGGGCCAGCAGGCGCTTGTAACCGTCCTCCATGGCCTCTTCGAGGTGGCGAGCAAAGGGCGAGGTAGCCCGGACTGGATAATACTGGGCAATCTCTGACTGAGCCTGCTCGTAGGGTAGCGAGGCACTGACGCGCAGCACGCCTTCGCGCTCGCCACGATTGAGCGCCAGCACGCGATGAGGCACCAGCTTTGTGACGCTCTCGCTAAACTCATAGTAGAGCTGGTAAACGCCTTTGGGGTCCTTCTCGGCAAGCTCGGCGGGATCCACGGCCTTCGCGCTGAGTGTGGCCTGCTTAAAGAAAGTGGCACGCAGGCTGCCACGCACATTGGCATCTTCGGAGATCACTTCGGCAGCGATATCGCGCGCGCCGGCATACGCCTCCAGGCTGGTATCAATGCCTTTTTCTGCATTCAGGAAAGGACGCGCCTGCTCCTCAAGCACGCTCTCCGCGTCGCCTGGAAGCTCCGGCTGCTGGAGGATCAGCTCGGCCAAAGGTTCCAGGCCCTTCTCGCGAGCCACACTGGCGCGAGTCTTGCGCTTGGGACGGTAGGGCAAATAGAGATCCTCGACCTCTTGCAGCGTGGTAGCCGCGAGGATCGCGCTATTCAATTCATCGGTGAGTTTGCCCTGAGCTTCGATCAAACGCCGCACATCGGACTTGCGTTCAAAAAGCGCGCGCAAAGCGGCTGCCCGGTCAGCAATCGTTTGAATCTGCACTTCGTCCAGGCTGCCGGTTACTTCCTTGCGATAGCGAGCGACAAAGGGAATCGTGTTCCCCTCGTCGAGCAAGGTAATGGTGCGGGCAACCTGCCCGCTATTCAGCCCCAACTCCTTGCTAAGAGTGGTAGCCAGTTCGGATAAAGGGAGAGTTTCGCCGGCAGCGGCTTCTTGCGGGGCCGCTGCCTCGGTTGTATGTTCCTGGGTTGTCAAAAACCGTTTCCTACCTTCCCTGCTAAAAATGCCCTGCATCTCACGAAACTTATCAGCACAGGGACTTTGCCATAGTGATGACTTTTATTGGTCTGATCGTACCATAGGAGGTCAAGCACGCGGCTAACGTACACAGAGCTATCTGATACACTGAGCCAGAAGGTGATCGTGATACTAAGAGCTTTTTAGCGTATTTTCTCAGGAGCAATCTTCAGCAGAATGCGCACCTGACCAGGCTTGCCGTAGCGATACTCCACTTCTCCAAGATTCCGCTGGATGAGTTTCTTGAAGTGAAGATCGGCCCCTTCTTTCGTGATTTCAACCACACGGCCACGAATACTCGTTGCATGCTCCCAATGAGCAGGGTCAATGACACTGATCGCGACACGTGGATCGCGCTGGACATTACGATGCTTTTGATGGCCCTCGACTGTATTGATCAGAATATAGGTTCCATCCGTATCTATCCATGTCTGGGTCATCTGTGGTGAGCCATCAGGCATAACTGTGGCGAAAAAGCAGAGAACGCGCTCTTGCAAGAGCTGCTGAAGTTCAGATGAAAGCTCCACCATATTTTTACAACCCTCTCTTCAGCGCGCTCCTTCGGCCCACAAAGCCGCCCAGAAGAGCGCAGCCCATGGCACAGGCCAGCCCGATGAGAAGCAGGGGTAACAGGCTGCCATTGGTTGAACCAGACGGAGGATTGCCTGCAAAAATGTCTGGCTTGATCCTGTTGATTGCCAGAGCAAGCGCAGAGGTGCCGCGTCTCCGAGCAGCCTCGGTAAGATTCTGGACATAAGGAGCTGCTTCGACGAGCAGGCCGACGACCAGCACGATCCAGTAAGAAATTGTGCTGATGACGCCCGCCCAGAAGCCCGCCCGCAAGGCACGCATCACGGAGCCACCAAGGCGAGTCGTGAAGAAGCCGGCCAGGAAATAGAAGACAAAGCCCTCGATGACACCTAGCACAAAGTAGATATCTTTCTTGAGAGCAAGCAAGATGAGCGCGGAGAGGACGCCCTGGAGCAATCCCCACAGGCAGCCTTGATTAAAGGGGCCGGGTAAGGCCCGGTACATCTTCACGTTCGCGGGCGGATAGGTTCTGTCTTGCGATCCGCCGGCAGGTGGTGGAATGGCCGGCACAGGCGGTCGTGGCACCGGGGTAGCCGCTGAGTTCCCGCCTGGCACAAACGCGGAGGGCTGGCGCCTGGAGCGAGCAGGCTGGGATTGCACACCCTGATAGACCTGCACCTGCCCGCGCTTTGGCCAGGAGGGCGAGGCAGATGGCGGCAGGGGCGGAAATGGAGTCGAAGCAAGCGCCATCCCAGGAGCGGCGTTTGCTTGCCGATAGCCAGTCTGCGCAACGGTCGGATCAGCATAGCCGACAAAAACGGGTGCCCGCAGCGCACGCGCAAACTCCTGCATGCTGGTAAAGCGCTGCTCAGCATTCACCGCCAGCGCCTTGAGCAAGATGCTCTCAACCTTCTGGGAAAGCCGGGGATTAAGCTGGCGGGGCGGGACCAATGTATCCTGCATGCTGCGCGCCACTGAGCTTGGAGGCACGCGGGCCGTAAGCACGAAATACATTGTCGCAGCCAGAGAGTAGATATCCGACTGAGGGCTGGTCTGGCCAACATATTGTTCAAGCGGGCTAAAGCCCTCTGAGATTGCGCGCGCCATCGTCTGTGTCTCAATGCCAGGATCGTACAGCCGCGTCAGGCCGAAGTCGACCAGCACGGCCTTTCCCTGGGGCGTCAGAATGATATTGGCTGGCTTGATATCGCGATGCAGCACAGGAGGGTTACGCCCATGCAATTCTTGTAGAACGTCAACGACCGGCAGAAACCAGCCGAGCGCTTCCTCCTCGCTGCAAGGAGCGCCGCGCGCCTGCACCACCTGCGCGCAGTTCTGGCCTTCGATCAACTGCATGACCAGATAGAATCGCCCGTTCTCTTCAAAAGCGTCGTATACCTGCGGCAAATGCTCGCTTTTGACCGTAAAAAGGATAGCAGCTTCCATCAAAGCCTGACGCCGCGCCGCCGGCGTGACATCATATGTCTCTTTGATCGCGCATGGGCGATTCCCCTCGCTCAGAGCAGTTCCACGATAGACAGAACCAAAACCACCTGTATTAATCAGCCCCTCAATGCTATAGTGCCCCCCTACAATCGCGCCTGCCTCCAGAGGAAGAATTGCTGTCATACCTGTCCTTTACTGGCTTTTTTTCTCTTTGTTAGTAACGAGCCGCGCGGATCTCCGGCAACAGTACCCACCTCTATTGTACAACATCAATCCAGTAGCACCACTCTCTCTCCATTCGCAGCACTCCTGGCAAGCGCCAACCAGCCGATAAACACTCTGAAGAGGGCTGCCATTGTAAACAGAGTGGCGCAGCCGCTCCGCCTACATATAACGCGATCCTGACAGGCCTCTTTATACTAGACTTCCAGTACGATACCTACCTCGTGCTCACAGGCAAACCGATAAATATAAGTTGCCAGCGCAACATCCTCTATGGCCAGGCCAAAGGGATTAACCAGGATGATTTCATCTTCACTTCTACGCCCCTCCTTCGTCCCTATCACGATCTCACCGAGCTGAGCATCGATGCAACGACACTCGCCTTCTCGTTCGCCAGACTGCTCACCCGGAGACAGGATCTGACCTGCACGATACATACGGCCAAGCAGGCGACGCGCATCTGCTTTGACAAGATTCCAGTCATCAACAATTACCCGATCCGCGCGTAAAGCCACTTCTGGCAGGGGATCGTCCAGGGAAACGTTGACCAGGAGTGCGCCAGGCTGCAACCAGTCAAAGGGGATATATCCTGTGGTAGTAGTGGTAACGGGGATAATGAGCTGGGCAGGCCGGATTGCCTCTTCAGCGCTCGCGGCAAGTATCATTTCAATCTGGTTGTCCTCAACGCCAGCGGTCATCTGGTGCAGCAAGGCGGTAGCTCGATTTGCATCTACATCGAACAGGCGAATGCGCCGCAGATCAGGAAAAGCAGCGCGCCTGCGCTGGAGCAGATCAATATGGGCCTGAGCAAGTACGCCGGCCCCGATAACAGCAACCTCGTGTAGCTGCTGGCATGCCAGAAATTCAGCCGCCAGTAGTGTGACACTCGCAGTGCGCAATGCAGAAATTGTCGCCCCTTCCATAATGCATAGTGGACAAGCCGAAACTTCGTCAAAAAGCAGCGTTAGCCCATTTGCTCGTGGCAGGCCGCGTTGCGGATTGGCGATATTACCATTGATAATTTTCGATCCAGCAGCGCGCAGGTTGCCACCTACATAGCCGGGCATATTCAGGCTGCGCACACTCTCTCCAGAGCTATTGCGCCAGGCAAGATAAGCTTCATCAGGAAGGATCGTTTGCCCACTGCCATGAAGGGCAAAGACCTCGCGCATCACCGCAATGCTGTCAATCTCTGCGCAGGCCAGTTTGACCTCGCGCCTACACAGATACAGGATGCCAGAGGGATTGTACATACTTATTTTTTTCTCCTTCTACGCGAAAAATAGCCTCTACTGGCCAGGTATACCCGGCAGTCAGGCCCATCGAGCAGGACAACCAGCGCACAGGCAATAGCAACCTTCTGTTGCATACCGCGTGAGTAATCTCAATGGCAGCAGTCGGAAAGCGAGAAAATGGTACCAGGTAGCTCTCTTCTCACGCGCTGTTCAGGCTCCAGAACGCCCGTATGTAGCCGATACGTGCGCGTAACAAATTCATTTCAAGTATACTGCAACAGCAGAGCAGCTGTCATGCCGTGCCAACCGTACTTCTTCCACACACACGGAGGTAAGGCGCAAACGGATCTCGCACGACGTATTCTGGCTATCGGGGCCTGATTGGTACACCTGCATATTGCCGGTTACAATGGAGTATCATTCGAGGAACCAACTATTACCCACAAGGATAGTGAAATAACGGCCGCGCCATGCGATCCAGCCTGGGAAATACCGCCTGCCTTGCCATAGGATAATGGGTGCGTGGGCTATTTCCAACATGGCTCCCGATAGAAATCCAATCTTGACGCCATACATTATCCTCTCTGACAGACGCGCAGAGAAGCCTCACATTCCTGGAAGGATCTCTATCTTCTTACAATCCACTATTTCTCAGCTTATACACCTTGATCGCTACTTGTAGTGTGAGCCAATTGCTACGCTCATGCAGATCGATGTCGCACAGGGATTGCAAGCGCTCCAGACGCTGGATAAGCGTGTTACGGTGGACGTAGAGGCGGTCGGAGGTGCGCGTGAGGTTGCCGGCGCACTCCAGGTAGGTCTCCAGCGTATCGAGCAGCTCTGTACCCTTGCGGTGATCGTAGCCAGCGATGCGCCCGACCTGTTCCTGATACATATCGCGCAGGTCATCCATGCGTGCGATCTTGTAGAGGTAACGATAAACACCCAGGTCGTTGAAGTGCGTGACGCCCCCCTCGCGATTGAGGTGCTGGCCCATCTGCAAGGCCTCGCGGGCCTCGGCAAAGCCCCGCCGATAGTCGCCGGCTGTGGCGCAGGTGTTGCCGATCCCGATGGCGAGAGAAATGTTATTTTCGCCACGCATCTGCCGCGCCAGATCGCGTAGCCAGTTTTTCAAACGTGTGCCGTTCGGGTCTTTGCTGAGATTGATAATACAGGTTAGCAGGTTCTCTTGCTCGTAGAGCACCGAGCCGGGGAAGCTGTCTTGCAAACGCCGGCGCATCTGTGCGCTAATACGCTTGTAGACGGCCAGGCGATCCTCTTCGTTAATTGGCTCACTGGCCGGATTCTGGTCGGCAGGGTAAGAGATCTCGATCATCGCCACCGCGTGGACCCGGCTCAAGTCGCAACCCAGGAAGTTCGCCCGCTGGCGCAGCGCGTCCTCAGAATCGTAGTTGCCGTACATCAAATCCTCGAAGAAGCCTTTGACCAGATTTTTTTGCGCCAGCAGATCAACCAGATGGCTGTTCTTGATAGCAACGGCTACCTGGTTGGCGATAGTTGTCAACAGCGTTTGATCCTCGGCAGTATAGCGCCTGGCCCGGTTGAAATAGCAGTTGAGCAGGCCAAGCTGTTCAGTCCCTGAGACCAGCGGAGCTGAGAGCAGCGCCTTATAATGCGAGTCCTTGAGCGGGTTGAAGCGTTCGAGCGCGTAGCGGCTGAACTCCTGAGCGTTTTCATTGCTCAATCTTTCCCAGGCCTGGTGATCCACGTCCACCGGCTGGAAGGTCAGTAGCCGGCCACCCGCCTGTGGCGAAGTAGCGCGCACCGTTAGCCGCGCCCGCGCCTGGTCCAGCAGCATAATCACGCACAGATCGGCCTCCATAATCTGCGCGGTCAGTGTTGAGAGCGAGCGCAGCATCTCGTCGAGATAGAGGCCAGATGTAATGGTCTGGCTGAGCAGCGAAAGCGACGTGAGGATGGTGAGCTTGCGCTGCGTATTTTCATAGAGCCGCGCATTCTCGATAGCGCTCGCCACCAGCGCCGCCGTATTCATGGCAAAGGTCTGATGCTGTTCGGTAAATTCATAGGGCGCAACCGTGTGGACGGTGATGACACCGATCAGCTGGCGGCCTTTGGAAAGCACGGGCACCGACATCAGTGACTGGAATCTCTCTTCTTCCAGTTCAGGAAAGGGACGGAAGCGTGGATCATTCAACGAGCCTTCGCGAATGATCACGGGTTCATGGTGCAGGCCAACCCAGCCCGCGATGCCTTCGCCTAGAGCCAGCGCAATCTTACCGATATGATGCCGATAGGGCTCGCTGCTACTGGCCAGCACCAGTTGCTCTTTCTCCTGGTTGTAGAGGTAGAGGAAAGCCGCGTGACAGGAGGTCGCACGAGTAATTGTGTCCACCACGTGACTTAACACCTCATCCAGCTTGAGCGTAGAGCCAACCGTCGAAATAACCTCGTTGAGAAGAATATTCTCCTGTGTCCTGGCCTCAAGCTCCCGCGCGAGACGCTCATTTTCTTCCCATAGCTGCTCAAGAGTGCGTTCTGGTCGCTTAGATGAATCTAAAAGCGTTTTTTCATGTTTTTTCACGGCGCCGGCAGCACCGGAAAGTTCGGAGCGAGCCGTCGCACTCCTCCCCCGGGCTATCCTTGCAGACATATCGACCTCCTGGGTACTTCCTTTCCGATCCGGCAAACGATGCCTAAGCTGGCTGCCAGAGCGGAATAAGGATACATACATGGTTCCGTTTAAAAGACAACGATTCGTTACATATAGAGAAAAGAGAGCTACTAATTACCAAACAATGTAGAGATGTTATGTATATGTTGACCATTGTACTTGTTTTTTCGAGTTACGTCTAGAGGTTTAGCAGGGATCTACTAATTTATGCCAACCCGGCGAAAAAGATTGCGAATTTACCAGAGATATACAAATAAACGCATACTTTTCGCATTTTTTAACCTACCGACAATGAATAAGGAACTGATCAACAAAGTGTAACAAAAATGTTTCTCTCCTCACCTGGCATAGAATAGCTGCGCTTGTTATGGTACAATAATGATGACGTTCACTAAAGCTCAGCAAAACCGCCTCCCAGGCGGCGTGAACGGCGTTATTGGCATCGTAAGCAATATAAACGTTCTTTTTTCAGGAAAGGGAGACACATATGGCTTCCGATACAGTCGCCATCCCCGAAGAACATGGCATCGAGACACATGGTATTGAGCGCGTCTCGCCGGAAACGCGCACTCATGTTCGTATTTTTGACAACTTTACCATGTGGCTCTCCGCCAATCTGGTCATTTCGACCATTGCCCTGGGAGCGCTGGCCTCCCAGGCTTTTTTTCTTGGTTTTTGGGATAGCCTGGCCGTGATCATCATTTTTAATGCGCTGGGCGTGCTGGCTCCCGCGATCTTCTCGACGCTCGGCCCTCGTCTGGGACTGCGCCAGATGACTATCGCGCGTTTCTCGTTTGGCTGGGTTGGCGGAATCATCATGGCGTTCTTTAATGTTGCCGCCTGCATTGGCTGGTCAACGGTTAATGTCATCGTGGGCGGCCAGTTGGTGACTGCTCTGGCTTGCGGTGCCGCAACGCCGGCAAAGTGTACAGTGAACATCCTGGGCACTTCCATGAGTGGCCTGCTTCTGCAAGCATTGGCCATTTTGCTGATCGCTGTGTTGACTACATTGGTAAGTATCTATGGATACCGCTACGTCCATCACTACGAGCGTTTTGCCTGGATTCCCATGGCTATCATCTTTGCTATTGTCACGGGCGTTATGATTGTCAACGGCCAGCATTTGATTGCTCCAACGCCGGTGATGAACGCGACGGAGATTGCCAGCCTCGTTTCTTTTGGTGGCGCGGTCTATGGCTTCGCGACCGGCTGGACTTCGTATGCTGCCGATTATAATGTCAACCAGCCGGAAAATGCCGGGGTGGCGCGCATCTTCTGGCTAACGTTCCTGGGCATCTTCATCCCATGCGTACTACTGGAAACCCTGGGCATGCTGCTGGCGAACTGGCTGGGTGAGAACGTCGTGGGCGGCCAGTTGCTGGCTGTAGCCCTGGAACCGCTCGGCAGCTTTGGCAAGGTTCTGGTCTTCTTACTGGCAATGAGCATTATCGCCAATAATATCCCTAATGACTATAGCCTGGGCCTTTCCGTTCAGGTCTTTGGCCACACGTGGCAGCGCATCCCGCGCTACGTCTGGACGCTAATCGGCGCGGTCATCTACGTGGCCTTCGCAGTCAGTATTGCCACGCTCGGCAGCTTCAACGATACGCTCTCCAGCTTCCTGCTGCTGGTAGCCTACTGGCTGGGACCGCTGGCCATCATTATGATCATGGAACATTTTGTTTTCCGTCACGGTCGCTACAATGTCGAGGATTGGAACAACCCGCGCAGGCTGCCGGTTGGCTGGGCCGCGATAGTCTCGATGGTGCTTGGTCTCTTCGGGGCTTTCCTGGGCTTCGCGCAGGTGTTTGTCTACAACGGCGTGTCTCATCCCATTACCGGTGTGATCGGCGGCTTGCTCAACAAGCCCTATGGCATGGATACAGGCTTCGAGCTGGGCATCATCTTTTCCCTGATTAGCTACCTGATCCTGCGCCCAATCGAGCTGCGAGCGGAGCGCGCACGCCCTGTCGCGCAGGCCGAAGAGTCCGATTAGGCATTTACGGCCTGGCTCACACAGGCTACTATTGAGGCTGGCGATTTTCTTTATCGCCAGCCGTTCTTTTTTCTGCTACAATCTGGATGGATCTATTCTACCCGGAAAGAAGAGACCTGTATGAGCAAACTGCCCGTTCCACGCCACTCTCTTAAAATGATGTGTGTCTGTCTATGCAGCTCTCTGATCTTGTTCGCCGCTTGCACATCGTCCTCTCCACCGGCGAGCCAGGGCAAAATGGCTGCCACACGAACAGCAGTGCTAACAACGCCAACCGTTCTCCCTACCCCGTCGCCTACCCCAATGCCCCGCGTGGCGCCAGCGCAGTATCGAGCACAGGTACTCCTGCGCGGAGTTGGCAGACCAGACGATCTGGCGTTTGATCAGCAAGGACGCTTGCTCTTCAGCGATGAAATTGACGGCACGATCAATCGCCTCAACGCAGATGGGTCTGTCACCCGCTTACTCAACGATCCAGCCGGACCGGAGGGTCTGGTGCCGCTTCCCGATGGCTCACTGATTTTCGCGGAACAGACAACCAATCGTATTATGCGTCTGGCGCCGGGAGCAAACACGCCAACCGTAGTACGCACGCTACCCGGGACGCCTTCCAGTGCTCCCTGCAAAGATGGGGTCGATGGCATCGCCCTGGACCCGACGACGAACACGCTGGTTATCCCGGACAGTCCCACAGGCAACGTCTATCGAATGAGCCTGGATGGGAAGACCTTCACCCTGCTGGCCTCCGGCATCACGCGGCCAGTCGGGGCCGGCATCGATGCTCAAGGCAACATCTACATCGCCGACGAGTGCGGGGGTGCTGTCTGGCGCGTGACGCCGGCAGGGAATCTTACGCGCTTTGGAGGCTTCGGCATGCCCGACGATGTAGAACCCGACGGCTACGGCAATTTGCTAGTGATCGATCTCAAGCCCTCCATTCACGCCCTGATCCGCCTGAACCTCTCGAATGGCCGGCAGCAGATCCTGGCCAGCCAGGGCTATATCGAGCCGCAGGGACTGGCTATCGACGCGCACGGGGATATTTTTGTCTCGGATGATTACGCGGATATTATCGTAAAGTATACACCTCTCTAATCCTGCGCGTTTCTTTGGAAGAACACCTGGAGCAGCGTATCATTGACCTGTCCAGGAACTGCACAAGCGAGTGGAGTCATCTGTTTGACAACTGCCTCTCGCTTCGCTATACTCATTATACGGAAACGGAATTCCGCTTCCATATAGAGAGGAGAGCTGAGGAGAAAGTGCATGAGCCACGTCGAAAGAGAGTGCAAACGCGCCGATGCCGTGACCAATCGCGCTCGCCTGCTTGAGGTGGCTCTGGCCGCGTTCGCGCAATCCGGGCTCGACCTGGAAGTTAACGATATCGCCGCACGCGCTCAGGTTGGAGTGGGCACGCTCTATCGCCATTTTGGTAATCGGGAAGAGCTCCTGCGCGCCATTATTAGCGAAAGCGTTGAAGATGCCCTGGCGCAGATCCGCCTGGCCATTGAGCCTTACACTGACAACCCACGCGCCGCGCTGCAGGCGCTGGTTTCGGCGGGACTGCGCGTGCAGCAGCAGTATCGCTCTGTCTTCGTCGTGATCCGTGATCCACGGTTGGCCAGGCTGTTTGATCCAGTACGGAGAGAGGCCCTGCGAACACAGTTTGTTGATCTGATTAGCGGGGTGATTGAGCGAGGCGCCCGGTCCGGAATCTTTCGCGACGGCCTCGATTACGAACTGGTCGCAGCCACCATCATTGGATCATTCACCGGAGTCTTCGAGATCCTCGGCAAGCACTACCCGCTGACCGAACTGGAACAGCGGCTCTCTCAGCTTCTGTGGACGATGGTTGCACGGGCATAATTCTGGCATTCTGAAAGGAGTATCTCTCTGCATGTCGCAAGTTCAACTCACGGCTACCCCTACCAACATTCCTCGCAGACTCCGGCCGCCTGGCCCTCATTATAAATGGATCGCGCTTTCTAATACGACACTGGGTATCTTGATGGCTACCATCAACTCCAGCATTGTGTTGATCTCGCTACCCGCCATCTTCAATGGCATCGGTATTGATCCGCTGAACCCCGGCAATACCAATTACCTGCTCTGGATGCTCATGGGCTATATGCTGCTCACTGCGACTCTGGTGGTTTCGCTGGGCCGTATCTCAGACATGTTTGGCCGCGTGCGCATGTATAACCTGGGCTTCGCGATTTTTAGCATAGGCAGTATTCTGCTGTATATCACACCCGGCAGCAAGGACATAGCCGCTACGTTGATGATCGGCTTCCGTCTGGTGCAGGCTGTGGGCGGCGCTCTGCTCATGGCTAACAGCACAGCCATTCTGCTGGACGCTTTTCCACTCAAGCAGCGCGGCATGGCGCTGGGCATTAATCAGGTAGCAGCCATCCTCGGCTCGATTCTTGGTCTGATCCTGGGCGGAGTACTTGCCGCGATTGACTGGCGTCTGGTCTTCCTGGTCAGCGTGCCGGTGGGCATCGTAGGCACAATCTGGGCATACCTGATGCTGCGTGAGACAGCACAGACCGGCAAGCGCCAGAAAATCGACTGGCTGGGCAACCTCACGTTCTTCCTGGGCCTGACCATTGCTCTGATCGGCATGACCTATGGCCTGGAGCCGTATGGGAGCAGCCCGATGGGTTGGGCCAATCCGTCTGTGATCGCCTGCCTGGTAATCGGCGTGCTCCTGCTGCTGCTGTTTGTGTGGATTGAGACGCGTGTCGAAGCGCCGATGTTCAATCTCAAGCTTTTCAAGATCATCTCATTTGCAAGTGGCAATATCGCGAACCTCTGCGCCGGCATGGTACGCGGTGGCCTGCAATTCATGTTGATCATCTGGCTTCAGGGCATCTGGCTGCCTCTGCATGGCTACAGCTTCGCCGATACCCCGCTGTGGGCTGGTATCTACATGCTTCCGCTCATGGTCGGCTTCATTCTGATAGGCCCGCTCTCCGGTGTGCTTTCGGATCGCCTGGGTCAGCGCCTCTTCGCAACAAGCGGTATGCTTGTGCAGGCCGTCTGCTTTATCCTGTTGACGCTCCTCCCTGCGAATTTTGACTATATCTGGTTCGCCGTGATCCTGGTCTGCATGGGCATCGGTCAGGGCATGTTCTCGGCCCCGAATACTACCCTATCGTTGAACGATGTGCCCCCGGAGCAGCGCGGCGTAGGTTCTGGCATGCGCGCCACTTTTATGAACGCCTCGTCGGTGGTCAGCATGACGATGTTCTTTAGCATTGTCACCTTCGGCCTGGCCAGTTCGCTGCCCTCGACGCTCTCCAGGGGCCTGATGAACGTCGGCCTGCCGCCTACCATCGCGAATGGCGTCTCCCACCTGCCACCAATCGCAGCGCTCTTCGCGGCCTTTCTGGGCTACAACCCGATGCAGTCCATGCTGCCGGGCCAGGTCCTGCAGCAACTACCCATCACGGCTCAGAACACACTGCTGGGGCACAGCTTCTTCCCCAACCTGATCTCGTCGCCATTCATGGATGGTATGCGCATGGCCTTCTTTATTGCTGCCGGAGTTTGCGTAGTCTCCGCCGCCGCCTCGACAATTCGCGGCAAGGCCCAGCGCCCGCAGGAGGAGATCATCGACGCCGGAGCCGGTGTACTGAATCTGGAGGAAGGACTGCCTGCCACGGTCAAGGTCACTGGCAACGGAAGCCATGGACTGAACCTCGAAGAGAGCTTGCCCATTTCTGCCAGAGCGGGTAGTCAAGGCAACGGGTTGGACATAGAAGAGGGTGGCCTGGCTGATACGGCCAGGATTCCGCGCCTGCCCCGCCAGCCGTCGTTCTCGCAGGCGTCCCACAGCAACGGGCAACACCAGCCCGTACCGGCCTCAACGGTTCCTGTGACTCCCGCTCTGCGGGGCGCACCCTCGCTGGTTCCTCTGCCGGAAAGCGAGGAGAAGCAGTCGCCTCAGCTTACCGCCGCCATCAGTCAGTTGCTAGCCGCTGCCCACGAGGCCAATATGAGTCTAGATGAGGTTTATATGGAGATCGAACGTCAGAAAACCGTCGAGGAGCGCCAGCGCCACCTATCTGCTGCCGTCAGCCAGTTGCTCGCGGTCGCCCACCAGTATCATTTGAGCCTGGTCGAGATCTACAACGAGATCGAACAGCAAGAAATGCTTCATCTACAGGAAGAGCAGAGGGGAGATTAGCCGAGTACATCGCATACAGGTAGAAGATCGGTAAGGTACGATTTGAAATCTCAGGCATCATCCGGCAAAGGAACATAATACCCGACACCCAACTCGTTCAGCAGAAAACGTGGGCGAGTGGGATCAGGCTCCAGTTTGCGGCGCAGGTGGCGGATAAAAGTGCGCAGGTAGGTGTTTTCGCCGCTGTAGTCCGGCCCCCAGACACGCTGGAGAAGATCTTTGTGGGTAAGAACTTTGCCTGCGTTGCGCGTCAGTTCGCAAAGCAGGTCGTATTCGGTTGGGGTGAGGTGAATTTCCTGGCCACCGCTGCGCACCAGGCGATGGGCATAATCGACCAGCAGGCCATTTTCGCCGCCGCGCCGATAGAAGGAGCGCTGGCCCTCGCCGCCGCCTAGCCCGCTGCGCAAGCGCTCTGTTTCGTCGGCCCGGCGCAGGGCAACGCGCACGCGAGCCAGCAGTTCATTCAGGCTGAAGGGCTTGGTCAGATAATCGTCGGCCCCTTCGTCCAGCGCTTTGATCTTGACGCGTTCCTCGTCGTGGGCCGAGAGAATGATCACGGGTGCGCTGCTCCATTCGCGCAGGCGGCGCAGGAATTCCAGGCCATCCAGCGAGGGCAGGGAGAGATCGAGCAGGATAAGTTGTGGCTCAAAGAAGGCAGCCTGATCAATAGCCTGCGCTCCATCGCGCACCGATTGGACCAGAAAGCCGCGCGCGCGCAGTTGCGCTTGCAGGAAGCTGCGCATCTGCGCGTCATCCTCTACGCAAAGAATCCGAACCTTTTTCTCCGTTGTAGCCATATGGGCGCCTCCTCTATCCAGGCTCCTACTCGGCCTGACCGGCCAGCGGGAGCGTAAATGCGAATGTTGTGCCCTTGCCGGGGCTGCTCCTGAGTTCGAGTGTGCTTCCGTGAGCCTCAATTACCCCTTTGCTGATATAGAGGCCCAGACCCGTAGCGGGACTCCAGCGTTTGTCACCAGAGCGCCTCTCCGGCGTGTCAACCGCAGCCTGGCCTGGCCGGTCTGCCGCAGGACGTCGCGCCTCCGCGAAAGTACTGAAGCGCGTAAATAGCTCGGATTGTCGGGCGAGCGGGATGCCCGGTCCGCGATCAGTCACGCTCAACGTCACCCCGCACGGCTGCCCGTCTTCCAGCTTGAGCGCGGCCTCCAGGTGTACCGCATCCCCTACGGGTGCGTAGCGAAAAGCATTGCTCAGTAAATTGATCAGCACACCCATGATCAGCTCATAGTCGGCATATACGGCGGGCAATGTATCCGGCGCGGAGATCTCCAGCCGGCGTTGTGATGAGGCCACCAGCGCTTCCAGGCGCTCTTGCACATCCTCGAACATCTCCGGCAGCAGAATAGGCTCCATTTCGGGACGGAGCGCCCCGGCCTCCACGCGCGAAGCGTCGAGAAAATGGTTGATCATGTCAACCAGTCGCTCGACCTGCTCATCCGCCGTGCGCAGAAAACGCAGCTGATCTTCGGGCGACCAGGCCATGTCGCGGGCCTGTAAGGCGCTCAGGTGGGCGCGAATGTTGGCCAGCGGCGTCTTAAGTTCATGGGCCATAGTTGTGAAAAAGTTTTCACGGGCGCGCTCCATAGCTTTGATCCAGGTGATATCCTGCCAGACCAGCACTGTGTTGATGGCTGTACCGTCGCTGTCCAGCAGGGGAGCGGCCTTGACCAGCAGATTGAGCGTCTGCCCATCCGGCAAGCGGGTCGAAAGTTCCGCCTCGCCTGCCACGCCCCGGTGCAGGGCCTGGTAGAGTGGCTGCGCCTCGTATGGCACAACCGCGCCCGCGGCATCGTACATTGTAACATCTCTGAGCAATTTCTCAATATTCATGCCAGACGCTTCCGCCAGCGGGCGGCCAGCTTCCAGCGCCGCGCTGGCAAGTTGCAACGGGTGCGTGCCCATGCGCTGGAGCAGTTGTTCCGCCTGGTTATTCATCAATCCTACCTGGTGGTCCTCCATCCCGATCAACATCACGCCCGCCGGCAAACGTTCGAGTAGGAGGCGCAAGCGGTCGGTATAGGAACGGAGGGTAGCTTGCGTTTCCTGTAAAACGGCGTTGCGCTGCGCCAGTTCGGCCGTACGCGCCTTGACTTCCGCCTCGATCTGTTTGCGGGCCTCAGCCTGCTCGGTCACATCGTGGTAGACAACGACATAGGCGAAGATCTGCCCGGTCTCGTCGCGGATCGGGGCCTTCGAGCGGCGCATGGTGTAGACCCGCTGATCGGCCCCGGTCATCTCGAATTCATCGACCGGCTGGTAGTCTGTGGGATGGGTCATGCTGGCCATCAGGTTGGAAATGAGCGGCGAGTCGGGCGGAAATTGCGCCTTGCTGCGCGCGAGCGCCTGTTTGATATGCAGGCCAATATCGTCGTCCGAGAGACCAAGCAAGCGCCGCGCTGTGTGATTGATCGAGAGCAAGCGCCAGTCGGCGTCGTAGATAATCACCCCGTCGGGGATGGCGCGCATCACATTCTCTAACTGGTGCGCCTGCTGCCGGGCCAGACGCGCCAGGAGCTTTGTGCGCTGAAAGAGTCTGGCATTCTGGATAGCCAGACCAGCCTGCGGCGCGAACTGTTCCAGCAGCCTCACTTCTTCGCCTGGCAGGCCGCGCGCGCGCCGGTGATAGATCTCGATGGTGCCCAGAACCGCGCCGGGCACGCCTTCCGGCAGCGTTTCCAGAATCGGCACGCAGACAACTGAGCCAGGACGACGCGGCTTGCCATAGTCATCCAGAATAGGAAACTCAACCTCCGGGATCATGCTGGTGTCCGGCACTACCCGCGCCTGTCGCGTGCGCAGCACCTCGCCAAGCAGCAGCCGCTCGCTTACCGGCGGGTGCCAATCCTCCGCGCCCTTGTACAGTCCTTGCTGAGCGGCGATTGTCACCACAGGCATTGTCCGGCCGGTCATGGACAGCAGTTTCCCGGTATCCGTGTTCTCGTGATATACACGTTGCGCCACAACCTCGTCCTCCTCTGCATCGATCAGCAGCACCGCGCAGCGCTTCGAGCCAACCAGTTCTTGCATGGCCAGCAGAATGCGATCCAGCACATCGTGCAGTGGCGATTGCCCCGCGATGGCCGCCGAAATACGGCGAATCGCCTCCAGTTGCAAGCGTGCGCGCACGCTGCTGGTAACATCCTCCAGCATCACGAGCAGCCCGCGTTTCTCTTCGATCTCTTGAGGCGCGGGAGTCAGCTCTAGCGAGATACGCCAGTAGGTACGCCCGCGCGTTTCCAGAAAGCCTTCATAAGGGATTTCGGCCAGGCTTACTTTTCGCCCATCTGCGCAGACTTGCTGGAAAAGGGGTTCTGCCAGCCGGTAAATATCGGCTGGCAGAATCTCCCCGGCTAGCCTGCCCACCAGTCCAAGCGTCTTCCACGGTTCGGGACAGAAAGAAGTCAAATATGAGTTCGCGTACAGGACGCGCAGAGTGGCACAATCAAGGATTGCCACTCCCACCGTCATACGCTCCAGGATATGTTGCAGTTGCGTGATATATTCTGTTTCCATGATTCCTGCGGCGCTTTCCAGTCCATGGCTTGTATGCCAACCTACGTATCCTGCCTATCTCTCATTATAGTTCCAAGAAACGTGGATATCTAGAGACGCCACATTTTTTGTTGAATTCGGAGGGCTTACGCTGCCAGCTATCCATTGAAGTTCTTCCCTAGAACGCTTTTCCCAGGCCATAAAAAAATAGTACAGCAGTCATACGTGAAAACAGGTTCCTTAGCCCTCATCGTATGCAACTCTCCAGCTCGTTTAACCGCGCAGTTATGCCTGCATAGATGATGCAAGCCTTTTGATACAATATGATACAATAAGGCAGGCTGTTTCTTGCTCTCCTATCGTTCTTTCAAATCTGTAGGGAAAAGTTCGCCGAGGCCATGTGCAACCTTCCTGGAAACAGGAGGGCAACTCATGGAGAGTCTAAAGAGAGCGCACCCCATGCCGCACACTTTTTTGCAACAGATCACTGCCTGGTTCCAGCAGATCAGCGCCTTCTTTCCCGCCATCCCGCCCTCGATGCTTCTCTTTTTTCTGGTTGTTGCAGGCTTTCTTGCTTTCGCTATCGTTATCTTCTTTCTACGCCTGCTGGGTGCTATCATCTCTGCACTCTTCGGGATAGACAAACGCAGGCATAGGGCCGAGTGGGAGCGTCGCGCCAGACTGAAAGCACTGAGGCAACAGTATCGCCTGGAACGCCCGCGATGGTAGCAAGGCCGCTCCAACGGATTGTAGAGGAAAAGAAGAGAGAGTAAAATGAGCAAGCCTGGTACGAGATTGTACTTCTCTCGTCACCGGGCTTGCTCTCAGTTGCCTGCTCTGGGTTTGTGAAGGACTACTTCCCCCTTTGCAGGTCTGCGCCAGGTCCTTCGGGTGCGCGGCCCTTCGTTTCGCTTGCGATTTATCGCGCTCCTACACCCCCTGGCGGCCTCCAATTTTCGTGGCACCTCTACTCACTGGAGACACTATTACTATGCCACGGGGAAAGGCAAATAGCAAGCGGGACAGCAGCTTCTCAGCAAACTCTAATCTAAGGTGGTGTGGTT
>DATGKW010000183.1:0-9845 GCA_035294465.1 Ktedonobacteraceae bacterium | reverse complement strand
TGTATTATGAAGAAATTACGCGCGGATCTCTTCCAGCATAGAAAGGTTTATGAAGAGATCGCAGCTTTGGCGCAGGACCGCTGAGAGCGATTCGTCGAAAGCAGCTACCTCAACGCGTACCCCGTGATCCGAGCAGTAATCGAGCATGGGGATAAAGTCACCATCGCCGCTTACCAGCACAATACAATCGACAGCTTTGCCCTCGACCAGGCGCACCACATCCATGCAGAGATCCAGGTCCAGGTCTGCTTTCTTAGCTCCGCTAGAGAAGGTCTTATAGTTTTTCGTCGTGATGCGATAGCCCAGGCCCTTCACAGCCTGCAGGAACATCTGGTCGTCCCCTGGTTGCGGGCTGGTAGGACAATAGGCTTGCGCGCGCACCAGGCGGCGATTGCCGCGCAGGAAATCGAGCAATTTGCCGAAATCGACAGTCAGGCGCAGAGTTCGCGCTGAGTAGAGCAGATTCGCGACATCCACAAAAACGCCCACGCGCTCAGTGGAAGGGAATGGCGGCAGAGAAACCGAAACGTTTGTGGGGATCTGGTTAGCACGCCGCAACTCCGCCACCATGCGATCCGTCTGCGTCTGAATGGCCTGCCCTATGGCGTTTGCCAGATAATGCACCGAAGCCGGTGACATCATCGGGATCTCGCCGGACTTGACCTGCTGAGGAGGCGTGCTTCTCAGGACCTCATTGCGCACCTGCCGGAGCGAGGGGGGCGGGCTAAACATACTGCCGCGAGCGGGTGACGGCTCCGGCCCCATGAACGGTCCCGCGAGACCGTTGCCCTGATTCATCTGGCTCACTGTATAACCAGAAACAATGTTATAGGCTTGCGACGGAGATGCAAGCGCGTCCTTTGCCGGAGCAGCCGGGGACGGAGGGGCAACAAGGTCTGGCGTCACTTTAGAAGCGCCTGCTCCGTTCGTAGCGGCCACACTAGCACTTCCGGCGCGGCGACGACGACGACGGCGTGAACTGGCAGCTTGCAGTTCAGAATATTCCAGAGGCGGTAGATCCTCGATTGCAACATCCGGTAAGGATGCCGACACGGTCTCAACCTCTAGCGCAGCCAGCTCGGATGCTGATGGAGGCGGCACGATTGTTGTCGTAGCGGCTGGCTCTTTCTCGCGCTGGCGCTCGTGGCCGTTGCGACGCCGGCGCTCAGATGGTGAGGGCGCATTCGCCTCAGCACTCGCGGGAACCGCTTCCTGAGGAGGTATTCTCTGCTCCGGCAGGTCCGAGGTAGTAACCCCACTCATCTCTGAGCGATCCGCCAGTTCAATACTCATTCCACCTTCGGCATGCGCGATAACGGTCATACCTTGCTTCTCTTTGCTCTCGGCTGCTGGGGTTGGGAACGACGGCGCGTGTACTTTGGCTGTTGGCAAACTTGCGCTAGCAGTGGCAGCGGGCCTATCAAAACGATACCGGCGTGCCGGGCGAACAGGCTCCTCGACGTGAGGTTCCTCGGCCGCTGCCGCTTCTGTGGGCGGGGCCGCTGCTGGCTCAGACTGGGTCACTACCGGTTCAGGCTGTTCCACGCGCTGCTCCTCCGGCTGCGCAGCCTCTTCTATTCGGTGCCGGACATGACGCGGCAAGCGCGGGCGCGTTGGTGGACGGAGAAGCGGCGAGACTGGGCGTTCGGCTGGCGGTGTCACCGGCGCTTCAGCCGTGCTGCTTGCCTCCGGTATGCTCTCTGCTTGCCCGCTCCCATTACTGTCTGCGGGAACACCGTTTCCCGCCTGCGCGCGCGTCTCGGCGTTTGAGAGGTCAGCCGGTTCTTTTGCGCTTTCGCTGCCCTCCAACAAAGCCGGAAAAGAAGCGCTCTGTTCCTTGAGTAACGCGCTCAAGCGTTCCTCTGTCTGGCGAAACTCTGTAATAAAGTCGGTGAAAGGTCTGACCGCCCCTTGCTCAAGCAAAGGCGACGCTCCCTCCAGGACAAAAAGCGCTGAAGGGCTGTTTCCTGGTGAGCCAGGCTGGTTAAAATCAGAAATTGCCGCATTTGCAGAATCGGCTGCGGCTGCGCCGAAAGCGTGGAGGAGAGTCTCACTTCCGGTCGTCTGATCGCCAGAGATTTGAGCGACAGGCGGCTCTGCATGACCTCCCGCTTGATCAGAAGCAGGTTTGTCGTCATCTGCTGCCGCAGCCGAGGTCTTTTCCGCGTTCGATATTTGCTCTGCTTCGTGAGCGGCTGCATCCATCTCAGGGGCTTCCACGGTTGGAGACGGCGTGGAGATTTCGGAGACAGACTGCTGTTCTCCGCCTGACTCTTGCCAGTCGTTGTTCTCTGAATGCGTATGTTCTGTTATCACTAAGGTCTCCAGTCTCAGTACTAACGGACCGGAGCGCAGGCACTTGCCATCAGACTATGCCCTTGAGCCAGAGAGAATATTGAATTGAAGATGTCTCAGGCGAGTATCAAAGACTCGCGCATCGTCTCAGGTATCCTTATGCCGATCCAGCTGTATGCCAGCCAGGACGGGAAGGAAACACGCTTCCGCAACGGGTGTTCGGTCGAAGGCTAGCAGTACAGGCTCTTTTTTACTCTTTCGCACAATACCTTTCGCATACGCTTTCCACCGATCCGCGTTGTGCATGCCCCGGCGGCTCATATCTCCGCCTTCTTAACGTATTCTCGGACAGGCTATCTCACGCTACTACTGCAATCCGGTCCGTTTCCCACTCTATGCCGTTGTCTTTAATCGTGACGCATACTACCGGTCAACGGCGGCAAACCGGTAGACACAGAATTGGCGGACGCTCCTCCCTGATCGTCCGCCGCAATCGGCAATGGCCGACCTGGCACATCTTTCTTATCTGTTCCTCGTGCAGGTTTGTCGGCAGGGAGTTGCTCCACTGCTTGCTTCTTTCCCACCTGCTTCGCCGCGCGCCACACATGAATAATGCGCTCAATGGCAGTCACATGTGATAAAACTGCCAGGAGCGTCAACGCCCAGATAGTTGTGCCTGTTAAGAATCCAATAGCCAGAAGAACGACACGTTCGGGGCGAGCCAGCAAGCCAGTCTTGCATTCCAATCCCAGGCCCTCGGCGCGCGCTTTTGTGTAACTCACCATAAGCGAGCCAACCGCAGCCACAAAGATCAAGGCAATCATCCACTGCTGCTCATCTGCCCAGGGCCACAGAGCTTCGTGCAAACCTGGCCGCTGGAGAGCGTAATAAAGCAAACCGGCCAGGATAATACTCTCAGAATAGCGATCTAGCGTAGAATCCAGAAATGCGCCAAAGGTAGTGGCAGCATTGCGGACACGAGCCATAGCCCCATCAAACATGTCAAAAATGCCAGCAAACAGTACAAGCACGCCCCCGGCTATAATATATCCAGATGCGATCACAGCAGCAGTCACAATACTCAATAGCAACCCTAGCAGGGTCACTGTATTTGGAGTGATCCCCAGCCGGGCCAATGGCCGCACAATTGCTGCGACAATCAGGCGAGCTCTTTGCTGTACAAGTCTGCTAAACATAGCCCTATTGTATCACACTTTATCCATAAAACAACCTACAGGAACTTCTGTTCGGAAAGCAAGGGAGAATCTGCCTCCTGCTTTGTTCAAGCAACGCGCTCGCGCCGCCCAAAGGTTATGCGCTCCATGCGCACGACGCGCCGGCCATGTTTTCCCAGGTGATAGCCTGCCAGACGCAGATACGTGTTCATGTTCCAGAGCTTACCACCTGGCGCTGTTTCACCCGCTTCAACCGCTGCGCGCAGATCGAGGGCGTTTTCCCCGGCGAACCAGGTACAACCTCTTCCAATAGCCCCCAGTGTATGCGCATCGCTATTGCCCAACTCTGGCCAGCCATAGCTCTCGCGATTGCTCTGCATCGCCACCCGGTTCGCGTAGATCCCGCAGAAACTCGCGTTCCACGTCTCAATCCCATCTAACCAGACGTTCTGCGAAGCCTTGATCCGATCCAGGACAGAACGCGGGCAACTGTGGCGGAAGATCTGATTCAAGGGGTGGGCAATCACAGCTAACCCACCCTGCGCGTGAATCAGATCAATGCTCTCCTCCATACTTAAATGTGGAGGGATGAGCTTTTCGATAAAGAGCGCCAGCAGATGCCCCGACCTGGTGCTCACCTCTTCTCCTACAATGAAGTCGAAGCGGTAATTCCCCTTTGCCCACAGATCACGCGCGCGTAAGGCTCCTTCGATTACGTCGTGGTCGGTGAGCGCAATCACATTCAGGTCCGTATTTTTCTGGGCATAATCCAGTACCTGTTGAATCGTCCCAAGACCGTCGCTATAGGTACTGTGCATATGGAGATCGGCGCGACCCAGCTTGCCTGCATCATATGCCTGCTGCTGTGTCATCTGACGCCGCTTCTTCAGCATTGCTGTACCATTTGTCGCGTTGCTTACCAGCATCTCGTCTGTTTTATTGTTGATGTTCGTGGTCATGCTACTCTTTCCAGACAGGGGATTTTCCCTGCTCGTTTGGCCAGGAATGCGAGCTTTAGCGCGCGCATTCTTGCATACACATTCCCTTCCCTGGTTGGGGAATTACCCCGCAAAACAGTTTCCTCTTCATCCTTGCCTTTCCCACTCACTACATACCTTAGCACGCTCTTGTTAAGTATACGTTTTAAGGCACGGTAAAGCAGTGGTTAAAAATGTTCTCGTCGGAATAGAGAGGAACAATCGCTGCGCATTCCCATGCCTTTACCTGGAGACATATTCAATTCTCGGCACTCATCTCGGCCTCAATGAGAGCGGCTCCCACTGGCAGCGTTTCAATCCGCGAGGTAGGATCAACCAGCAGTGCCAAACGTTGCAGGCAGAGATGGAAGTATGCTGTATTGAGCGAGCAGTAGACCTGCCGGCCTACCCGCCTGGTTTCGGCCAGTCCCGCGCGCTTAAGCTTACGCAGATGCCACGAGACCAACGGCTGGCTCAGGCCCAGGATCTCTGCCAGGTCTGTCACCGTCATCTCTGGTTGTTTGGCCAGGTGATAGACCATTGATAGGCGTGTCACTCCGGCCAGAGCTTTTATAGCAGCTTTCAGGTCTTTCCATTCATCCATCCAGTGCCTGCGCTCCTATCATATAAACAAAAGTTTATCAAATTTTCGTTTATATATTAGCATGAATATTCTATGAAAAGCAAGAGTCCAGGACCACCGGGGGTGGACAAACTGAAGCTTGCGTTCTTCTACAGGCTATGGTATACTGGTGCCGTCAGTTAAGCCCGCGTAGCTCAATGGCAGAGCACTCGACTCTTAATCGATTGGTTGGAGGTTCAAGTCCTCTCGCGGGCACTCTCATTTTATAGCTCGCAATCTTTCGCCCAACACACGTTTTTGCCTGGTTATTTACGCCAGAACTTTTCCGCTTGCGTCTTCGATTATGAGATCATAACGACATAATCTTAGAATGTTCATCCTGGATTGCTTGATCCACTAAAGAGAACAGCCGGTTTCATTTATCAAATGAAGCCGGCTGTTCTCTTTAGTGCTCTACACAAACTAATCCAGGTAATCTTTCAGCTTGCGGCTGCGGCTGGGGTGGCGCAGTTTGCGCAGAGCCTTGGCCTCGATCTGGCGGATGCGTTCGCGGGTCACATGGAACTCCTTGCCCACTTCCTCCAGCGTGCGGCTGCGGCCATCATCCAGACCAAAACGCAGCTGCAGCACCTTGCGCTCGCGCTCGGTCAGACTATCCAGCACGTCCTCCACCTGCTCTTTGAGCAACTGGTGGCTGGCAGCATCGGCAGGAGCGAGGGCGGTATGATCCTCAATGAAATCGCCCAGGTGGCTGTCCTCCTCCTCGCCGATTGGCGTCTCCAGGCTCACCGGCTCCTGGCTCACCTTAATAATCTCGCGCACCTTCTCCGGAGTGATCTCCATTTGTGCGGCGATCTCCTCGGAGGTAGGTTCGCGGCCGAGGTCCTGCAACAGGCGGCGGCTAATGCGGATCAAGCGGTTGATCGTCTCAACCATATGCACGGGAATGCGAATCGTGCGTGCCTGGTCTGCGATTGCGCGCGTAATCGCCTGGCGAATCCACCAGGTCGCGTATGTGCTGAACTTAAACCCTTTGGTGTGATCGAATTTCTCTACAGCGCGGATCAGACCGATATTCCCCTCCTGGATCAGGTCCAGCAGGCTCATACCGCGACCAATATATTTTTTTGCCACGCTTACAACCAGGCGCAGGTTAGCTTCAGTTAAGCGACGTTGAGCCTCCTCACCGTCCTCAACAATGCGATAGTTTCGGCTCATAGGAGGCTTGAGCATCTCAGCCCGACCACGCTCCATACGTTGGGCCAGGCGCACCTCTTCTTCTGCGGAAAGCAAGGGGACGCGCCCGATTTCGCGCAGGTACATGCGTACAGGATCATCCAGGCTGCTCTCAAGATCCGCAACTACGATTCCAAAGCCATCGGGCAGCTCATCCCACTTAGCCTGGGCCATCTCGGCGTCTTCCACATCCTCAGGTCCCGGCTCCCAGTCTACGGGCGGCTCTTTGGTTGGGTCCAGGGCATCCATAGTCTCTTCGTCCTGTAATTTAAACAAGTCAAACGACTCAGGAACTTCGACAGAAGTGGCAAAGCTTTCTTCTGCCGTTGCTACGTGAGCATGACTACCAATATCGCCAATATCGAACACCGTATCCGTCTCGCCTAAGATAGCCTGGTCATCAAACGCCTCCACTACAAACACATCTCTCAGCTTGTCTGTCGTGACATCGCCACGGCCTTCGCCAACGAGATCAAGCACCTCTTGTTCTTGATTCACCATTCTTGACATCCCCCTTCAGAGAACAGGCGTTAGGATATAACGAATAAGAACGATTAATCCTGTCTCCTCATACAAGTTCATACAAAAAATGATTTCGCTTTTGCCACTATCAGGCTTTTTTGGAGCAAATACCTACATGCTTTATCCATGCAAGGGCATTGCAGTATCTATAGTGCGTAGCTCCCGCGCCACATCCATAACTCGATGCCATAGCAAGCGCTCTGTTGTAGCATCGCCCACTTCTTCGGCCTCTTTTAAGAGGAAACGTAATTCCGTCTCAGATTGTAACAAGCGCGCGCGCTTTAGCCTGAAAGCACCCTGCCTGGCCTCTTTCATCAGGCTCGCCATATCTGCTGATGACTTTTGTTCAACACGCCTGCGTACCCGTTCGACCGTTTCCTGCAAGGCAGCGGGCACAAGCATTTCCCAGGGTTGAGATAAGGGGGTAGAACCACGTTGATACGTCGAGTTGAAAATGCGGTACAACTCTCGCGTGTCTGTCCCTGCAAAGTCACCATCGTTTATTATAGCACAAACTTCTTTACTTAATTCGGGATGGTGCAAGAGTAGCCCTAATAGGTAGTCTTCCAATTGTAACTTATCTCTTCCTGGCCTGTCAAACCCAGCTATTCTTGTCGCTTCTGGCTGATTTTCCACTCCTTTCGTTGCACCGGCCGGATAGGCAGTTTCACTGGCCGCGCCTTCCCGACCAGAGAGTTCTTTCCTCCCTCCAGCGGTGAAGCGCTCGCTAAACCTGGCTATGGTACCCGCTACGGGCGCCCTATGCAGGATACGCATCAGATCATCGTTCAGGCTACGTTCGTCCATACGTAGCTTGCGAGCAAGCTGGTGCAAATAGGCATCGCGCCTGGCTCGATCAGAGATTGCCGCCACAACCGGCAAAAGTCGTTTGGCCGCTTCAGCCTGGCCCGCAGGTTCACGCAGGTTTAAACCGGCGGTTCGCGCGACAAAGTAATAATCGATCAGGGGCAACGGGTGTTTCACCGCGTGCTCCCAGATGGCGAAATCACGCCGGATTACTTCGTCGGGATCTTCTCCTGGAGGCAGTTGTAACACATTGATCTCGGCATCTATCTGCTCTTCCAGGCGAATGATTCCCTGTGGCTCGTGGTTCCGACGAGCCGAACGCCCACTGGCCTGATTTCCTGCCGGCAGAGGCGCAGGGACGATGGTACGATCAAAGCCCTTGAGAGCTTCCTGAATGCCGTGTTCAGTAGCCGCTACGCCGGCGTCGTCAGGATCAAGCGCGAGCGTCACCTGCCGGGTCAGTTTCTTGAGTTGTCGAATATGCTTCTCAGTAATTGCGCTGCCAATACAGGCAACCGTTTGCTTTGTCCCATACTGATGGGCAATTATCGCATCCACATACCCCTCGACGATAATGACCTGCTGCTCCTGCTTGATAGCCTCCCTGGCCATATCTAGAGCATAAAGCACAGCGCTTTTCTCAAACAGCAGCGTCTGAGGCGAATTGAGATACTTTGGCTGTCCCTCTCCTAGAATGCGCCCACCAAAGCCTATGACCTTGCCGCGTGTATCCCGAATGGGGAAGATCAGGCGGTTACGAAAATAATCGAACACACCTTGCCCACGCGGCTCTCCCAGGCCCTGTTCGCTTTCTCTCGCCAGACCCCCGCTGATCAGCTCACGTTCGGTATAGCCCTGAGCCAGCAGATACGTACACAGGCTGTCCCGGCGATCAGGTGCATAGCCCAGGCTGAAAGCCATCACAGACTCGGAACTGATGCCCCGCTCCTGCAAGTAGGCCCTGGCCTCAGCAGCCTCGCGGGAGCGCAGAAGGGCCTGATGAAACCAGAGCAGCGCGTCTTCGTTGAGCTTGCGCAGGCGCTCTTTCTGCGCATGAATCTCGCGGTCCTCCTGGAAGTCTCGGCCGGAATGCTCGTCGAGCGACACTCCAGCTTTTTCAGCCAGATAGAGCAATGCGTCCTGAAACTCGACTCCCTGCTGTTTCTCAACGAAGGTGAAGACGTCTCCACTCTCCTTGCAGCCAAAGCAGTACCAAGTTTGAGACTCTGCAAACACGTGGAACGAGGGGGTGCGCTCGTTGTGAAACGGGCAGAGACCCGTGTAAGATCTACCCGATTTCCGCAGAGCCACGACCAGCCCGATCTCCTCAACCAGATCTACTTTTGCTTTGATGGTTTCAATGAGAGATGACATGCCGCACCTTTCAGCAAAAACAGAATATACATGGCATACGAGGGAAATCTCTGTATCTCACACCAGATATAACGAGTTATTTTGCAGAAAGTCGCGCATAAGCCGTTGGGATTGGTAAGTACTTACCATTTTGCCCAGGAAAGAAAGAGTAGGAAGAGTTATCCCCTTGAATATCCCTTCTACGCTCTCACGGGACAAGAGAGAACTGCGCCAGCAAGCACAATCGATAACGCAAGATGGGGGAAAAATATTCCGTGCTGGCTAGTGACGAAAAGGGCGCCTCCTTTTTCCTGGGAGACAAGTTATCCACATATCCACAGCCCCTATTATTATACTACTAATCTTTTTATATTTTTATAAAAGTATAGACGCAGTAGTAGGGGCTGTGGATATGTGGATAACTTGCTTTTTTCGCAAGGGGCGTTTTGCCATCTTTCGGCCACTGGAGCCTCATGGAGACATTAGTAGAGATGCTTTCATAGCCCAAAAACCTGTGGATAGAATGGGGATAAAGTGGGGATAATTTGCCATGCTATGGGGATAACTGCCGGTGGTTATCCCCATACTCACAGAGATGTGGATAAGTTATCCACAAAATGGGGATAACTTTCCGGGGATAATCCACAGACAATCCACAGGTTATCCCCAGATTCTGGCGGTTTGTGGATAAGTTATCCACAAAAAGTGTGGACAAGTCTTATATATAGATATTTATATGTATCTACTGGAAAGGCATGTGGAAAGTGTGGATAAGTTATCCACATTTTGTGTGGATAAGTCAGTTTCATCGATTTTTCAGAAAACTTATGTGGATAACTCTGTCAAATTGAAGGAAGCGAATGAAGAGTTATCCACAAAATGCCTGGGTTATCCACA
>DATGKW010000182.1:0-15552 GCA_035294465.1 Ktedonobacteraceae bacterium | reverse complement strand
GAAATGCCGGAGATGCCTTTGAGGCCGGATTGATGATTGAGGATATCTTCGAGCGCTTCCGGTGTGGCCCCTTGTTCGCGCTGCAAGTAGAGCAAAATGGCCGGATCAAGCGATCCTGAGCGCGTGCCCATCATCAGCCCTTCGAGCGGAGTGAAGCCCATAGTCGTGTCTATACTCCTCCCTTCGAGAGTCGCGGCCAGCGAGCTGCCATTGCCCAGGTGACAGGTAACGATACGCAGAGAAGTAAGCTCTCTGCCCAGGATCTCTGCGCTGCGACGCGCGCAGTACTGATGACTGATCCCGTGAAACCCATAGCGACGAATGCCCTGCTCGAACCAGGCATAAGGGCCGGGATAGACCTGCGCGACCAGCGGCATATGGCTATGATAGGCCGTGTCGAACACAGCTACCTGCGGAACGTTGCCGAACAGACTCTCTATTACCTGGATGCCTTCGAGATTGGCCGGTTCGTGCAGCGGCGCAAAGGGGACAAGCTGCCGCAAGTCGTTCTGCACCTCTCGCGTCACCCATACACTTTCCCGATATTTCGCGCCTCCATGGACGACGCGATGACCAATCACAGTGATATCCCCCGGTCGCTTCACCGCCGTCTTATCGCCCTGCCAGAGGGCCTGGAGCAGAGATCTCAGGATCTCCACGCGTTTGCCCCGGGGCTGCTCGCTGGTTGATATCTCTCCCCCGCAGGTCAGCGTAACCGTCACCTTGCCGGCTTTGCCAGTCCAGTCGGCGTCCGCGGCCCAGAGCGCGGGCGGCGGCGTCTCCGGCGGGCTGGAGTCCTCGGCAAGGTCGTACAGGCGAATCTTCTGGCTACTGGAACCAGCGTTGAGCACAAGAATCTTCATGAGTTTCCCTCAAATTTTGGAATGGAGCGACGCTGCTTGCTCGCGTCGTGGAAACATACGACGCGAGCAAGCAGCGTCGCTCCATTCAGGAATTGTTACGCTAATCTGTCCACACCCAGTCGCGCACTTCCGGCATATCCTCCAGGTGCTCGCGCACGTAGGTATAATGTCTGGCCAGCATTTTTTCGCATTCCTGGATCAAAGGCGCGGTCAGCGCGTGGACGCGGGGAGCGTGCTGCATGGCAAGCATGCAGAGATGGTAGCGGCTGACCTCATTGAGCACAACCATATCGAACGGAGTGGTTGTCGTGCCCTGTTCGTTATAGCCGCGCACGTGGAAGCGCGCGGCGTTCGGCCGCCCATGAACAAGTTCGTGGATCGCGCGCTGATAGCCGTGGAAGGCAAAAACCACTGGCTTATCTTCGGTAAAGTGCTCGATAAAAGTAGCCTCGTCAAGACCATGTGGATGCGCATCCCTGGTATAAAGAGTCATCAGGTCTACCACATTCACAACCCGGACCTTGAGTTCGGGCAGGTGATGACGTAACCACCACGCGGCAGCCACCGTCTCC
The DNA here is from genome assembly GCA_035294465.1 of Ktedonobacteraceae bacterium. Taxonomy (GTDB): domain Bacteria; phylum Chloroflexota; class Ktedonobacteria; order Ktedonobacterales; family Ktedonobacteraceae; genus Paraktedonobacter. Next base: position 14,117 of record DATGKW010000182.1, on the reverse strand, counting down.
ATAGTCACAATATCGCCGGCACAGGCCAGCACCACATCCGGCTCAAGCTCTCCGCAGTTGCTGGCCCAGTCCCAGGTAGAAAGCCCGCGTGTGCAATGCTCAATGGCTCTGTCCATCGAGAGCCATTGCAACTGCGGCTGCTTATCGATTACGATCAGGTTGACGTAGTTGCGGCTGCGCAGGCAGTGATTGGCTACCGAGAGCAGGCAATTGGCATCGGGCGGCAGATAGATGCGCGCAATTTCGCCTTTGCGCGAGAGCACAGTATCGATCAGGCCCGGTCCCTGGTGACTAAACCCGTTATGGTCATTGCGCCAGCAGGTTGAGGTAAGCAGGAGATTCAAAGACGAGATGGGCGCGCGCCAGGGCAGTTTTAACGACTCCTGCAACCACTTGGCATGCTGGATGATCATCGAGTCGGCAATCATGGCGAAGGCTTCGTAAGTGGCGAACAGGCCGTGACGCCCGGTGAGCAGGTAGCCCTCCAGCCAGCCTTCGCATAGATGCTCGCTCAGGACCTCCATCACTCGCCCATCGGGGGATACGTGGTCATCATTGGGCAAAGTCTTTTCGACAAGGCAGCGATTCTCGACCTCGAATACCGCGCCCAGGCGATTAGAATTTGTCTCGTCCGGACAGAAGAGGCGAAAATTCTGCTGCTTCGCGTTTCTCACATAAATGTCGCGCAGGTAGAGCCCTAGCTGGCGGGTTGATTCGTGCCGCTCGGTGGCAGGTTTGGGTACATCCAGAGCATAATCGGTGAATGCTGGCAGATCCAGGTCGATCCGCAGCTTGCCGCCGTTGGCGTGTGGATTGGCGCTCATGCGCTTCTCGCCTGTGGGCGCGAGCGAGGCCAGTTCGGGAAGCAGGCGTCCCTGGTCATCAAAGATGTTTTCGTTCAGGTAGCTTCTCATCCAGCTTTCCAGGATTTGCAGGTGTTCGGGATTGGCTCGCACATCCGCGACGGGCACCTGGTGCGAGCGGAATGTGCCTTCAATCTGCACGCCATCGATTACTTCTGGTCCTGTCCAGCCTTTGGGAGTGCGCAGGACAATCACAGGCCAGCGCGGTCGCTCTGTGAAGCCGTGGCTGCGTGCCTCCTGCTGGTAGCGGCGAATACTGGCATAGCAGTTTTCCAGCGTCTCGGCGAAGAGGCGATGCATAGTCATGGGGTCGTCCCCTTCGACAAAATGCACGTCGTAGCCATGTCCGCTGAGTAGCTCACGAATGTCGTCATCAGAAGTACGTCCCAGCACGGTTGGGCCAGAAATTTTATATCCATTCAGGTGCAAAATGGGCAATACCGCCCCATCACGCACAGGATTGAGAAATTTCAATCCTTTCCAGGAGCCTTCTAATGGTCCTGTCTCTGCCTCTCCATCACCTATCACGGCGACCACCAGCAAATCAGGATTGTCAAAGGCAGCTCCGTAGGCGTGGGCGAGCACGTAGCCCAGTTCGCCCCCCTCGTGAATAGAGCCAGGTGTGGGCACGCTTACATGGCTGGGTACCCCTCCGGGCGTGGAGAACTGGCGAAAGAGCCGGCGTATGCCTTCCTCATCCTGCGAAATCTGCGGATAGATCTCACTGTAGGTTCCTTCCAGATAGGCATTGGCGATAAGTGCCGGACCGCCATGCCCTGGTCCGGTCAGGTAGATCGCGCTGACTCCGTATTCGCGAATCAGCCGGTTAAGGTGAAGGTAGATGAAGCTGAGGCCGGGCGAGGTTCCCCAGTGTCCTAGCAGGCGCGGCTTGATATGCTCCGGGCGCAGCGGCTCTCTGAGCAAGGGGTTATTTTGGAGATAGATCTGCCCTACCGTTAGATAGTTGGCTGCGCACCAGTAACGATGCATCAGTGCGAGTTGCTGCTGATCGGGTAAAGCGGGGTGTTCCTGGGCAAGCATGATAAAAGTCTCCTCCAATCTCTCAGAACGTTCTTAGCTCGATTCGTATCCACTTATGTAAACTTCGTCGGCGATGCACAGGATACAGCGATGGGTCCTGATATCGATACGGAAAGGGATGCGGCCGCAATGGTGAATGCGCAAATGCGCCCATCCAAATTTATATACAGCCCTTGCCCATTATTAATAATAAAATAAGCCGGCAAGCCGATCTATATCCTTGTACTTATCCAGATATTCTATTCTATCACGTGACGAAAATGCGATAGAACGATATATATTCATGATTAAATAGTACATTTGAGCACTTGATTCGCGTAAGAAACGTATGGTATATTTCCCTTACCCTACTGCTGATCAGGCATGGATGTCTCGATTTGTTTCAAGCCTCGAAGTCTTCTTCACTTCGGGGCTTCTTATTTTCGGTCTGACAATTATCTACCATATGCTGTATAATACCCTGGAGAACTCAGCAGCGTTTTTGACTGAGAAGAATAACAAGTTCGTTTGGAACGAGAGCCGGGAGGTTGCTCATGGTATGGTTTGCGACAAATCTCGCGCATCTACTCATCCTTTTTCTGATTATTGTGGTGCCCATTCGCGGGGCCAGGCGCTACCGCGTGTTGATGCGACGGATTGCACGCCATCCAGAGTTGCGCGCTGGCTTCTACGTCAAGGGAATGCTTGGCCAGTGGTCGATGCTGATCCCTCTGGTAATCATTCTTGTTGGCCTGGGGTGGTCCGCGCAACGCCTCGGCTTGCGGGAGCCAACCAATACAGTCCTGGCCGCATCTCTTGCGCTGATCCTGATTCTGATCTTCTATGGGCAGGCTCTTTATATTCGCTTTGTCGCGCGCACTGCTGAAGGGCGCGCACAGCTTCGCCAGAGCATGTCGGGGCCGCTGTATATGCTGCCACGCACCTCGAAGGAACGCGGGCTGTGGATATTGCTCTCTATGACCGCCGGTTTCTGCGAAGAGTTGCTCTATCGTGGCTTTATGCCAGCCTACCTGGCGTATATTTTCCCGCATGTTCCCCTCTTCGTAGCAATTATTATTGCCGGGGTGCTTTTTGGGATCGGGCATATCTATCAGAAGCTGGCCGGCGTGGTCGGCACGGGGCTGATGGGTCTGGCCTTTGGCTTCCTCTACTACTTTACCGGCAGCCTGTTCTTGCCCATGATCGTACACGCACTCTTCGATATGCGCCTGCTCTTTATCGACGTATCCGGTATTGTAGACGAGCCTGATCTGCCCGCCGAGGTATCAACTCCACAATCCTCTTGAGAAGCATTAACCGGCTATCTCTCTATAGACCTCCTCATAGTCCGCGATCATTTTGTCGAGAGTAAAGTTTTCTTCGACATGTGCCCGGCAGCGTGCTCGCGGGATATCCACCAGGTCATCGACCAGCGCGGCGGCCTGGGCGCACTCGCCTGGTTCAACCAGAAAGCCTGTCTCGCCATGAGCAATGATCTCTTCCATAGCTCCGCGGCGAAAGGCAATGACCGGCGTACCTGTCGCCATAGCTTCGACGGCTGCCAACCCGAATGGCTCATCCCAGGCAATCGGGCAGAGCAGCGCTGCCGCCTGGCCCATCAGCCTCCATAATGCCTCTCGTTCAATCTGACCCACATATGTAATACGCGCGCCTGTTCGCGCGAGTCGAGGGGCGATGCGCTGCCGGTAATATTCCTGGTCGTAAATGCCACCGGCGATGACCAGGGGACAGTTTGCCCTTTCGGCAATCTCGATGGCGTCTTCGACGCCTTTCTCTGGAGCGATTCTGCCTGCGCAGAGCAGCGGAGCATGGTTTGCTATAGTCGCCTGAAAAGGGATAGCTTCGACATCCAGTCCATTGTACACAACGTAGTCAATCGGGGTGTAGCGGGCGTAACTGCGCGCACAACTCTGAGAGACAGTACTCAGCACGAGTGGATGCCCCTGCCGATTCAGTACGCGCAGGGCCTCGTTGATCTCACCTGCAACAGCCGGCAAATGCAGCGTGTGCAGCACCGGCGTCTCCAGAACTAACGCGCTGCACACGTAAGCAGGCCAGTCAAAAGCGTGTATGTGGATCAGATCAAATTCGTGGCTGCGCCGCCGCAGCTGTAGAAATAGTTCCAGAAAGAGATGAGCTTGCGCGAAAAAGCCGGGGTCGGCAATTCCTTCTTTGAGCGAGGGAGAGAAAGTTGCCGGACGCACGTTCTCAGGGACCTGGATATCCTCAATTCTAATTCCCTCTACCTGCGATCCGGCACGAGCGAAAAGCGTGATGCGGTGCCCGCATTTCTGCAATCCGCGCGCAAGGTCGGCCACGAGAGCCTGCGCGCCGCCTAGATATGGCTGAGCAATCGGCGAAACCAGAGGCGCAACCAGCGCGATTCTCATGCCTGCTCTTCTCCCCTATAGACCGCGATGTTGTTCTCTGTTTCGTGCAGCTTGACTTCGTAGAGCATTCTCGCCGGGAGCGCCGTTTCCAGCCGCCGCCAGAAAGCCATCACCAGCATCTCGGTCGTTGGAATGATGCCCTCTAACCAGGGGACATCGCGGTTCAGATGCTTATGGTCTACCCACTTGATTACCGCGTTTTCGATAGCACCCTTGAGTTCTGTCAGGTTAAGGAGCATACCGGTACGCTCGTCCGGCTGGCCACGCACGGTTACTTCCAATATGTAGTTATGCCCATGTCCGTTCGGATTCGCGCACTTGTCATACACTGCATAATTCTCTGCCTCTGTCAGATGCTCGCTCCACAGGCGGTGCGCGGCGCTAAATGTCGCGCGCCTCGTCAGGTAGACCATTGCTCGCTCCTTTATTTTTCTGTCACTTTGCGTGACAGCATTTACGCGTTGCTGAAGATTTCCAGGTTTGTTCCGCTGAGAAGACGCCCGGCGTCACCGGCCATAAAGAGCAAAATTTCAGCCATCTCCTCCGGCGTCATGCCTGCCTTTAAGTGGGGAGCGGCCTGGCGTAGCATTTCTGTATCCACCGCGCCGGGACTCACCGCCGCGACGTGAATATTCTGCGCCTTGCCCTCGACTGCGAGGATTTCGGTCAGACTCGCCACGCCAGCTTTGGAAACGTTATAGGCGCTCAGGCCGGGAAACTTCTCTACTCCTTTCACGCCGGAGAGCGAAGAAATATTGAGAATCACTCCTCCATTCTGCCTGGCCATAGCTCTAAATGCCTCGCGACAGCAGAGGAAGGTCCCACGAAGATTGATATTCAGCACGCGATCCCACGTTTCCACATCCATTTCCGCGAACGGCCTGACCGCGACCACGCCCGCACAATTGATCAGGATATCGACCCGTCCGTAGGTATCAAGTGCGCGCTGGAACAGATCGCGCACGTTCTCCTCAAGCGCCACGTCTCCCTGGACTACCAGCGCCTCTCCTCCTGCGCCGCGAATTTGCGCGGCTGTGGCTTCCAGTGCCTCCTCTGTCCGGCCAAAGAGAACCACACGCGCTCCAGCACGCGCGAAGCGTTGTGCCGTGGCCTGCCCAATCCCGCTGCCCGCGCCGGTTATGATCGCTACTTTGTTCTGTATGCCCATGATAGTAATTATATAACAATCCAGGTTGTATCTCATGATTCGTCGTCCCGAACCCTCTTGTAAGGCTGCCTCTCTGCTCTTTAAGAGACTTGCTGAAACAAAATGATACCTGCTATAATGCTGATGACGAAGATGCACAGTTTTGCACTCACTCAGGTCGGGACAGCTTGAGCGTACATACTGGCATGACTCCATTGGTTATACAAGGGACACACAATGATTGGGACAAAGCTACAAGGCTCGCTCAGAGAGTTTGGTCTGGTGGAAATCCTGCAAATGATGGAAATGGGTAGTATGAGCGGGGCGATTCACCTGGCACAGGCCAATAACCGGATCGGCATTGTGTATTTCAAAGAGGGCAAACTGGCCGGCTGCTCGGAGCTTGATGCTGGCGCTCTGACTCTGGGTGATGTCCTGCAACAACTCGGCATGGCCGCCGCGCCACAGATCGAGGCTGCTTTTCAGCGCCAGCTCCAGGACGCCTTTGGCAAGCGGATCGGCGAACGCTTGATAGAGATGCGTGTGATCAGCGAGTCCCAGTTGCGCGAGGCCCTGCGCACGAAAGCGCTCTGGACCATCCGCGACATCGGCCTCTGGAAAGATGGCACATATGAGTTCGCGGCGATTCCCGATAGCAAGAATATCCTCCCTTATGGCGAAGAATCTCTTGGCCTGGATGTCATGCGCGTAACGATGGAGATGGTACGTTACGCGGACGAATGGGAGAAGCTTCAGACGTTTCTTCCGATGGGCATGCAAACCTGTTTGCAGATGGCACCGGCCATTCCATACGCTATGAGCTTCGACGCACGCACGCTCGAACTGCTTGGCGGAATCAACCGCTATCGTTCTGTGCGCAAGATTGCCACCGGCATTCGCCGGCCAGAACTGGATGTCGCGCGCGACCTTGCTCAATTGATCCAGATGCGCCTGGTCTATGTGTTGCCTTCCAACGCTCCCACGGGCGAGCAGGCTGTTCGCCTACCTGAACCGGCTGAGATGCTGCGCATGGAGCACTTCGAGCTTTTTCACCTGATCAGTCGCATGGAGCAGCACTGGTTGCGCAAAACAACCCCGATGGAACAACTGCCCGCCCTCGCGGAATTCGTAAACTGGACTATGGAAGCTCTGGCCGAAGCCTGCAAGGCCAATGGCACCGAACTGGACCCCAATACGTTGGAAGCGCTGATGACGCGCAATAATCTCCGCTACATGGGCAATTACCGCTTTATCGTCAATAATAACGCTATTGACGTCGAGAATTTCACCTCGCTCTGCCACGAAGTGATGCGCGGCGAGATTAAGAAAGCCAACGATTTCTATGAAGAGGGAGCCATTACGCTCCAACGTATCCTCTCATGCATCTTTGACTCAATTAACGCGCGCATCGTCTCGCTCTCCGAGCGCCTGGAGAACCAGGAGATCTGGGAAGCAATGTTCACTCAGTTCGGCCTGCCCCACGCCTGAAACGCGCCTTATTCTTTCCTGGGGTAGCAGATGAAGATACTTTTGGTTTCGCTAAATTCTTTGACAGCAGCAGTGCCCAGCTCGCGATGGCCGTTGCCGCTGGCTTTCATGCCTCCAAATGGCAGGTGAATCTCAGAGCCGGTGGTGCCAGCGTTGAAATAAACCAGCCCCGATTGTATCTCGCGCAGAGCCCGAAAAGTCAATCGCGCGTCCTCGGTAAAGATTGCGGTGGAGAGGCCATATTCGGTTGAATTGGCTACTTCAATCGCCTCCTCATAGGTATCCACCGGAATTAGCGAGACAAAGGGGCCAAAGATCTCCTCTCTGGCGATGCGCATGTTGGGCGTGACCTCGGTGAAAATGGTGGGCTTGTAGAACGCGCCCTCGCTGTATTGCTCCTCTTCGTCGAGCGGCTCTCCTCCCGTGATCAGTTTCGCTCCCTCGTGCTTCCCGATCTCGGTGTATTCGTGAACCGCTTTGACGCGTCCCATGTTAACCAGCGGTCCCATCTCGACCTGGGGATTCAAGCCGTCACCTACGCGCAGTTTCTCAGCCGCCGCGACCAGGCGATCTGTGAAGCCCCTGAGCGCTCCTCGCTGCACAATGACGCGGCTAGTAGCGGTGCAGCGCTGGCCGGTCGTGCCAAAGGCGGCCCAGGTAACGCTTTCCGCAGCCAGGTCGAGGTCGCCATCGTCCAGGATGATCACCGCATTTTTGCCGCCCAGTTCCAGAGAGCAGCGGCGCAGGTCGCGCCCACAGATCTCGGCCACGCGCCGCCCAACTTCGGTTGAGCCGGTCAGCGAAATCATAGTGATCTGTTTGTGCCCGGCTATGGCATCGCCCAGCGAGCTGCCAGGACCGGTAAGAACGTTAAAGACACCAGCGGGTAGGCCCGCATCCTGCAAAATCTCTGCCAGCTTGATCGCCATCAGCGGCGTATCGCTGGCCGGTTTGAGCACAATCGCGTTGCCGGCCAGCAGCGCGGGAAAGGTCTTCCAGGCAGGGATAGCCATAGGGAAGTTCCAGGGGGTGATGATGCCCACAATGCCGACAGGATGGCGCAGCGTCAAACACAGCTTGTTTGGGAGAGCCGATGGAATGGTTTCACCCTCCGCGCGCCTGCCTTCGCCCGCCATAAACTTCGCTACGTCGATGGCAACCTGCACATCACCGCGCGTCTCTTTCAGGATTTTGCCCATCTCGCGCGTCATCAATTGAGCCAGCTCTTCCTGCCGCTCTTCTAGGATCTGCGCCACGCGATAGAGCACTTCACCGCGTAGCGGGGCCGGCGTAGCTGCCCAGGCAGGCTGAGCCTTGAGCGCAGCTCCCACTGCCTCCTCCAGATCTGCCACATTTGATTTCTGGTAATACCCAATTACTTCGGAGGTGCGAGCCGGATTGGTGCTGATAAACGTCTCTCCACTCTGAGAGTTCTTCCATGCGCCGCCAATAAAATTCTGATAGACCTGCCCCAACTCTGTCGAGCGCGTGGGCGTTGAGATTGACATAGAAAACTCCTCATTCTTCACTGGATGAAAGTGATCTTCAATGATCCGTGGTTGCTTTCCTGCCTGCCCTCACCAGAGGACACCCCACTTTTTGCTGCACGTTGAATAAGCTCATTATATCAGGCAGAGAAATAGGAGTCGAATCACCCTGTACGGAAAGGAGTCGGAGGCAAGCTCCCTTGCTTCCAACTCATTCATCTGTCGAGAGAGAGAAACCAGGCATCGTATACATGAAAAACGCCCATAGAGGGCTGCTTCAGCGTGTTCTCTCACTGTTTATCGAGAATCGCCTGCCTTACACGAATAGTGCGATATACTGCCCCTACCGGCGGATGCGGCGGGTATTTCGTCGTGAGAACGGGCCGATCACACGGCGGGAGGCTCACGCTGAAGCGGGGCAGGACGAGCTAAAGCGGTTCTCTATGATATTTCACGTAAGAACATATATGATTTGTCAGCGAATGAGCTGGAGTCGGCAGGGTGTCCCCATTTTGGGAAACCAACGTTGTATTTATACAGGAGCGGGCTAAAACTCATCTAAAACTGAGAATACCGGATAACAATAGCGCCCTGGGGAGAAGCAATGGAAAAATCAGTTCCTGCACCGCCGGTCGGGGATACAGACGAGGCCGATCTGGTCCGTCTGGCTCAGGAAGACCCCTCTACCTTTGCAGCTCTGTATCAGCTTTACCTATCACGCGTGTATAACTATGTGCGCGCTCGCCTGGCAAGCGAAGAAGAGGCCGCCGACTTGACCCAGCAGATCTTTCTTCAAGCGCTGAATGCTCTGCCGGCCTATCAAGCGCGCGGAACGCCCTTCGCCGCCTGGCTTTTCCAGATCGCACGCAATGCTGTAATCGACCATTACCGCCGCAGGAAAAGGTTCGTCTCCTGGGATGCGCTGCCCGGCATGTTTCACGCGCCACCCGGCCAGGAGGAGATAGACGCGCTGCTCATTCATCGGGAACGCCTGGCCCGGCTCAAAACCCTGGTGGCCCGGCTCGCACCCTTTGAGCGCGAACTGCTGGCCCTGCGCTTCGCAGCGGGACTGAGCTCGCCGGAAATCGCCCAGGTGGTCGGCAAAAGTCCCGCCGCCGTGAAAAAACAACTGACCCGCCTTCTACACGCCCTCAAGGAGCAGTACAGTGAACAATAAACGCCCGATCTTCACACGCTATCCCGATTTGCTGGCCCGGCAAGACGACCCTGTTTTGCTCGATCTCGTAGAGGATCTGGATGCTCTTTATACATCCCACCAATTGCCGACTCGCCTCAAGCTTCCTGGAGAGGCAAATCAGTTCGCTGCGAGCCAACAATCACAACCAGAGACTCCCCGGTCGGGGCAACCCGGCACGCTCTCCTCTGTGCCTCGCCGCCATCCGCGCTGGTCCCGCCTGAATACCCTCGCCGCCGTTCTCTGCACCTTCCTTCTGGTAAGCGCGCTTGCCGGAACATTCTATCTGGCCCGGCGCGGCACCCACATGGGTCAGGAATACGGTGGCAGCACACCTGTCAGTCATAATACCCAGACTGGCAAGACGCCTCTAGCAATCACTCCCGTCTCTCCATCGGCTCTTCAGGAGCCAGTAGGCGAAATCCATATGATGAACGCCAGCGAAGGTTGGGCCAGAACCTGGCTGGCCGGCGACCCGAATACACGCGACGAACTGCTGCATACGAGCGACGGCGGTCTCCACTGGCAGAACGTTACGCCCGTCCAATACAGGCTTTCGCCGATTGCCGGTGGGAACATCTCGTATATCTCCGGTATGGCAGCCTGGGCTGAGGTAACTAACGAGGCTGGTGCAATCGTGTTTGTACGCACAGCCGACGGCGGCAAGACCTGGCAGGCATCCGCTCCATTGAATCAGCCATTAGGTATGGTTCCATCCAACTACGCTGCCACGAATATCAACTATGTGACATTTCTTACTCCCGATACCGGCTGGCTGCTCGTCGCCACTTACAATGATCTGGAGACGACCGTCGGCGAGGTCCTTTATCATACAACCGATGGCGGACTGACCTGGCACGAATTGACCAGTAGCACCAGCGCGAACGCAAACACCGCTGGTCGCCTCCCTTTGCCCGGTGCCTATACGGGCCTGACCTTTATCAATCCTTCTACCGGCTGGATTATGGGCTCCAATGTGAATCTATCAGGAGCGTTAGCAGATGGCGGTCGGCCCGAAATACGTCAACCATGGTTGTATGTAACACACGATGGCGGACGAACCTGGCACGCGCAGATGCTTCCAGACACTTCCTCGATCCAGGGATCAGGAGCTGGAATAGTCACTTACCCGCCTCAGTTTTTTTCTGCCAGCGATGGCTTGCTCACCGTTTCCTCCTGGGGAGCTGGCGAGATTGCCATCTCCGTCTACGCCACCCATGATGGCGGCGTAAGCTGGCAACGGAATGGTTTCTTCACCGTTTTTCTGGCCAGGAACAGCCCCGGAACAACTATGCTGGAGATGCCCAGGCTGACCACCACGTTTGCTAGCATGAACGCGGGCGCATTTTGGGAAGACTCAGGATATCAAGACGCCAATACACTGGCCATAACTCAGGATGGGGGGAGAACCTGGACACAGACACGGCTCTCTTTGCCGGCATCCGTTGAGAATGTAGCCACAAGCGGCCAGATAGAGTTTGTCTCCGCGCAAACAGGATGGCTGCTCTTATCACCTACCGGCAAGTACCCACCGTTCGCGCCTCTTCTGCTAAAAACGCTCGACGGCGGCCAGACCTGGGCGCAGGTTCATTACAGAGTTTCGTAAAAATTCACGCACAAAGCTTTTGCCCGATATTTGCAGAAAAATGCAAATATCGGGCAAAAGCTTGATCAGCACGTTTACGCACTCTCCACTGTCGGTTGGGCCTGCTGAGCGCCGGCAGCGGGAGTTTCCTCGGCGAAATCGCCTTCCTGCGCGGGACGCTTGAACACGTAATATGCTGAATTGCCCGTTAACGGCTGAATACCCACCAGTTCCCAATTATCCCTGCCCAGCGTATTCATATACCGCCGCACGAAAGCGCTTCTGCGTTCGTTGTCTCTACGCAAGGTTTCCAGACCTTCGCAGGAAATTCTTCCCCGGTAATCAATATACGCAACTTTGTATGCCCACTGTGCCATACCTTCCTCCTTTCGCCAGCGTGTTTGCCATGCAAACAGAAGCTTTACTCACTGCTCCAAATACACCCGCCAGGCGAGTGTGTCTGGTAATGTGGCTTGTGGTCCCTACCGGCATAGCCCTCGCTGCTACATCCGGTAACAGTGTGAGATGCTGCCCGCCTGGTCTTCCGCCTCGCACGCAGATGATGAAAAAGCGCGCAGCATTTCTGCAACCTGGCAACGCCGGGTTCCACAATCAGTATCGCCAGGTGCGGGCTATGCCGTAGTTTCCTCTACACGTGTGTAAGTATACCCACTCTTCCCGCGTATTGCGCCACTCGTTTGACCGGTTTTTAGCCCAGGCAAAATTACCTGGATGCTCCCTGTAGAAATCTACAGGTGAGCATATCCTCCATTCCCAAAAATCGGGCCGGCGATCCAAAAGGTCGATAGTTCTCTATAAATAACTTTTTGAGCCTAGTAATATGGACCCAGGAGGATGTAGAAACACATCAATGTGATAGATTTAGACCTGCTCAATAGACCAAAGGAGGCCTGGTGCATGCAAACAACGTCAAACCACCTGCGCACAATTGCCTCGCGTATGATCACTCTCATGCTTCTGGCGCTGCTCTCCGGCGCATCCCTGCTTCCCTGGGGAAAGCCTGCCGCCGCCACATCGGGTCCGGTCTTCAAAACACACACGGTGCAGGTAAAACCTGTGATCCGCAGGCTCAAGATTATTTCCTTTGCACGCAGCGATATGCAAGAAGCGAGTGCAAAGGCCAACCCGGTGCTCTTTGCCTGCCAGAGCAACACCGATCCTCGACCGGTGCTTTGCTATGGTCCTGACCAGATCCGCGCGGCATACGGCGTGAACGATCTGCTGAAGCGGCAGATCACAGGCCGGGGAAGCTCGATCACTATCATTGACGCATACAGCAGCCCGACAGTACGTCATGACCTGCGTGCATTCGATAGCGCCTGGGGCCTGAGCAATCCGCGCTTGAACGTTCTCGCACCCTTTGGCGTTCACGGATCGGATACGATCTGGTCCGCAGAGGTTTCGCTGGATGTCGAGTGGTCACATGCGCTGGCTCCCGATGCTACTATTAACCTGATCCTGGCGAAAAGCAGCAATGATGTCGATCTTTACAAAGCGCTCGCCTACGCCGTCCAACACAATCTCGGCGACGTGATATCTTTGAGTTTTGGCGAGAACGAGAATTGCGTTGATCCGGCATTGCGACACGCCGAACACGCGATACTGAAAGAGGCTATAAAAAAGGGCATGACGGTCCTGGCGGCCACCGGCGACCTGGGTTCGGCTCAAATGACTTGCGATGGCAGCGGCTATCAGGAGGCCGTTTCATTTCCCGCCGATGATCCGCTGGTCACTGCGGTTGGAGGCACGCAACTCTTCGCCGACGCCACAAGCGGCCAGTATATTCGCGAGACTGCCTGGAACGAATCTGACGCCTACAACAAGGCGACGGGCGGCGGATATAGCAAGATGTACAAATCTCCCGCTTATCAGAAAGTCCTGGCAGCAGGCGCGGGCGGCCGGGGTGTTCCCGATATTTCTCTCAACGCCTCGGTTAATGGCGGCGTGCTGGTTTATCAAAGCGACGCTACCACTCATAAAACAACGGTGAGCATCATGGGTGGCACAAGCGTAGCCGCGCCCGAAATGGCGGGCATCCTGGCCGATGGCGTGCAGATGGCTCACCACCGTCTCGGAGAGATCAACCAGGCCCTCTATAAACTTGGCGCGAGTAGCAACTATAGCCAGGCAATGAATGATATCATCACCGGCGATAACATCCTCGTCTCCTCCGGCCTCTCTGGCTATACCACCGGGCAGGGCTGGTCTCCCGTCACCGGCTGGGGATCTCCCAGGCAGGCCGGGACGTTTCTGCACGATTTGATCGCTGGTGGATAAGTAAGCCTGCATGGGCCCGCCTCTGTTCGCCAAAAAGGCTAACTCATATGGGCTAGATATCTACCATTCAGTGACGAAAAATGGTACGAAATAGATATCTACTAATGTAGACGGTAAAAGGTGATAGGTTGTCCCTATCCGGCACTCCGACACGTGCCAGGGACAGGAACAGCGTATGAACGATGACTGGCGCGGCATGTGGGGTGGAAACGCGGGCGGTGGCCGGGTCGAGTCAGCAGGGGGTATCAGGACTGTGGGGATGGTGCAATTTCGCCCGGTCCTGATCAGAATCGCTCGCGCAATGGATTCGCGTGGGAGAGGATGGTAAGTTATGCAAATAAGACAGTGCGCTTGGTGCCTGCGCTTGATGGACGGCTTCGGGGAACCAGTTTCCGCGCCCCAGGCCAAACGCTATGAAATCTCACACGGTATGTGCCGCCTCTGTGGCTCGCTCTGGCTCGAACGAGCAATCAAGGATACCGATAAGCGAGAGGCGGAACAGATAAAAAAGGTTGAAGTTGAAGAGGATGCATAACATGAAGGCGACGTTAGTTTTTTAAAAATTCCGCGAGATACCGATTGACCCTTTCCGGCTGCTCCTGCTGAACCCAGTGGCCGCTATC
>DATGKW010000181.1:0-7954 GCA_035294465.1 Ktedonobacteraceae bacterium | reverse complement strand
GCAGCCGTCACCGCAATCTTAAAGAACTTGCTGGAGAATTCACTTGTTCAGCAGGCGGGGACTACAGGCGTCGGAGACGTGGTGGTGACCACCTTATCTCCTGACCGTGTTGCTATCGGCGCGGATGAGCGCCCACAGCTCAATCTCTATCTCTATCGACTCACCCCCAACTCCGGCTGGCGGCGCGCGAAGCTGCTCGATGGGCAGGGGGCGCAGCAGGAACAGCCTCTGGCCCTCGATCTGCATTATCTCCTGAGCGCGTATGGTGAACGCGATGTCCAGGCCGAGGTTTTGCTGGGAGTCGCGATCCAATGCCTGCAACAGTCTGCTGTAATCTCAGGTGAGCGTGTACGCGCCGCGCTGACCGCGCTGGCTTCGACGAAGTCCGCGCATGGTCACGCGACGCTGGCTGCTCTGGCCAGAGCTACGTCCACCATTCCTTTAGAGGAAATTACGATAACTCCTGAATTTCTCAGCCTGGAGGATCTCTCAAAGCTCTGGGGTTCACTGCAAGCGCACGCCCGGCTCTCCGTGACGTATCAGGTTTCTGTAATGCTCAGCCCGACTGGCGATGCCAGAACGAAGCAGCCAGCCCGCGCGGCTCGGTAGGTTTAGGAGTGCGGCCTGTGAGTGTGCAAACGACCATCCGCTGGGAGGAAGCGAATCAGCGTTATCTGCTGGCCGCGCTGGCTCTGGTGCGCCACGCGCTGGAGGAGCATTGCGCTTGCCTGGATGGTCAGGACGCGTCTGAAACTGCGCTTGAGCAGCTCCAGCATGCCCTGAACCAGGCTGCGACTGCCATGCCCGCGCCCTCTGCTCTAAGTACACTCTGCACCGCCTTCGGCCTCTCCGCGTTTGAACGCGACCTGCTGCTGCTTTGCGCGGGCCTCGAACTGGATAGCAGTTTCAGGGGCCTGTGCGCGCGCGCTTCGGGTGTACCGGCAACTGGATCATCCGTTTCCGCAGCCCTGCCTACTTTTAGTCTGGCCCTGGCAGCTCTGCCACATGCCCATTGGGACGCTCTCGCTCCTGATGCGCCTTTGCGTCGCTGGCGACTCATCAGTGTGGGCAATGGAGCCAGCCTGACCCTCAGTCCTCTGCGTATTGACGAGGCCATTCTGCATTATCTCGCCGGTCTGCCCTATCGAGACGAGCGCCTGAATGCTCTGAGTCAGGCACCGCGTCAGGAGGGAGAACTGGTTCCTTCACACCGCCGGGTGAGTGAGCGTCTGGTGGCCACGTGGGCCGAGATGTTTGACATATCCCACAGCACGCCCCTGCCTGTCGGCCACGATGCCAGTACCCTGCCAATCATTCAACTCTGCGGGCCTGACAGCATGGGCAAGAGCGCGCTTGCTGCCCACGCCTGCCAGCAGATGGGCTTGAGTCTGCGCATGGTATCGGTAGAGGCATTGCCGGCAGGCGTGAGCGACCTCGAAACGCTGGCCAGACTCTGGGAGCGCGAGGCAATCCTGACCAGGAGCGCACTGTTACTGAATTGCGATGAGTTGGATATGGCCGAGAAGAGTCTGGTTCGTCTGGCCTGCCATTTTCTCCAGTGCGTGCGGTCTCCGCTGATCTTGACCAGCCGCGAGCGCGGCCATCTCTGGTCGCGGGCACAGCGCCCCGTAGTGACCCTGGATGTCAGGCGACCGGAGGTCAGCGAGCAGCGCCAGATCTGGCAGCAAGCTCTGGGTGCGTTGAATGTTCATCTGAACGGCCATATCGACCGTCTGGCGATGCAGTTTAATTTAAACGGCGCTGATATTTACGCAGCCAGCGCGCAGATTGTGCGTCAGCAAGCTCTCCAGATAAACGAGGAAGGGATAGAGGATCTCCTGTGGGATGCCTGCCGGGCGCAGGCTCGCCCGGCGCTGGAAGATCTCGCGCAGCATATCGAGTCGCAGGCGAGCTGGGACAACCTGGTTTTGCCGGAGGCACAGATGCAGCTCTTGCATGAAATCGTTATACACGTGCGCCAGCGAGCCACCGTCTATGAATCCTGGGGCTTTGCTCGCCAGGGATCACGCGGGCTGGGTATCAGTACGCTTTTCGCGGGCAGCAGCGGCACCGGCAAAACATTGGCGGCCGAAGTTCTGGCCCACGAATTACGGCTCGATCTCTATCGCATCGATCTCTCCTCTGTAGTGAGCAAATATATCGGCGAAACCGAGAAGAATCTGCGTCGCATCTTTGACGCTGCCGAAGAGGGAGGGGCGATCCTGCTCTTTGACGAGGCTGACGCGCTCTTTGGCAAGCGCAGCGAGGTCAAGGACAGCCACGACCGCTACGCCAATATCGAGGTCAGCTATCTTTTGCAGCGGATGGAGTCCTATCGCGGCCTGGCTATTCTCACGACCAATCTCAAGAGTTCCCTGGACACCGCATTTCTGCGCCGCATCCGTTTTATTGTGCATTTCCCGTTTCCCGAGGCCGCGATGCGCGCCGAGATCTGGCGGCGTATCTTTCCGCCCGCCTTACCGACAGAGAACCTGGATATGGAGAAACTGGCCCGGCTGCACGTCGCGGGCGGCAATATTCGCAACATTGCCCTGCACGCGGCCTTTATCGCGGCCAACGCGCAAGAGCCGGTAAGAATGACTCATCTGCTGCGCGCGGCCGCGACCGAATACGCAAAGCTGGAAAAGCCGCTGACCGAAGCGGAAATTGGAGGCTGGATCTTATGAGCATGTCGCGTAAACGTCCGCAAGAGGGCCTGGGACGCCAGCACATTGACGAAGGTACAACCGTTCAGCAACAAGCATCCCAGGTACCAGAAAGCGTCTACGAAGTTCTAGCCTCCGAGGGAGAGAGCCTGGATAGCGAGGCACAGGCATTCATGGGGACGCGCTTTGGGCATGATTTCAGCCGGGTGCGCATTCACGCGGATGGGCGAGCGGCGGAGTCGGCGCGAGCTGTGCAGGCGCAGGCGTATACGGTGGGGCAGGATGTTGTGTTCGACACGGGCAAATATGCTCCGCGCACGACTCAGGGTCAGTGGCTGCTGGCGCACGAACTAACCCACGTGGTACAGCAAGAGGGTTTGCCAACAGAGAGCGAGGAATTGAGCATCGGCGAGCCGACATCCAGTCTGGAACTGGCCGCCAGCGCGACCGCCGGCCAGGTCATCGCGGGCCAACCGGGGGCAATTTCTCCACAGGCGAGCACAGACCGCTATGTGCTGAGGCGTTACCAGGCAGGCGCAGCGGGTCATGGTGGAATTGAGCAGGAGGCGCTCACCGGCGCAGGTTTTACTGCGCAAGAGGCCCGCAGCGTCTACTTCGGCAATTGGCTGCGCGATCTCTCGCAGGTGCCACCCAAAGCTTTGCCGCTGATCAATATTCTCGCGCTCGGCGAATTTGGCCGGGAAATTACTCAGGAAGACCTGGGAACCTACGTTCCCTCTGAGCACCTGGACAACCCCGAAGGCGGCGGGACCTATGAAGATCCACTCCTGACCGATCCAGCGAAGCAGAAAGAAGCCTGGGAGAAGATGTCGCCCGAACAGCAGGCGGCCTACGAAGATGAACAAAAGCATATCGGCGAAATTGAAAATGCGGCCAAAGAGAGCGGCCTGCCGGAATATATCGAGGTGGGCAAATATCACGCGAAACAGAAGCTAATCGAAGCGATCAACGCGGGGCACAACCCCGATGGCATGGAAAAAATGGGCAATGGCCTGCACGCCATTGAGGACTATTTCTCACACTCGAACTTCGTCGAGGTCGCCATCTGGAACTTGCACAATGAAGGCTCCATCACTGCCAAGAGGTATAACGAGCTGGTAGGGTCAGAACTGGGCAACGATGTAGCCAAATTGGGCGGAAAAGATCCGCTCAATCCTGCCCAACCGGGCATCATCACCGGTACCTATGCCCCGGAAGGGAACAGCGCAGTCAGCGGTCTGGAACTGATCTGCACAGAAACCGAAAATGGCGAGTTGACCAAATCGTTTCTCAAGGGGGCTTTCCTCAAAGCAGGCATCACGGTGGAAGAGATAGCAAAGAAAGCCGCGGCTGGCGGGTCAGCCTTTGGCAGCGCCCTGGGAGGCGCGGTAGGGGGTGTTGTTGGAGGAGCAGTAGGAGGTGTTGGGGGCGCGGTAGGAGGGGCGTTCAGTGGGGCGGCTGAAGGCTGGCGCGAGCACTCAGGCTGGAGCGCCCTGGGGCATGCTATTACCGGCTTTTTCGGGGGCGCGGTCTCTGGGGCCGCCTCAGGGGCGGATAAAGGCTATGATACCGGCGCGGGTGTGGGAGAGAAGGTAGGGGACGTGACTGGTGAAGTTGTAGGAGGCGCAATTGGTGCGCTTGCAGGATTAACGCTGGATGCTGTTATCCTGGCTCTTGGTACTGGTTTGCTCCTGATCCTTTTCCCAGCTATTGCTTCACTTCTGGTGATTACGGTTGCCGCTGCCAGAAGCGGCATTCTCGATCTGCTTGCGCAGATCGAGACGGCCAAAGCGGCCCGGAACGCGCAGAAAGAGGGCCTGGGACCCACGCACTCCGAGATTGCCAAAGATTCACCGCATCACCATCTCTATGAAGTTTCCAGATCCCTGGCCGTAATGGTCGATGAAGATATTGGCAAAGCCATGCTCAACGCCTGGGATGAGCAGGAGAAAGTGAACCGGGCGGCATCCGCCACACAAACGGCCGCGCCTGCCATTACCGATCCTGTAACCAGCCTGGTCGATAAATACGTCAGCCATCCGTCGCGCGATAACTGGTGGCATAGTAAACTGCTCGGATTGGTCAAAACATGAAGCAAGAGTCTCTAGGGAGAAATGTCAATGGCTAAGCGGCGCATACATGCACGGCTGGAACGTCAGCAAGTCTCTGAGAGCACCTGGCCTGAGCAGCAGTCTGCTACAGCTAGAGAGAATGGTCAGGATTCTCTGACTCCGGCCGGGCAGAAGCTCGATAGCGAGGCAAGCGTTTTTCTGGAACCGCGTTTCGGGCACGCTTTCAGCCAGGTCTATATCACGGATGAGTATCCTGGTACAAAAAAGTACATGCTTGATCCAGAGCATGTTCAACCGGTCGCGCGCTCGGTGGATACTTCCACTACGGAGACAGTAATGGGGCCGGAGGGTGGTCAATTGAGCTCCGGTCTATCCGCCAGCATTCAAGCAGAACGCGGTCAGGGTCGGTCGCTTGATGCGCCTGTGCGCGAGCAGATGGAGCAGGCGTTCGGAGCGAACTTTGCTGATGTACGTTTGCATACTGACTCTGCGTCTCAAGTACTCAATCATAGCGTGGGAGCGCAGGCTTTTACCGTGGGGAGCGACATCTTTTTCGGTCCCCAAACTGCTCCTGACGATACGCAACTGCTGGCGCACGAACTTACTCATGTAGTTCAGCAGCGAGGGATGAATAATGCGGGTCCTCTGGTGGTTGGGCCTGCCAGTGATAGCTATGAGCAGGAAGCCGATGCGGCGAGCAGGGCAATCGCAGCAAACGCATCTCCTGTTGTGGGAAGTGCGACCGGCCAGGCGAGCCAGGCGCAGCGCCTCTCCGAGAATGCTCCTTTTGGCACGCAGGCCCATACTATTGCTGAACATGGCTCAGGCGTGCTGATTCAGCGCAAGCCCAGATCCAAAATGGAGCAACGCATGGAGCAAATGGAGCAGCATATGGAAGAGATGGAGCAGCGCATGGAGCAGATGGAGCAAAACGAGGAGGATGTAAAGCGGCATGAAGATGCTCAAAATATCCGTGTGAAAGCAATAGAACTTGACCAGATGTGGATGCCCAGATTTGAAGAGCGCTTCTCCGGCTACCGCGAGGCTATCGAGCGTATCAGCGCAGGCATGCAAGCAGCCTCGAAGGGCTTCCAGGAAGCACAGTCAAAGCAGGCGGAGTTCGAGGCCGCTGTAATGGGTGCTTTAGGGGCAATGCTCACACTGGCCGGAGGCTTTGAGTTTGCCTTCGCGCCGGGTCTGGGCAAACTCGCTGGTACATCGGGGAAAACAGCAGAGGAAATAAAGAAGCTGACAAAAGAGGAAATAAAGGGAATGGAAGAGGCAGGAGAGCACGCCGTTTCAGCTGCGCACTCAGTGGTCGATGTTGGCCTTGATCGGGCCAAAGAGGGCGCAAAGCCAGCAGAGACACCGAAGTCGGAATCAATTCCTGGGGCGCAAGCGCCTGCCGGTGCAGCCGGAGGTGATCCTCTGGCTTTCCTGACCAGCAATCTGGCGGCAATCGACCACCAATGGCAAAGCATTGCGCAGGCATTTGCCGTGCGCTCAGCGCTAACGCGGGACCTTTCTGACGATCAGTGGTTGAATTTTGACGTGGGCGCTCAGGAGAAGATCTACCAGCAATTGTATGATGATTTCCTGAAAGTAGCAAGCCCCGCAAGTGAGCTGGCCTCTGATGACATCATCGCGCTGGTGTTGGAGAGGCATATGTGGGCAAGCTGGATCAAGGAGACAGCCGAACAGGCGAGCAAAGCAGAGAAAATGTACCAACATTTCGGCGGCATGGAATTCGGAGATGCTGAGAGTAACGAGGATAATAAGAATACTGACTACTCATGGTTTTCCCCAGGCTCAGAGATCGAAAGCCGGCTGAACGAACTGAACATAAATATACTGGCCGGAGTTGAACTGACCGGACACTGGTATTCATCCAATTCGCCGGATAACTGGCAGGAGCTGCTGGTCAAGTGGGCGCACGAGTACGCGCAGGGAATCGGTAAATAGGAGAGCTATGTTACCAGAATTGCACAACATCCTGCGCCGCCTGCTTTACGAGCGGGGGCAGATCGATGAGCAGGAGGTGGATATCCAATTTGAGGCGCCAACGCAGGAGCACATTGAGCGGCTGCTGCGGCCGGCGGTCAATCTGTTTCTCTACGATATTCATGAGAATACCGATCTGCGCCGGAACAGCTATGAGACCGTGCGCGGGAACGGGCGGGCCGAGCGGCGTCCCGCGCCAAAGCGTTTTGACCTGGGTTTTATGGTCAGCGCGCTTTCTAGCGAGATTGAGGACGAGCACCAGTTGCTCTGGCGCGTCCTGGCAACGCTGGTGCGCTATTCTCAGATCCCGGACGATCTGCTCCCGCCGGAGGTGCGCGCGCTGGGTATTCCACTGGTGACAAAGCTTTGTCAGGAGGAAGAGAGCCGGCAATTATTGGGACTCTGGAATGGTCTGACCACGCGTCCACGCCCGGCGCTGGCCTATACTGTCACCGTCCCGGTCGAACTGGCGAGCAGGATTGAGGCCCCGCTGGTGCTCACGCGTATGGCTCGCTATACGCGCGTCTCTCCTGGTGAGCAGGCGGTAGAGACCGGCATTCAGGTCGGAGGCGTGCTGCGTGGGAAGGACGGCGAAGCGCTGGCCGGGGTGAGAGTGAGCATCGAAGGGCGCGCAGGCGAGAGCATCACCGATGCCACCGGGCGTTTTGTTCTGCGCAACATGCCAGCGAACCAGGCCACGTTGCGTATCACTCCGGCGACTGGCGCTGCTCGCCTGCTGACTCTGGCGTATCCGATAACTCAAGCGGGGCAGGCGGCGAGCAGCGGCTTATCTTATGAGATCGTTTTAGATAGTCTCCCTCTTGCGGGAGCATAACAAAGGACAACGGGAGCAATCCCGCTGGATGGCAAGGAAAGTAAGTAAGGAGGAATGTTCATCATGCCTGAGTACCTATCGCCTGGCGTCTACATCCAGGAAGTAGACAGCGGGCCACGCCCGATTGAAGGGGTGGGCACCGCGACAGCGGCTTTCGTGGGCTTTGCGCCTACCGGTCCCGCCAACCGTCCGGTCTTGATTACCAACTGGTCGCAATATGTCAACACCTTTGGCAGCCTGGAGGAAGGCGGGCTGCGCAATCCCCATATCCCCGGGGCCTACCTCTCGCACGCCGTCTACGGCTACTTTTTGAATGGGGGCGGGCGCTGCTATGTGACGCGTCTGGCGAGCAGCCCCGATGGGAAAGA
This sequence comes from Ktedonobacteraceae bacterium, assembly GCA_035294465.1. Classification (GTDB taxonomy): domain Bacteria; phylum Chloroflexota; class Ktedonobacteria; order Ktedonobacterales; family Ktedonobacteraceae; genus Paraktedonobacter. The sequence continues at coordinate 12 of DATGKW010000181.1, read as the reverse complement.
GAAGCCTGCACC
>DATGKW010000180.1:0-6879 GCA_035294465.1 Ktedonobacteraceae bacterium | reverse complement strand
ACGACCGGCTTGGGATCAAACAGCATCACAATGGCCTGGATGATCAAGAAACCGCCCAGGCAAACATAGGCCAGGGCCAGCAGCCCCTGTTCCAGGCTAACCAGGGACGAGGCTGTCATCTGTGAATTGATATAACTTGGGATCTGGCCAACCAGGAAAGTCGCAAGAAAGAAAAACCCCACGGCAAATATGAGCGCGCGGGCCCAGGATATGCGCTCTCCCGCCTCCCTTTGTTGAGCTTGTTGCATAGATCGCAAACCCTTTCAACATATCGCTCTCTCACAGACGCGACATGACCAGCGATCAAATGAAAGGGTATCGCATCTGCGAGATGCGATACCCGGACAAACACATTACTTATGGCACAATCGTCAGCATTGCCAGCATACCAGGATGGATCTCGCAATAGTAGATGATTATGTGATTGGGATTGGCATTATACGCCGCCATGGTCACTGTCCAGGTGAAAGTTCCGGTATTTGGCGCAAGTGGAGTATTAATCCCCGAATCAAACACCTGCGGATCAGGAACTTCCGAAGCCGGGTTCGTTCCCTTAGTCGCCGTCACAGTATGCGGAAGACTACTCTTATTTACCCAGGTGATCTTCGTCCCCACTTTCACCTTGACGTTTGGAGGCGAATAGCACGTAGGACTACATTGTGACTGGTACGTTGACGTGTCAGTGAGATCAATTGTGATAGCCGTCTTGCTGGTATCGTCTACCGGAGCGCCAAACTGGCCGGTGCCCGCGGCAGCGGTCGCTTGAGCCACAGCTGTAGCATACGGGCCGATACCGCTATTCTCTTTAATGTCATTCGGCACCTGGCTAAAGCCGTTTGAGCCGGAACCGGTCGGATAGCCATTCTTTGCCAGGTAAGCTGGATCAGATGAGCGAATTAGCGCGAACAAATACTGAATCTGCGGATCAGAGAGCGGGCCGCCAAACTGCTGACTCCAGGCTTGCATTGTCTGGTCGGTACCGGCCAGATCAGTGTTACTTTTAGGCACGCCGGCCTCGATAATACGCATGAGGTCGGTATCCGAAAGACTGTTGACTGCTGAATTATTATTCAGCGCCGGACCGGTTCCTCCCTGACCATTGAGGCCGTGACACTGAAAACAATATTTGGCGTAAAGCGCGGCGCCTTGCGCAACGGCTGTGTTGTTCTGCTGAATTTTGGCCTGGGTTTCACCATTCGACTCCATAATCCAGAAAACCGGGATCATTAGCGAGATAATGGATAGCATGATTAACGCGCCATAGCCGGTTTTCTCCACCGCGTTCGTGCGAGAGTAGAAAATATAGAGCAAGGCCCCCACAGTGATCAGCACAACCACAATGCCTATTGCGGCCTGTACAGGATCTATCATAAGAACACAACCCTTTTAGTATAGTGAGATCTGGCCAGAGCCTTCTGAAATCCTTCGCCAGCTCTGGCCAACCTGGTCTTGATATAACACGAAAAAGAGCTGACTCCCTCTTTTCGCCTACCCCTCTTTGCGCAGAGGCACAGATTACACCGCCGCGCAGCCTACGGGAGGTAGCGGTATAATACGCGTGCTAGGAGAAGGACGCGGCACTGCCGGAGCTAGCTGGCTTGTATCGACCACCACAGTATCGCCCGAGAAGGACAACGGGAAGCGATCCAGGCTACGCGGAGCCGGGCCATCCAGATACTCGCCATCGACGTTATAGTGTGAACCGTGACACGGGCACTTAAAGCTCAGGCAGTCGTTGCGGAACGGCACCGTGCAGCCGAGGTGAACGCAGCGCTGGTAGAGAGCCACCCAGTAGGAGCCATCCTTATCCTTCGTAAACGTTTCAGAGGTCAGTTGGTCTGTGAGCGCTGTACCTTTCAGCAGAGTAGGCGTATCCGCAGCCATATGCGAGACGTAGGTTTTCGCTTCCTGATAATAAAACACACCTGCCTGGTTCAAGACATACTTATCGGGTGTGGCCGCCGGGAATTTGTCCTTTGTGGCAAGAGGCAACTGGCTGCCAAACTGACCCGCCAGGTTTGGATACATCATATACAGCGCACCCGCGACCGCCGCAGTCGTCGACAAGCCCCAGACCGCGAGCATCGACCGGCGCAAAAAACGCCGCCGCGAGAGACGCTGTTTCGCTATTTCGGCAGCCTCGGCCCCACCACCATGCAGCACCTCGTACTGCTGCGGCGTGATAGCGGGAGTCTCGCTGTCATTCCGTTGGGTAATCATGTCTATCTATCCTCTAGTATTACAGGTCAAAGTAAATGTGCTGCCAGGGCCAGACCCAGGCCCAACCGGGACCACGGAAGAAACTGCCAGCCAGCGTCACTACCGCCCAGAAGACCAGGAACATCGTAAAGGTCGTAATCGCCACTTTGCGATCCGCGTAGGCGCGGCTCGGATTGCGGTCCACATAAGGCAGAACGATCAGCGCAAGCAGCGTCAACCCTGGAATCATCACACCAGCACTATTGGGCTGGAAGTAGTGCAGCAACTCCTGCAGGCCAAGGAAGTACCAGGGCGCTTTTGCAGGATTTGGCGTCGTGTTTGGGTCAGCCGGCCCCTGCAAAGGCGCATCAATTGCCAGCGAGAGTAGAGTCACCATCACCATCACAACGGTCGAGGCGAAAAACTCTCGCACAAGCAGATGCGGCCATACGAACACAGAATCTTCCAGCGGCTTTTCAACACGCGTAATCGCCTCTTGCTTGACAACAGCCAGGGTACGATATCGCCGCTGGGTTGCCGAAGCCTGTGTCTGCACTCCTGGTTCTTTTTGTTCAATTGCCATATGCATTTCCTCACATTTGTTTGTTTATTTTCAACCCTCGCCCAGCCTGCGTGGCGGGGCGCTGCGAGGGAACCAACGGGGCACGAGGCTCAGAGCATCTGTGCCCCTGCATGGAACAGATCACGGCCTCTATCCCTGGACACCGCTGGGAACAGCAACACGCTCGCGCTCAGCACGCGCTTCCAGCTCCCGGCGAGACGGGGGCGGAGGACCGGCTGCACCGCCATCCTTACGAATACGCCAGAAGTGAACGGCCATCAACAGCGCGGCTGCCAGTGGGAATAAGATCACATGGCCCACGTAGAAGCGAACCAGCGTACTCTGACCTACCGCCGAGCCACCGACCAGGATCTGGTACACATACTGACCAACAATCGGCGTGTAGGGAGCCAGGTTCGTGCCCACGGTAATAGCCCAGATGGCAATCTGGTCCCAGGGCAGCAGATAGCCCGTAAAACTCAAGAATAACGTACAGAAGAAGAGCAGAACACCGACCACCCAGTTAAACTCCCTGGGCGGCTTGTACGCGCCGTGATAGAACACGCGGATCATATGCAGCGTTACCGAAACCACCATCAAGTGGGCCGCCCAACGATGCATATTGCGCACCAGGTGCCCGAAAGAAACAATGCTGCTGAGCTGGTTGATGTTGGTATACGCCTGCGTCGTATCAGGCACATAGTAGAACATCAGAAAAACGCCCGTAATGGTCAGCAGCAGAAACAGGAAGAACGAAATACCTCCCATACACCAGGTATAGGTGATCTTCATGGCCTGGCGGCTTACCTTCACCGGGTGCAAATGCAAAAAGACATTCCCCATCATCACCAGCGACTGGTTCAGCGGGGTGTCAGGATAGCCATGGCGAAAAATAGAGCGCCACACTTGACTCTCGACCATCTTCTGCGTGAGTGTGTCGAGCATACTTTTCTTTGGAACAGTACTCAACTGTGCCTCCTCAATAGATCATGCCAGGTTTCCCTTGTCAGGACCAATTGGAAAATAGCCTGATTATCATAAATAACCTCTATGATACGTGTGGCAGATTATAGCATAAACCAGGCACACGCCGGGTATCCTTCAGGACTGAAACAGCCGGAGCACACTATCCACACCGTCTCAGGATCAGGCTGTTAGATCCACTTCTCATTGTAGCGCAGAACGCCAGATTTGAGAAGAGCGGCCCTCTACCCAGGATCAGGTACCCGATAGTATAGGCATTCTATGTTAGAAGCTTACTGCAAAGATTAAACAGGAGGCATCAGGTGTGTACCTGATATTTAGGGGTCGACACCTGATTTCTACTTGCAAGCAGGGACGGTCAGACCCAGCAGAGGCGTTATTTGACAGAGAGTGAGAAGACTCACTACAATTACAGTGAGAATTATCCCAACGGGTATGCCTGTAGGGGATCAGCCCGGAACACAGAGGCTATAGAGGACAACAAACATGGCTCACGCCAGAACCGATTATAGAGAGAATCAGCAGCGCGGCCTGCGCCTGCTCAAACCCCTGCTGGCTCTGCCAGTCTTCTATAAAGTCTTGATTGCCAACAGTTTGATTATCTTTGTAGGAGCAACGGGCGGAACGTGGCTCGCGGCAAACTTAAATGGTCGCAGCCCCTACGCGACTCCTACTTCTCTGGCGATCTTTGTTGCCTTTGGCTGGCTGATCAGTATTGCGCTCAACTTCGTCGTCCTCCAATTCGCTTTCCATCCATTGATGCAGTTAGGCAAAGTGATGAATCGGGTGCAGGCAGGTGAGCGCACGCTGCGCGCGCCCCTGACCGGCACTGATCCCCAGGCCGATCAACTGGCGCACACGTTCAATACGATGCTGGAAGCCATCGATGAATCGGCACGCCAGCGCGCCAGCCAGATCATCAATGCTCAGGAAGAGGAACGCAAACGTATCGCGCGCGAGCTACATGACGAAACCAGCCAGCTCTTGACCTCGCTACTGATTAGCCTGGCTATTCTAGAAGAATCGATCCAGACGGAAGAGGCACGCAAACGCATCGCTGATACACGCACGCTGGCCCACCAGACCCTGCGGGCTATCCGCAGCCTGAGTATTGATCTCCGTCCAAGTGCATTGGATGACCTGGGATTGCTGCCCGCGCTGCGCTGGTACCTCAAAGAATACCAGCAAAAATGCTCCATTGACGTTGAATTTCACGCGACCGGCCTTAAGGACCGCCTGCCCGCCGAGATGGAAACCGCGCTCTACCGAATCATCCAGGAGTGCCTGACAAACACGGCGCGCCACTCGCACGCGCGCAAGGCGACTGTAACCTTGAGCGAGGAGAACGGCGCAGTCCACGGGACTATCTCCGACGACGGCGACGGCTTCGATTACGCGGCACTGCTTAAAACACCCAGCCCGGAGCGCGCGCTAGGGCGAGGTCTGGGCCTGACGGGTATGCAGGAACGCGCTGATCTCCTGAATGGTACACTGGAGATCTACACAGCACCCGGCAAAGGCACGCGAGTTGAGATCTGCATTCCACTGCCCAAAGAACGCATAGTTGTGCCAGAGAGAAAGAGCGAACCACTTGTTGTACACATGCCGGAGAAAACCAGAATTGGCTATGACGATACATATTTTGCTGGCAGATGACCACACTATTTTACGAGCAGGACTCAAAATGATGCTGAACGCTCAACCAGATATGGAAGTGGTCGGAGAGGCCCAGGACGGCCGACAGGCTCTGCAAGAGGCTTTGCGTTTGCATCCAGATATTGTCCTGATGGATATTACGATGCCCGATATGAACGGCATTGAGATCACCAGGCAGATCAAGAAACAACTTCCCGAGGTGAAAATTCTGATTCTGACCATGCATGAAAACGATGAATATGTCTTTCAAGCACTACGCGCTGGCGCCTCCGGGTATATGCTGAAAGAGGCGGCGGCCACCGACCTGATCAACGCGCTGCACCTGGTGCAGAGCGGATATCCCTATCTCTCACCAACGGCCCAATCGGCCATGGTCGGAGATTACCTGCAACGGTACCATGCTGGCGAGGGAAAAGATGACTATAGTAGTCTGACGGAACGCGAGCGCGAAATTCTCAAACTGGTAGCGGAGGGATACACTAATAATCAGATCGCGGAGCGTCTGGTGATCAGCCCCAAAACCGTCGATACCCACCGAACTCATATTATGGATAAACTCAACTTGCACAGCCGCGCCGAACTGGTCAAATATGCCATGCGGCGCGGCTTGCTGGAAGATTAGCTTATGGTTCTTTTTTCAACCCTTAACCTCTCTTCAGAGAGGCTGAATGGTTTGCTCGCGAGGGAAACGAGGATCATTACTCCTCGTCTTCTTCGCCAAAGCCGAGGTCGGATTCAGTATCTTCGGCAAAGTATTCGTCGCTGTAGAAACCCACATCCTTCCCGATATAGACGCTTACCAGGAAATCATCGCGCGGCATATCCGCCGAGAGAACCAGATCTTCATCGATCTGCTCAATCAGCTTGCTCAGGTCAGACTCCTCCAACTCCCGTTCCAGAATAAGCGTGCCGTGTACGGTAGTAGTGGTGAAATGAATATCTACAGTGCCCAGACGACTATTATTTTGCAAGGTATTACCTTGCATGATGTAATAGCTCTCCGAGTAGGGCGTGCGAAAATGCCGTTCAAAGCGAATATCGTCCATAACCGTGTGCTTTCGCGCAGCCAGGCCGGCTCATGGGTAGAGACAGCGCCGTTACCGCGCCCTCCTTTCTCATCTTCCGCAGCTTCTCTTCTGCCCTGCGGGTAGCGGATGGCTATTGCCTATTATACCATTCCCCGTGCAGGAAGCCTAGCAGGAAATGTATTTAAAAGCAAGGGCTGCCCTCTATTGAAAGCTGAACGAGGCGCGCAGAGGCGCGAAATCGTCCTGGTCCATCTGCGCGTAGGCCGGCGAAGGAGCCAGGAAGGCCAGTGCGTAGAAATGGTTGTTGTGCTGGGTGACATAGAGCGTGATCGTATAGGTCGCGCCCCCCTGCGTGACAGTTCCTTGTTCCTGTTGCCAGCTGGAACCGGCAAAAGTAGCCGCTGGCATCGCTTTCGGTCCCGTTATCCCCAGCTGAGAGGTTTCCCGCGT
>DATGKW010000179.1:0-28102 GCA_035294465.1 Ktedonobacteraceae bacterium | reverse complement strand
CGCAATTGCCGCGCTTCCGCATGGTGGGGGCGTGACAAATTCGGCAAGCGGCCGGTTTGGTGTTTCCTCGCAGGTTGGGCCAGCTCCAACCGGTACCATTCTGGGGGCTCATGAGCAAGCTACAAAGCGCGCAGCTCCAACCGGCGCACCTACAAATGGCAAGAGGGCATCTACGCCCACCCCAACCAGCACGCCTGTAACATCTGCACAATTGAGTGCTGGTCCTGGACAGCAATCGCCACCATCACAGCCGGCGGTGGACCTTGGGCAGCCATCGGGGCGGCTGGAGGTCGGTTCGGCGTGCCTGGCCCTGGGCATCCTGGGCCTGTTTGCGAGCCGCCTCTTCCGGGCGAGATAAGCTCAAGCGGGGTAGTTAGAGACGTAGCAACGGTTTGAGGATACCTATCCGGGTGGATGCCTGATCAAAGACGGCTACCTTTCTATCCAGGCAGAAGTCGCGAGCACAGATCCTGGCCGGAGCCAGAACAATCAATGCTTCACTGCTTTTCACTCGGAGAGGAGTTCAGCGCGGGCTGGATAAAATGGCTCCCCGTGCGTTTCCAGTAGCGCCATTCTAATGTAAACCCGACGAGAGAAGCCAAACCGCCGAGTAGGTAGGGGATGCCGAAGCCATGATCGAAAAGGCCGGTAATGCGCAGCAGCATCAGGATGGCCGCGAGCGTGAAGCCAGGGCCGGTGATCATACAATGATATTCGCGGCACCCCACAAAATTTTGGAGGCAATAGAAGCCAAAGGCGGCAAAGTAGACCAGGCCAATCACGTCGCCGAGGTGACTGTGGGTAAGCAGGTCAAGCGAGAAGTTCAGCCCGGCGGCCAGAAGAACCGAGCCAAAGATGAACCAGAGTGTATGCAGCACCGGCAGACGAATCATAGTGATACCCTCCGAAAGAAGATCTGGTGAGGCAAGTCATGCCTTTGATAAAATAAAAACGGCTGGCCGTCCTTTTTATTTTAAACGCGGCTAACCGCTGTGTCAAGAGGAGCCATCATGAATGTTCTCTGTGTTCTCAGATCGATCGGGATGCTCAGGTGAGGAGAAAGCTATGCCTAAGATCAGTCCTGCGGCAAAAGAGGCGCGGCGCGCCCAGATTCTGGAAGCGGCGCTTCGCTGTTTTGCTCGCAAAGGATACTATGCTACGACCATTCAAGATGTGGTTGCCGAAGCGGGACTCTCGCGTGGGGGCATCTATCTCTACTATCCCTCTAAGGAAGCACTCTACCTGGCGCTCTCGGAACGGTGGAGTTGTGGGGTAGAAGAAGCGATTCGAAAGCGTTGGATTCCCAATCTCTCGCCGAAGGCTTTGTTGCACCTGTCCATTGAAGTCATTGGAGCGCAGGTGGAAGCAGAGGCAGACGCCTGTCGCGTACTCATCGAGGGCTGGACGCTCTCGCATCATCTGCCCGACTTGCATGGACACATTCGAGAACAGTTTGAGCGAGTAGAGCAACGTCTTCGCTGGGTGCTCGCGAGCGGGGTAGAGCGGGGGGAGTTTCGAGCTCATCTGGCTGTAGAATGCCAGGCAAAGATCGTGCTAGCAATGCTGCATGGGTTAATGGTCCGTTGGCATCTGTCTCCGGGCAGCATCGATTGGCATCAGGCAGCCGAAGAGATCATTCACGGGATCGAATGAGGAATGATTCTGCTGGCTCTGGTGATCAGGAGATGGTGACGCCGATAGCCTCTAAACCCTGCTCCATAGCCTGCGGTGTTAACTGCTGCGGCACCACATAACGGACAATTCCCTTGCTATCAATGAAATAGGTCATGGGTAGCGACGTTACCCCGTACTTGATGTTGGTTGCGGATCCTGGGTCGAAAAGCAGGGGATAGTTGACCTTGAAAGTCTGGCCGAAGGTGCCGATATCTCCGCGCGGGTCGGCCTGATCTATGCCCAGTAGAATGAAAGCTCCCTCGGCGTGGTAATGGGCATAAATGTCACGCAGGTAGGGTACCTCAGAGAGGCACGGCTGACAGGATTCGGACCAGAAGTTGATCACCACCGGATGCCCGCGCAAGCTGCGCAGGTCAAGAGTACCGCCTGCGCCCGGTCCTCCCTGGATCGGCAAATTGAACTCAGGCGCTGCTGTGCCTACTGCGATCCCTCCGTGCGGCTCTTCGGCAGGCGCGGGCAACAAAACCAGGATAGTAAAAATGCCTGCAAGCAGGGCAATCGCACCCAGTGTGCAGAATATAATCAAGCGTCGCCGGTCCTTCGGCATGCGCGGGCGGTTCGCGAAGTTTTCGGTCAGTTCGTCCTTCAGTTCCTGGCGCTGTTTGCGGGCCAGAGATTGTTCTGCTTTCGCGCTATCCTTTTCTTGTAATTTTCTCTGTGCCATGATACAAAGGCCTCCTGAATATCCTCCGTTTCATAGTATAGGAGTATCGGCCCGCTCGCTGCAAGAGCCTCTGCTCATTCTCTATTCGGCCTGCCCTTGCTGATTGACGAACGTAAGCAGGAAGAGTAGTATGCAGAGGGTAGTTTTCTCTACAGTCTTGCCAATCACGCACGAGGCGAACAGGATATATTACCATGTCACAGAACACGATTTTAGTAATTTTTGCGGTTATCAATGTGATCGTTGTCGGAGTGTTCGCCGGCACGATCTTGCGCCAGTATCTACGACGACGGCGCGAGGCGCAGCTCTACTGGATGCTTGCGCTTCTCATGGCTTTCTTCGCGACACTGGCCTATATTTTGATGGTAGTCAGTACTCCAACCAGCCTGGCCGGCACCTTCTATTTTCGCCTGTATTACGTTCTGGGAGCTGCGCTCACGCCGGCCTGGCTTGGCCTGGGTAGCCTGGCTCTGGTTGTTGGCAAACGAGTCGCGCGCACCGTTTGCTTTCTGCTCATCGGTGCCAGCTTGCTGGCCACTGTGACTATCTCTGAGGCTTCAATCAATCAGGCTGTGCTCAGCAAGGTAGCAGGTACGCCGGGGACGGGAGTTCTACAACCCGGCGGCTGGCTGCCGGTCATTATCGTGCTGAATACCCTGGGCGTGCTGGCCCTGATTGGCGTGGCCATCTATTCAGGCTGGAAGCTCTTGCGTCGCCAAGCCAGTGTGGCGGGGGTCCATACTGGCAATTTGTGGTGGGGCAACTTGCTGATTTTAGCCGGGGCGGTCTTCAATGGAGCTGCCGGAACACTTGCCCGCGCCTTTGGCCTCTCCAGTAGTTTCTGGCTGGTTATGGCCCTGGGCTGGGTCATCTTCTATGTAGGCGTGCTCCTCATTGGCAAACGCAGGCAAAGGGAGGCGCATCTGGTAGAACGGAGCGAGGCCCCAAAGTCGGCAACCTCCGCTTGAAGTGGTGGCTTGCCCATGTGGGCAAACAATGCGATAATAGTTTACGCCAATGTGGGCTAGGCCGGGGAGGAATGCTATGGGCCGGGATTGTACAGATCTAGTAAAATGCTATCATGAAAATAGGCAGAGATGGAGAGCAGGAGACGCATGACGTTGGATGAGCGAGCAGAGCCGAACCGGAAGAGAGCGTACAGGCAGGCAAGAGTGGAAGAGAGTGGAGTGACACATACGCTAGAAGAACGAAAAAAACTCCAGGAACAGGGTCGCAGATACCTGCGCAACAAACGCTGGCAGGAGGCCCGCGCCGTTTTCACCAGCTTGATTGAACAGGATGAGGAAGACGTCGATGCGCTGATCGGGTTGGCGCTTGCTCTGGATCAGCTTGGCCAGTATGAGCAGATGTATAAGCTCGCCCGGCTTGCGTCTCAGCTTGATCCTGCTTCTGCGGAAGCCCTGGCCTGTAAAGCCCGCGCCCTACAAAAACTAGAGCGGCTCTCGGAAGCCACTGTCGCCAACGACCAGGCGCTTCTGCTCGATACCAATCTGGCCCTGGCCTGGTTTAACCGCAGCGGGCAGCAGCTCTTACAGCAGCGTTTTACCGAGGCCCTGCGTTACGCAGAGCGAGCAATCGAGCTGGACCCAACCGATCCGCGCAGTTGGACCAATAAGGCCCTGGCCTTCATCAATCTCAATCGCCCCTTTGAGGCCCTGGAGGCAGTCAACCGTGCCCTGCAAGAAGACCCGGACCATCTCCTGGGAATGCAGGTCAAAGGCGAAATCCTGCGTAAATATGGTCGCTTGCATGAGATCGTTGAGATGATGAATCATGCTTTGGAGCTTGCACCTAATGATGTTACTTCGCTCAACCTGCTTGCCTGTGCCCTGCGGACCCTCGGCGAATATGCCCGGCTCTACGAAGTGACCTCCAGGCTGGTAGACCTTGTACCCGATGATATTTTTTCCTGGGATTGCCATATGTGCGCCCTGCGCGGTCTCGCCCGTTTCGAGGAGGCCAGTGTGGCGATTGATCGCGTGCTGGAGCTGGAACCCACCAATATTCGCTATCTGATGATCAGAGCTGATAATCTCCTGCGCCTGGGACGCTATCGCGAGGCTATGCTCGCGGCGGAACGCGCCCTGCAATTTGACCAGGATTACGCACCCGCCCGGCGCATCCATGAAAAAGCTGCCCGGCTGATGTATCAGCAGAAACGTAGGAGAAAGTAGAGATCTGTCACATCTCCATCGACTCTTCCAGCTTCTGCAGTACCTCGTCTCGCCGGTTGCCTAGTAGTTCGCGCAAACGCTCCGCAACGAGCACACGAATACGTCTCTGGTGCTGTTCGTAGCGGGCCAGGTCATCCGGTTGTAGCCCTGTTGCCTTGACCCACGATATCAGTGATTCCATGCCGACCGGGGGATGCTCGAACGTGATCCAGACGTCCATCTCCCATTTCTCTGGCCGAGGAATATCGATTAAAACTTCGTAGTCGGCGACCTCCGTACCAAGTAGATCTGCCAGTTTCCTGGACAGCGAGATTTCCACCTGCTGCTTTTTATGGGCATCCCAGAAGAGCGCATCCAGCCGGTTATAGAGCCGCCCGGCCAGACAGCTGACCTCCAGCACTCCTTTATGGGGGCGACGCAGTTGCAGGGCTTCGGTCAGGGCGCGTGTGCTGCTCGGCATCTCTGGCCCGGCCAGCAGGGTCAGGAGCGAGGCGTCGTCTAATCCCTTCAATTGCTTTGCGCTCAGCGTCCCGTGAGATAGCGCCTCCTGCACGGCGCGCAGGAGCATCATCTGGAAAGCGCGGCTGGTATGGTGCCAGTAGATGTTATCAAACATTTCCTGGCGCGCGTGCAGCAGTGAGTGCAGCGGGCTGATTCCTTTGTTCGTTACCACGATGCGCCGTTGTCTCTTCTCTTGCTCTTCATATACCCGCAGGGATGCCTGGAGCCGAGGCATGTCCACGCCGCCATAGGGTACATTGCAGGCTCTGGCGTCGCGTGGCAGGTAGTCCAGCTTATCTACATCCAGCGCCCCGCTTAGCAAGCTGCTCAAGAGTTTATCGTCAGGTGGCAGGTCTCTGTGCTTCGGCGGATCGATCAGGTCGGCCACGCGTTCTGGTGAAAGGTGATAGTCTTGCTCTAAAATCGTAGCGATTTCGCTTTCCTCGATAATCTCGCGCCCGACTTTCTCGTGTAAAATGATGGGGCCGCCTAGTTCTTCGAGGGTATGCGAGAATGGATAGTGCCCGATGTCATGCAGAAGTGTTGCTACCAGTATAGCGCGAATGCTATCGGGCGCGACCCCACCCAGTCCGCCGTCGTTGCCGCGTTGGAGAAGCGCACGCAGCGCTCGCATCATAAGATAGTAGGCGCCCAGGCTATGTTCATAGCGCGTGTGGGTTGCCCCCGGCCAGATCCGGTAAACAAAACCAAGCTGTTTTACCTGCTGTAAACGCAGAAAAGGAGCACTGCCGATAATCTTTAGCTCGCGAGGTCCCAATGGAATGAGATCATAAAGGCTGTCACGCACAGTGCTGACCGGCTGCTCATCGGGCAGGAGCGGCAGGCCAGTCTCATCTCTCCATCTCTGGCGAATCTCTATGTGTTCTCGATCTTCTTGCTCACCAACCGAATGCAGACCGATTGCTTTTTTCTCGCGTATGCTCATAATGTATCCTCAAGAAACGCTCGTTGAAGAAGAGGCAAGGGAATGATTTCCCTGGATTTTCTGCTCTTCGTAGCGTATACTATTTTCTATAAATCTGGCGGTTAAAGCGCCTGGAAATGCAGTCCTTTTCCTTATTTTATGCGCTACACAGCCTACACATATATTCTTTCTTACGAACGATGTTTTTGCCAGAGAGGTGTTGTGGAGAAACCTGTTAAAGACATTCGGCTTATCGCCATCGATATTGATGGCACCTTGCTTACTCCCGATGGTCAGATCACCCCTCGTACGCGCATGGCTATTGAAGCAGCGCAACGTGCAGGTATTATTGTAACACTGGCGACGGCCCGGCGCTATTTCAGTACCGGGGCAATCGCGACCGAACTGGGTCTTGAGCTTCCCTTAATTGTCTACGATGGGGCGTTGATCGTCAATCATCCGGCGCGAACGGTTCTCTATAGTCGGGCGCTTGCTGCCGGCGTAGCTCAGCAGGTTGTAGATGTTTTTCGGCAATTTGCTGTCCAGCCTGTTGTACAACCCTGCGACTGTATGCAGGAAGAAGTCTGGACCGGACCTGCTGAGTACGACCATCTTGAGCTGGCTACCTATATAACGTTGGCGAAGGGGCGTCTGCGCCGCTTACCGTATGCTCAACTCTGCGCCGGGCAGGCTGATCCGCTGCGCGTTGTGGCCTTTGCCTCTGAGGAATGCATTCAGCGATTGCTCCCGGCGGTATCTGCTCTTGCCTGCTCGCTGCACTCGATCAGCTTGGGCAGCTACGGTTGCGCCGAACTGGCGGTTATGCATCCTGCCTGCTCAAAAGCCAGCGGGGTAGCTGCTCTGGCCTCATATTACAATATTCCTCTGGAACAGGTGATGGCGATTGGTGATAATACCAACGACAGAGAAATGTTACGCTCCGCTGGCTGGAGCGTAGCCATGGGCCAGGCTTCAGAGGAGGTGAAAGCCGCTGCCAAAGCAGTGACCGGCACTAACTTAGAAGATGGTGTTGCCCAGGCAATCGAACGCTACGCGCTTCTACAGGATTTTCAGCCGGTAAGAAGCAGGTCAGACTCTTCTGTCTGATTGAAATCGAGCGTTTCGCCGCCTGCTTGTTTTGCAACGCCTGGTAATCCCTAAGAAGCCAGAAAGGCTCTAATATGAAGCCTCTGTCCGCGCAGGCTGAGCAAGCATCGCCGCCTCAAATTCACGCAGGCGCTGGACCTGCCCGGCGTTGGGCGCGGCCTGCCAGCGTTTCTTCTGCACCAGCTTCAGCGCGTCGTGCGCGCTCATTCCTCCATAGACCAGTACCGCGCAGGTCAACAACGCGCTACGCCCCACGCCATGTTCACAGTGAATCAAAATACGCCCACCCTGTTTCACACGGTCTGTGGCCCACTTTGCTCCGGCCATCAACTGATCTACGCTTAACGGCTGGGTATCCCTGGTGGGCAGGTAGAGTAATTCAATATGTTCTTTTGCCAGCGCTTCAGCATCATCACGGTACTCAGCACGCGTGTCGATCACGTGAGTAACCCCCGCTTTCGCCAGGGCCGGAATATCTTCGGGGTGGACGCGCCCGCCGACAGCCAGGTGCTCAGTCACCCAATTCATATTGAGCTGGTCCGGTAAAGGAATGTGCAGTTTGCGGGCCAGACGTTCAGACTGCGATTCTTCCGGGAAAAGCCGGGCTGCAATGCGGGTCCAGCGGCGGTAGGCCAGACGCACGAGGCCGGTGAGCGCCCAGCGCGCACCCGAAAACTGCACTTCCTGGCGTGTTAGTTCGGTGGCGGTCGCAGATGCGTCCGGCGATGGTGTGACACGCGTTTCTGGAGCCATAGCAGCGTTGTCCTCTCTATCCTTCTCTATTTCACCACGACCAGAGGTGGCAGTGGCTCTTCAACGTTTCCCAGGGCGGTGTTATCAGGTTCGTCGCGCCGCATTACGCGCTTCAACGAGGCAATAGCGCACTCTATCATGCTATCATCTGGCTCACGCGTGGTCAAGCCTTGCAGTGCCAACCCCGGAGCAAGCAACCAGCGCACTACGCGAAAACGGTAGTTAGCTGCCCCCAGGCGCATAAACTCGTAGGCAATACTTGCGATCACCGGCACCAGCAAAATACGCGAAAGAATCTTCACGGGCAGACCTGGCGCTCCAACCAGCGCGAAGACAAAGATGGAGATGACCATAACCAGCAGCAAGAAGCCAGTTCCGCAGCGCGTGTGAACACGCGAAGCCCGGCGCACATGCTCAACATCCAGCGGTTCTCCGCTCTCCATGGCGTTAATGGCTTTGTGTTCGGCTCCATGATATCCAAATACTCGTTGGATGTCTGGCACGAAGCCGATCAGATAGAGATAGCCAACCAGAAGAGCCAGGCGAATCACGCCTTCTACTACGATATTGAGCCAGCCGGTGCCGATCTGGCCTCGGAGTAAATTGGCCAGAAAAACCGGAGCGACAAAAAAGACGGCGACTGCGAACCCCAGTGAAACCACTAAGGTCAGCGCGAGGAATAGACCGCCAAGCATTGGTGGTTTCTCCTCGCTCTTTTGTTCGCCCTCTAGCCTCACCGATGTACCTTCGGATGCCGCTTTCCCGATACCGGGAAGCTGTGTACATGGTTTGTTCTGAAAATCAATTGCTCCGGTTGCGATATTGGCCGAAAGCGCCATCAGGCGCGTTCCCAGGACCAGCATATCCCAGAGTAACAGCATACCGCGCAGGAAAGGCAGGCGAAAGGGCGAGTTCTGATAAATGCGAGGGTTCAGCGCCTCTTCATACAGCGAAATTTTTCCATCCGGTCTGCGCACCGCGACGGCTGCGGATTGCTTCCCTCGCATCATCACCCCTTCCATCACTGCCTGCCCACCATAATAAAACTTCGCCATAGAACCTTTCCTCACATTTTTTATCTCTTCCGGGTTATCTTTCCTGCTTCCTGACTTGCGTGCGCACGCGTCCAATCAGGTGTGGCAAATGCTTCGAAGTCGCGCGCTGGTCAAGCGGCCCGGTTGTGCGTGTTGTGCGCCGCAAAGAGGCCAGACGCGTCAGGCTACCGCTCAGGCGGCGCGGCGAAACCGCTGCCACGCGCAGGGGAGTTCTCCGCCCGGTCGATTGGCCTGACGCGGGCATACGGATCAGGGGCCTCGGTCGTAGGCGTGTTGGATCAAGTGAACTGGCTGTCTGCCAGATTCCCGGCTCGCCAGGCGCAGGCAGATAGCCTAGGATATGCCTCGCAATGTCGAAAGAAGCTCGCGGGCGGCTGATGCGCCGGGCGTTTTCTAGCTGGCTCTGCATGACCTGTGAGCCGGGTTTGATCAAGAGGCGCAGTGCATCGATCATCTCTACATGGTCCTGGGCCAGCACTCCAACCCCGTTCTCTACAACAAAAGTGACGTTGCCTTCCTCCTGGCCCGGTACGTAGCCGCTGAGGATGATCGGCAAATTGCAGGCCAGCGCCTCGCAGATCGAGCCAGGGCCGGCTTTGGTCACGATCACATCGGCGGCACGCATCATTTCCGGCATAGTATTCACAAAGCCGAAAACTTTGGTAGGCACCTTCAATTCTGCTCTCATGCGTTGCAGATGCACAAACAGGCGTTTGTTGCGTCCGGTGATCACTAGCAGTTGTACTGGCAGACGTGCCTGGGAAATAGCTTGAACTGCCGAACGCAGCCCTCCGGCTCCGTCGCCCCCACCAACCAGCAGGACTGTAGGAATATGAGGAGCCAGACCCAATTTACGCCGCAGCTCCTCCTTATCTGGCAAAGGCAACGTGAACTTAGGGTCAATTGGCATCCCCAGCATATGGATTTTTTCCTCGCTCACACCGCGTTTCAGAAATATCTGGCGTGCCTGTTCGGTCGGAACAATATATTCGTCGGCTCCGGGGGCGTACCAGGAATGGTGGATGCTCACCAGGTCGGTCACCACGGTCAGGAACGGGAGCTTTATCCCCAGTTCCGCGATTACTTCGACCGTGATATGGTTGAGCATTGGATGAACGGAGACGACCACATCCGGCTGTACGCTGGTAATCAGGCGCATCAGCCCCTTGCGTACAAGCGGCCCGGCCATCGTCTTCACCGCCGCTACCGGGCGCGCGTGGTCGGTCATATGGAAGAAACGACCGTAGAGACTTGGGTTATAGCGGATAGTAGGTCCGTACAACTTGACTGCTTCGCGTAGCGGGAAACGGCTGTATTCCTCGAAGACATCGACGATTTCAATACGGTAAGTTGGCGGTTCGAGCGCCTGACTTGCGCCCACTTGCCGGCTTTCCGACCACTTCTCGCGCTCTTCCTCTGCGATAATATTTATCGCGTTTCTTAACGCGTTCGCCGCGCTTCTATGGCCTGCTCCCGTGTCAGCGATCAGAAAGAGGATTGTTCTCTGATATCCTTTCAACGGGTCACTCCCTTACCAGTTTGCGTACTAGCACGAAACATAGAAACAGGGATAAAGGACTTCGAAACGTTCATCCTTTATCCCTATCGTTTCAAAAAACTTATTCTTCGTCCTGCAAATTGAAGCGCCTGCGGAAGCGCTCTACCCGGCCGGCCGAGTCCAGTATACGCTGCTGGCCGGTGAAGAATGGATGGCATTTTGAGCACACATCAACCTTCAAGACGGGTTTAATGCTCAGTGTCTGGAAGCTATTGCCACAGGCGCAGCTTACTGTAGCTTCCACATAATTGGGATGAATACCTTTTTTCATCAGTGTGTACGACGCTTCGATCTCCTGCGTTCCATGGCAGAAGAAACGCCGCTCTCCTTTCCTTAACCCCTGATAGAAAGGCGGCTCCGATCAGCTCACCTTCTAGCCAGAACCATTTGCTGAATTTTTTACCCCTCAGGCATCGCCCGCATGTTTTTTGCCCACGATGAATCGTCAGGGTTGCGGCACGATTGTACACGGATGGACCAGACACGTCAAGCGGCAGAGCCAGATGGAAATCCTCCTTATTGTACCACAAAACTCCTTCTAACGCATCTATGATAACACCGTGCTCACCTTTTTTCATCCAGTTTTCATCCAGCCCTTTGAGCGTTCTACTTTGCCACTGGTTGCAAAGCCTCAACCCACTCCCGCGCATTGCCGGTTACTGACCATCTTGAGCTTGTTCCCAGCCCCCCTCTGATCGTTGTTTCGTATCCCAGCATGACGACGTATTCTTTTTTATCATAAGAAATGACAAAAGCTTCGCATTCCAATTTGCCAACATAGAAAGGATTGCGTACTCTGACGCGGGTGAGCTTCTGAATAGGCGCGGTAATAAAAACGCGCCTCTCGCCGCGATTCTCCGCGCAGAGCAGCTCATTCTCAAACAGGTACAGGCGTCCCCGCGCGACCGTCTCTCCTTTCGTATTCATGAATGTGGCAAAGGTGAACATTCGTGGCTGGCGTATCTCTGCATGTTCGGCCAGCATGCGTTTGACCGCTGCGCGATCCTCAGAGGTCATGCCCTCCAGGTGCAGGCGCACATAACGATCTTTGCTTACCAGGTGTCCCAGGCCCTCTTTCCCTTTGCTCAGGGCCAGGTACTCGTCTCCCTCGTCTACGGCGTAGAGCGCTTCGGACCAATCCATGCGCTGTTCGTTTTCCGCGGGAAAATGCACACGCACGCCTTCTTCATCCAGCCAGAGACCTCCCTTGCTATAGCCGTAGAAGAAGACGAGCAGTGGAATAAGCACGATGAGGCTAATTACGCCCAGGAAGAACGCTATGGCAACCAGAAGTCCCAGGCCAGGTGGCAGCGTGTTAGTGTAGGCCAGGGCTATGAGTAGACATGAAATGAACAGGATAACTGCCGCGGGAATAGCCAGTTTGAGCATGCGCCGTGTATCCCGGCGAAAAGCGTAGCGCGTGGCGGTCAGGCGCCGTGTATCTGTAAGCATAGCAATCCTCTTTGAGCGAAATCGCGAATGCACAACGGAGTTGTGTGGTAGACTGAATAAGGGAATTTTTTTCCCGCTCGTTGAAGTTTAGCATACTTAATTTCAGTATCCTCAAGCGGATCGAAGTTCAGCCTTTGCTGGACTGCCCGCGCTTTGAGGAATTGTATGCACGAAAGTCGAAAAAGTCAAGCGATTTTGCATGATGGAGCTAGTTGAAGAGCATGATCGAACGCTACTCACTTCCAGAAATGGCGGCCATCTGGTCAGCCTCTCATAAAACCGATACCTGGCTCAAGGTCGAGTTGGAGGTCTGCGAAGCCTGGGCGCGCGAAGGCGTGATTCCCCCGGATGCTATGGAGAAGATTCGCCGGGCTCGCTACAATGCCGAACGTATGCAGGAGATCGAGCGCGAGACACACCATGATATTATTTCTTTTTTGCGCTCTATTCAGGAGCAACTTGGGCCGGAGGGGCGTTTTATCCATCTGGGCCTGACCTCTTCCGATGTGCTTGATACTGCTCTGGCTTTGCAGGTCAAGGAGGCCGGTGAGCTCTTGCAGGCAAAGCTGGCAGAACTGATAGAGGCGGTAGCAAAGCAGGCTCGCGCGCATAAGTATACCTTGATGGCCGGGCGCAGTCACGGCATTCATGCTGAACCTATGACCTTCGGACTGAAGCTGGCCTTGTGGGTGGACGAACTGCGCCGCCAGCAAAAGCGTCTGGGTGAGGCGCTGGCGCAGATCACGGTTGGCGCGATCTCCGGCGCAGTTGGCACGCACGCAACGGTGCCGCCGCAGATCGAGGAGCATGTCTGCGCGCGGCTGGGTCTGGGGGTTGATCCTATCACTAATCAGGTAATCCAGCGCGACCGCCACGCGCATTTCATGACGACGCTTGCTCTGATCGGGGCCTCGCTGGAAAAAATGGCCCAGGAGATCCGCCACTTGCAGCGCACTGAGCTGAGCGAAGCTTTCGAGCCGTTCGGCGCTGGCCAGCAGGGATCGTCTGCTATGCCTCACAAACGCAACCCGGAGCTCTGCGAGCGTATCTGCGGTCTCTCTCGCGTGCTGCGTGGCTTCGCCATGACCGCGCTGGAGAATGTCGCCCTCTGGCACGAACGCGATATCAGCCATTCCTCCACCGAACGCATCATCTTTCCCGATGGCTGCACGCTGCTGCACTACATGCTCCATGTGTTTACCAATGTAATCAATGGCCTGGAAGTCAACAAAGAACGCATGCTCGCCAACCTCAATATGACCGGCGGCCTGATTTTCTCTCAGCGTATTCTGCTGGCCTTGATCGATAAAGGCGTGGGCAGACAGGAAGCCTACAAGATCGTTCAGCGTAATGCGAAGAAAGTCTGGTCGCAGCATTCTCAATGCGGATCGAAACAAGAGGGCGAACCTGATATCTTGCCTGAACTACCTGCCCAGGAGGGAATAGACTCTTCTCTAGCAGGAAATGTAACTGGTTCAGGTCAGCAAGATCTGCTCCCTTTCTTGCATGAGCTAAGCAATGATCCAGAAGTCACGCGCTACCTTTCGCTGGAGGAACTCAAAGGGCTAGCCAGCATGGATTACTATACAACATATATCGACGCATCCTTTAAGCGAATCGGCCTCTGAACATCTGAGCAAAGTCTGTGCTTTCTCTCGCCGAAGATTCGCGCAGCTTTATCGCGCTCGTCTAGTCTGTTCTATGAGAAAGCGCATGAAACACGATTCTCATAGAACAAACTAGATGAGTTCAGGCAAGCGCCGCAGGCGCGAGCAGGCGGTTGGAGTGAAGGAAATCAGCTACCAGGCTGAAGATCTCTGCATCTTTATGAAATGATTTGGAAAGGGAAGTACCTCGTATGAATGATGGAGTAAAACAGCGCAAGGCCGAGCATGTCCAGGCCGCCTTAACCCAGGATCTTTCTGCTCCCCAGAGCGCCAGTTGGCGGGATATTCATCTGGTACACCAGGCGTTGCCGGAGGTAGATCTGGACGCAATCGATACCTCCGTCCACTTCCTGGGCCGCCCATTGAACTATCCGCTGCTCATCTCTTCCATGACCGGCGGCCATCCTGATGTTGCTGCGATCAACCGCAACCTGGCGCTGGCCGCCGAGCGCTATGGGCTGGCTCTGGGCGTAGGCAGCCAGCGAGCCGGTATTGTCAACCCTGATGTGGCTCACAGCTATGCCGTTGCCCGCGAGGCCGCCCCCGGCGCGTTTCTCATCGCCAACGTAGGCGCGCCTCAGCTTATTCGCCAGGCGCGCGCAGAACCATTCACGCTTGAGCAGGTGCGTACCGCCATCAAGATGATTGAGGCCAATGCCCTTGCGGTGCATCTGAACAGCCTGCAAGAAGCTGCTCAGCCGGAGGGCGACCGTCGGGCGGTTGGAGAGGCGCGCGCATTAAAAACGCTGGTCAGCCAGCTTGAATTGCCGGTAATCGCCAAAGAGACCGGAGCAGGTATTTGCCAGGAGCAAGCGCTGCTGCTCAAAAGCTGCGGAGTGGCGGCCATCGATGTTGGTGGTGCGGGAGGGAGCAGTATGTCGGCTATGGAGGCAGTGCGGGCCGCTGATCGCGGGGACGGGCGCTCGCGAGCAATTGGCATGCTCTATCGCGATTGGGGCATTCCCACGCCTATCAGTCTGGTTGAAGCGGGTGTGGCTAACCTGCCACTGATCGCTACGGGTGGTGTGCGCAGCGGCCTGGATATCGCTCGCGCCCTGAGCCTGGGCGCTACCCTGGTTGGTATGGCTTTTCCTTTCCTCAAGGCAGCTAGCGAAAGCTTTGAGGCAGTCTGCGAACTGGTCGAGGAACTGATCCTTGAGCTCAAGGTGGCAATGCAGTTGAGCGGAGCGGCCAGCGTTGCTCAGATGACCCAGGTGGATGTGGTGGTCACAGGCGAAACCTACCACTGGCTCAAGCTACGCGGCTTCGAGGCGAAACTGCGCGAACTCGCGCAGCGCCGCCTAAAAACTGTATCCTGGGAGGGTAGAGTGTTGCTCTAACCGATAAAGCGTTCGGCATAATCGCCAATGAACGGCAACTTATAGTAGCGGCCCTGGTAGGCATTGATCATCATAAAGATCCAGAGCACAAATGTCCCGATGCCATAGAGCGTCCAGACAAGAGGACTCAGCAGGCCAATGATCGGGAGACTTAAAATAATGTTTAAAGCCCAGGCTAGAACAAACTCTGCAAGAGAGATCAGAATTGATTGCATGGCGTGGAAGCGCACAAAACGATTCTGTTTCTCAAGAAGCAAGACGATGAGTCCACTTATCCAACCAGCCAGGTAACTCAGGAATGCGGTGATGTTGGGGGCCAGGTTTATCGAACTTGGACCAAGTGCCTGGTTGGTGTTAGAGGCTTGCGAGAAACCGGGCTGTCCGTATGGTCGATAGCCTGGGCCGGGCCGCTCGCTATGCGGTTGTTGATATGAGCTACGAGACTGCTGATAGCCGCCCTGATAGCTGTTTTGCTCTTCCTGCTGGTACTCCTGACCGGCAGAGAAATGATCGGGGTCCTGTCCCATAATGAATACCTCTTTTATGCTTCTTCCTTAGACTTCGCCATCTCTCTATGAGCCGCTTTTCAGCCCATTAACAACTCTATTATATCATAATAGAGTTGTTAACCTTCTCAACGTCCTCTGGCGTATTCACATTCACAAACGAGTGCAGTTCAGGATCAACTTCGCGCACCTGCTCTTCTTCTAGAAAGCGTACAGGCGCTTTCTCCAGCAGGGCTCGCGGATCTCGCCGTCCCCGCTGCAAACACTCCTCGATTATTGGCAGGATCGCTCGTGGGTAGCGAGCCAGAAGCACCTGCGGAATTCCTTGCACATGTGGTATGAGCGCCTCGTCTGTGAGCGGAAACGCACGCAACCAGACAAGAAGCGCAGGCTGCACGCATGGCAGATCAACCGCCAGAACCAGAGCATGTGAGAAAGTTATAGCTTGCAAGCCGCTATAAAGGCCCATGAGCGGCCCGCGATCGGGCACCTGATCGTATATCAAGCGCCGGTTCTGGCCATGCGAGGCAGACAAGTACTCTTTGCCGCTTATTTCATCTCGTGCGACGAGGAGTACTTCGGGGCAAAGTGCGGAGAGCTGCGAGGCAAGGTGCTCAACAAAAGTCAACGGCGTTTCGCCGGGAACTGGCAGCAGCGCTTTGTCTCTTCCCATGCGTCTGCTGCGTCCTCCTGCCAGAATAATCCCCGCGACACCCTGTTCTAACTCTCCGCGCATTCAGTCACTTCACATGTCCAGGCTTAACGCGAAGTCGCAGCCTTCTTCTTGCTGCTCTTAGGAATATACTGGTCGCGTTTCCTCAGATGCAGGTAATAATCGCGCTCCTGGGGATACTTTCTGAAGCGGTGGATAAGGAAGAAGATAGCCCAGACGAGCAACCCTAACAGCCAGAGGTAGCGCCAGACGCGCCAGGCGAAGAAGTATTCATAGAGAACCGCGCGTGCCCCAATCATAGGAAGGCCGATAATGCAGATGATTGCCAGCCAGCCGAGGTAGCGGTCCAGCATATACTTTACCCATGGGCGGTTCTTTGTAAAGCGCTTGCGACCCTCTACTGAATAATAGAAGGCGACCAGAAGGCCCAGGGCGCAGAAAATGATCCACTCAGGATAAAAATGAAAGACCTCCGGAGCCGGCCCACCGGAATAGCAGCCTGTGGCAGTACATGGATCTTGAAACAGCCAGTTCACCAGGTTAAAATGCATAGCGTTTCCGCCCCCTCTTGAGATAGCGTTGTTACATTGGCAACACTATAGCATGCTTACAGTTTATAGACAAGACTGTTTACTTTCTGGAGAGATTATGCTATAGTTGTCGCAACATATATCGGCATATGCGAGACATGTCTTTTCTCAGGGGCCGAACAGAGAGGATGCGCCAGCGGCTGAAAGCGCTCCGGTCAGCAAGAAATAAGGTACCCCTCGCTAGCCTGCACAGAAAACTCCCTGCCTGCCAGGAATGAACTAATGTGTACGCTTTGGTCCCGTTAACGACCACGAGAGCGCGCTGCTCTATCGCGCGGATGTCGTATGCTAGCTAAAGATATCCGTGGTCTACGATAGGCTGCGCGGAAGCCGGGTGGAACCACGGAAAGTTTATGATCATTGCGCCTTTTCGTCCCAGTGTGGGATTGAAAAGGTTTTTTTGTTGTGAAAAAGGAGGCTTGATACTATGTCAGTTGAAGCCGAAATTATGGAAACGGTCAATTATACGCCGATTCAGCGCATGCGGCACTCTGCGGCCCACGTGATGGCCGAGGCGGTGCAGGAGATCTTTCCAGACGCAAAGTTTGCCATCGGACCCGCTATCGAGGATGGATTTTACTATGATTTCGATCTGCCGCGCCCGCTGACGCCCGAAGATCTGCCCGACATCGAGCAGCGTATGGCCAAGATTATCGCCGGGAAACATCCTTTCCTGCGTGATCGCTGGCCACGTGAGAAGGCCCTGGAGTACTTCAAGGCGAAAGGGCAGGTCTATAAGGTTGAACTGATTGAGAATCTCAGCGATGCTGAAGTTGGGATCTACCAGCAGAGTAAGTTTCTTGACCTCTGCCGTGGTCCACATGTGGAGCATACGGGCCAGGTTGGACCTTTTAAGCTGATGAAGATCGCAGGTGCGTACTGGCGAGGCGACGAGAAGCGCCCGATGCTCCAACGCATCTACGGCACGGCCTGGTTCTCGCAGGAAGAGTTGGATCAGTACCTCTGGCGGCTGGAAGAGGCAGCTAAACGCGATCATCGTAAGCTGGGGCGCGAGCTCAAGCTGTTTGTCATGAACGAAAATTTGCCGGGCGGTGTGCCAATGTTTCTGCCGAACGGCGAGATGCTGCGTCACCTGATGGAATCATATGTGCGCGAGACGCAGGAGCGCTACGGCTACCAGCATGTCTGGACGTCGCATCTAGGCCGAGTGCGCCTGTACAAAACGTCCAGGCATTGGTACAACTATCGTGAGAATATGTTCCCGATCATGATGGGCGAGCAGGAACAGTCGGAGGACGATGCCTACATCCTTAAGCCGATGAACTGCCCACACCATATCGAGCTGTACAAGTCGCAGACGCATAGCTATCGCGAACTGCCGGTGCGCTACGCCGAATTCGCCACGCTCTACCGCTATGAAAAGGCCGGCACGCTGACGGGCCTGGCGCGTGTGCGCAGTCTGACGCAGGACGATGCCCATGTTTTCCTGCGCCCCGATCAGATTCAGGAGGAGTTTAACCGTGCCATCGACCTGACGCTGGAGGTCTTCAAGACGTATGGTCTGACGGATTACTGGATCTCGCTTTCGCTGCGCGACCCGAA
Organism: Ktedonobacteraceae bacterium; assembly: GCA_035294465.1. Lineage (GTDB taxonomy): Bacteria > Chloroflexota > Ktedonobacteria > Ktedonobacterales > Ktedonobacteraceae > Paraktedonobacter. Next base: position 9,858 of record DATGKW010000179.1, on the reverse strand, counting down.
CAAGAAAGAGGAATACGCGGGCAGCGATGAGATCTGGGAAAGGGCCGAGAGCACGCTGCGCCAGGCGGTCGAGAACAAGGGCATCAAATACACGGAGATGATTGGCGAGGCTGCTTTCTACGGTCCCAAAACGGACTTTATGGTCAAGGACGCTCTGGGCCGCGACTGGCAGTGCTCGACGGTGCAGATTGATTTTGTTCAGCCGGAGAATTTCGAGCTGGAGTATATTGGCGAAGATGGCCACGCTCATCGCCCGGTGATTATCCACCGCGCCGTGACGGGTTCAACGGAGCGCTTTATGGCTATGCTGATCGAGCATTTCGCGGGTGCCTTCCCGGTCTGGCTGGCTCCCGTGCAGGCAATAGTCATTCCCATCGCCGACCGGCACAATGAGTACGCGGAGGCGGTGCTGGCCGAGCTAAAGGCCGCGGGCATTCGTGCCGAAGTAGACGTGCGCGGCGAGCGTATGAACGCGAAAGTGCGTGACGCTCAGATGCAGAAGATCCCCTACATGCTGGTTGTAGGAGACAAAGAAGCATCCGCGAACGCTGTAGCTGTGCGCCTACGCACGAACCAGAACCTCGGCGCGCAACCACTGGCCGAGTTTATCGAACATATAAGCAAGATCATCAAGAGCAAGAGCCTGGAATTGTAGATTCCAACTCCGAAAAATGCGGGAGCATTTTAACCGCTTTTGCTGATACACTGAGGGACGAAATCAAAAGCAGATTTCGTCCCTGTCTTTTGTCTTCGCTTTCGTTGCTGGTTTCATCCTTTCCGCTCATGCAAAGCGTTGAACCAGTAGAGGAGATCCATCTGCTCCCCTTATTCGATGCCTATACAATTGGAGTGCCGCGCGATTGCGAACCCCTGCTCGCGCAAGCCTACAAGCGCCAGGTCTTCAACCTTCAGGGGTGGACTTTTGCAGTCGTTCTGGTCAACGGTTCCATCCAGGGAATCTGGCACCATAAAATCCAGCGCTCACAAACCGTCATCAAGGTACACCTGTCCTGCTCACCTACGGCCCTGATCCAAAAAGGGATTGAAGCCGAAGCTGAGCGGCTCAGCGACTTTTTCAAGACGAAAGTAGCCCTCGAATATCTATAGTTGCAAAAAGTTGAAAGCTCTTGGAGCGTTTCTTTTTTGATGTCCTTTGAGACGATGGCTGTGGTTGTGTAGAGGGCGGTGGTATATTCTGCATTACTTCTCTTGTCTTTCCACTGAAAATGCTAAATCAAATATATAGTATTATCGTTTGTTTATCTACACTTAAAGGATCTACTGCTAGTTTGTTGAGAAGAAATTTTATCTCGTTTTAAGCTCGCCAAATAGTGACGATGTGAGTTCAAATTGCTCAGGATACACAGTTGAAATTCCTAAAGAGAGGCTTCTAATGTTATTGCCCGCGAATAAAAAATTCTTTGCAAGCCAGTGTTCCAGAAAGAGAATAAAATATCACCACTAACTTGATTTTTATTGCCAATTAACTTGACAAATTTAGACATTGATGTTAATATTTCTCTAGAGACGGTAAGAATTACCAGCATATTAATAAAAAACAACAAGCGGAGGGTTTATGCATCCACTTATTACACGCGACCCGGTGAGTGGCAACGAATTGATTGTGACGCGGCTGGAGTGTCCTCAGAGTGGCGTCACAATCGAGGGGCAGTTCAGCCTGGGCTGGATTGGCCGGCTCAGCCGGGAACAACTGGATTTTGTCGAGCTATTAGTCAAGAATCGCGGCAATATTCAAAAGCTGGCAGCCGACCTGGATATTGCCTATAACACCGCGCGCAGCAGGCTGGACGAGATCGTGACCGCGCTGGGCGGAGCGCCGGAGAACGATCATCGCGCCGACCGCCGCCTGATCCTGGATCGTCTGGCAGCCAAAGAGATTAGCGTCGAAGAAGCGATGCGTCTGTTGAAAAGCTAATGGTTTTTCAAGCCAGCTAAGCGGGAAAGGCGCTGGCTATCGACGCTTTCATTGAGGAGGAGTATATGTCTGAAATGTGCAGAGATCGGGCTGGCGTGTATGCACCGGAGAAACGGCTATGACGGTATCGAGAGAAGAGCGCAATCGCATCCTGGATATGGTCGCGGCGGGCCAGGTGAGCGCCGAGGAGGCCGGGCAATTGTTCGACGCCCTGCAGGAAGAACCGGTCGCGCTGCCTCCGCCGCCACTTCCCAATCGCACCGTACGCGTCTGGATTACAGATATGGCCGCCCGCAACCGCCAGGTCAATATGACTGTGACTCTCCCGGTGAATGTCCTGAGGATCACTCTGCAGGCGCTGGCGAGCGTTATCCCACCGTTGCGCGATAAACGGGTGGAGCAGATTATGCGCTCCATGGAAAGCGGCATGACGGGCCGCGTGATGGATTTACAGGATCTCGAAGACGGCAAACGTGTTGAGATTTTTATTGAGCAGTAGATAAAGGAGTATATCATGCAACAAACGTTTTCAGTGGAACGGGAAGCGCGAGTGATCCTGACAAGGGTGGGCGGCGACCTGGAGGTAAATGGTTGGGATAAGCAGGAGATCAGCGTAGAGTACGACGATCACACGGACGTTCTCCAGCAGGAGGGCAATACTCTCACGCTGGCGAATTGCTCCGGCGACGTGACGCTCTGGGTGCCTAATGACACAGATGTTCGTGTCGATGGCCTGAAAGGCGACGTGTCTGCCCGCGATATCCGCCGCGTCGAGTTAAAGAATGTGCGCGGCGATGTCGAGTTGAATAGCATCGGGATTGATGCCAACCTGGAGAATATCGGCGAGGCCATCTTCCTGGAGAATATTAGCGGAGACGTAGAAATTCAGCGGGCTTCTTCGCTGCGCACACGCCGCAAGATCGAGGGCGAGGCCAGCTTGAGCGAAGTGCCGCTGGTCGAGATAGAGACCGTCAGCGGCGATCTTGACATACGCCAGGTCGAGATGGCCTCGCTTGGCAACGTTGGCGGCGACCTGGAGATTGCCGGGTTGAGCGAGATGCTGCGCTGTGGCAATGTTGGCAGCGATTGCGAGATTAGCGGCAGCACGCGTGCCGAGATCAACCTGGGCAACATCGGCGGCGATCTGGAAATCCCCGGCGCTCTACGGATTCGCCTGGGCAACGCCGGTGGCGATGTGGAGATCCGCGACATACAGGAAGAAGTGTATATAGGAAACATTGGCGGTGACGCCAGTATCAACGGTGTTGGCGGCGATCTGCACGCGGGCAGAATCGGCGGCGATGCCGATTTACATAGATTGAGCAGGTCAACCCGTGTCGGAGCTGTAGCAGGAGACCTGGAGTTACAAGCGGACTTTCCGCCGGAGAGCAAAGGGCACTTTCACATCGGCGGCGATGCCGTCGTGATTCTGCCCGCGAATGCTGACGTGGCTGTGCAGGCCACCGTCGGCGGCGAGATCAGCGGGCCCTCCCTGTCTTTCAAGCATGCCGGCAACATTGTGCGCCTGATCTACGGCGAGGGAGCTGCGCAGCTAAACCTGAGCGTTGGCGGCGACCTTGAGCTGCAGGGCGACGGGAATCCGCGTGTGAACAGCGCGAGCATGCCATGGTGGGAATTTGGTGAAGAGATGTCTGATCTGGGCCGGGCGATGGAAGAGATGGCGCGGGAGATGGAGCGGAGCTTCAGAGAGATTTTCAGCGATCTGGGCTGGACGGGCGTAGCCTGGGCGGACGAGGTAAGCCGCAAGGTAGAGGAGCAGGTGCGCAAGGCCAGGCAAAAGGCCGAGCAGCACGCGCGCAAAGCCGAAGAGCAGGCGCGTCAGGCTCAGAAACGGGCCTGGCAGCATGCCGAGCGTGCCAGCCAACGCGCCGGCCGTGTGCATGTGCGCGTCAATGAACGTGAGTGGGCGATGAATCCCGATCACTTCAATGACCTGATGAAGCGTGCTCAACAGGCAGCCATGGAAGGCGTCGCCGGTGCCCTGGAAGCGGTTGAGCGCTCTATTGGCAATCTGAGCGTTAAGCGTCCACCGCGTCCGCCCCGGCCAGGCTGGTCGCCATTGCCGCCTGATTGGTCCCCATTTTCGCCTGTCCCGCCGTATCCGCCGGGTAAGAAACGCGATGGTGATGTCGATGTGTCCCCGGCCCCTGCCGAACAGGCTGGTAGCTCAGAGGCTGAGAAAGCGCCCGACCTGGAACAGGAACGAGAAGCAATCCTGCGTATGATCGCCGAAGGGCGTATTACCCCGGAGGAGGGAGATATGCTGCTAGAGGGCTTAGGGGGCTAAAGTTTGGTCCGCATGAGACGATAATACAAACTGGGTGTGGAAAGTTTGTTGGCAAGATGAAGTCGCAGGTGGATCTCGCGGGATAGTCCCCGCGAGGTCTGCCGGTGAAGGAGAAATGTTTTTCCGCTGCGATTTTGCGCAAACGCTGAGCGAAGCGTTTGCGCAATCGGCAGAAGGATGGATATCCTTCTATCTCATGTGTGGTCAGGTGAAGAGCGCTGTGTGACGGCGCTCCTCACCTGTTTTTTTATATGCATACACACCGGGCGAGAGGAACGTGCTACAATGAGAGAGCAAGGTGCCCATGTGCGACTATTTTGGGAATACGTTGGGCGAGGAGATTTCAAGCTGGAAGGACAGGATTACTATGCCATCGCAAGGATATGTACGTTTTCCAACGATATACCAGGATCGAATTGTATTTGTGGCGGAGGATGATCTCTGGCAAGTCTCCAGCCGGGGAGGAAGAGCGGAACGCTTGACCGCAGTGGTGGGCGAGGTCAGGCACCCGCGTTTCTCGCCGGATGGCGCGTGGCTGGCGTTTCTAGGCAAAGAGGAGGGACCGAATGAAGTCTATGTTATGGCGGCGGATGGTGGAGAGGCGCGGCGCTTAACATTCGAGGGAGTATCCAGCGTGGTTGGCTGGTCGCCCGCGGGCGATGCCATTCTCTTTGCCAGTGCCGCCTCCAGTGCGCACCGTGGCGAAACAATGCTCTACGCCATCAGCCCCGAAGGCGGAGAGGCGCGGTTGCTCCCGGTGGGCCTGGCGAACGCAATCTCGTATGGTCCAGGTGGGGGCGTGGTGATCGGGCGGAATATTGGCGAACCCGCGCGCTGGAAGCGCTATCGTGGAGGGACGGCGGGCTATCTCTGGTGTGACGCGCAGGGAAATGGCGAGTTTCGGCGTTTGCTCCAGGTGGCCGGCAATCTGGCCAGCCCCTGCTGGGTAGGAGAACGTATTTATTTTCTCTCCGACCACGAGGGGGTAGGGAATATCTATTCATGCACACCGCAGGGCGAGGACCTGCAACGCCACACCTGGCACGAGGATTTTTATGCGCGCAACCTGTCTGGCGACGGGGAGCGCATGGTTTATCACGCCGGAGCTGACCTCTATCTCTTCGATCCCCGCAGCAACGAAACGCGCCGCGTGGAAGTGAGCCTGCCAAGTTCCAGGACGCAGCTAAACCGAAAATTTGTGCAGGCATCGAAATATTTAGAGGAATACACGCTGCATCCCGAAGGATATGCTACAGCCGTGATAGCGCGTGGCAAGCCATTCTCTATGGGCAACTGGGAAGGGCCGGTTTTGCAGTATGGCGAGCCGGACGGAGTGCGCTATCGCCTGCTGAACTGGCTCAAAGATGGCAAGCGCATGGTAGCCATCCAGGATGCTGAAAGCGATGAGCGGCTGGTGGTCTTCTCGCCGGAGGAAGAGAGTGCCGTTCGCGTGCTGGAAACCGAGTTCGGTCACGCGCTGGACATGGCTGTATCGCCGGCCTACGACATGGTAGCGATTGCCAACCAGCGCCGCGAGCTCCTGCTTATCGAGTTGGAGCAGGGGCGGCAGCGTGTGATTGACCAGAGTGAACATCTGCCCATTCAGGGAATGGCCTGGTCTGCCGATGGCTCCTGGCTGGCGTATGGTTTTGCCCTGAGCGCGCAGCGCGTAGCCATCAAGCTTTTCAGCGGTGAAACCGGGGAAACGCATGTGGTAACTCGACCGGTGCTCAAGGATACTCGCCCGGCTTTTGATCCAGAGGGCAAGTATCTCTATTTCATTGGCCAGCGCCTTTTCAGTCCCGTAGCTGATAACCTGGAATTTGGCTGGAGCTTCCCGCGCGGCGAAAAGCCTTATGCCATCCTGCTTCGGAGCGACCTGCGTTCGCCTTTCGTCGCGGTACCGAAGGTGCCGGAGGGGAAAGACGAGAAAGGCGATGAGGCAAAGAACGACGATGACGCGGCGAATGCCGGTGAGGGTGGACAAAAAGAGGAGGCCGCCGGCGAGAAACCATTGATGATCGATCTGGAGGGGATTGAAAAGCGAGTTGTGCCCTTCCCGGTTGCCGAGAGCAAATATGCCAGGGTGCTTGGGATGAAAGGCAAAGCTTTTCTGCTCTCCTTTCCTCCGGTCAGTTTGATCCACGAGGATGTCTTCAACTACGAACCGACTGGACAGCTCGGCAAATATGATTTGGAGACGCTCAAATATGAGTCGCTGGCAGACGGGGTAAGCGATTTTAAGCTTTCCCGCGATGGCAGGACGATGATCTATCGTGCCAGGCGTCGGCTGCGCGTTTTCAAGGCTGGCGAAAAGCCGGGCAAGACTGACAGCAGCGACCGTCCCAATCGCGAAACAGGCTGGCTGGACTTGAGTCGCGTCAAAGTCTCGGTGTCGCCGGCGGCCGAGTGGAAGCAGATGTTCGCCGAAGCCTGGCGTTTGCAGCGCGACTACTTCTGGAACGAGGATATGTCGGGCGTGGACTGGAAGGCGGTCTATGAGCGTTACGCTCCACTGGTCGAACGCGTTGGCTCGCGTGCCGAGCTTTCGGACCTCTTCTGGGAGATGCAGGGCGAACTGGGCACTTCGCACGCCTACGAGCTGGGCGGCGAATATCGTAGTGGTCCGCAGTACGGGCAGGGCTACCTTGGTGTGGATTGGCAATATGATGCTGACAAAGATCGCTATCGTATCGCCCGCATTATCGAAGGCGACCCGGCCACGAGCCACGAAACCTCGCCCCTTACTGCTCCAGGGCTAAATATACGCGTGGGCGATGCCGTCCTGGCCGTGAATGGGCAGCGAATCGGCCGTACGCGTAGCCCGCAGGAATTGCTGGTCAACCAGGCCGGCTGCGAGGTCCAGCTTACTATCGAAGATGGTGAGAGCGGAGAAACGCGCGTGGTCACGGTGAAGGCGCTGAGCGACGAACGGCCCGCGCGCTATCGTGAGTGGGTTGAGAACAATCGCCAGAAAGTTCACGAGCTATCGCAGGGACGCGTGGGCTATATCCATATTCCAGACATGATGCTGGACGGCTTCGCCGAGTTTCATCGGGGCTTCCTGGCCGAGTACGATGCTCCCGCTCTGCTGATCGATGTGCGCTGGAACACTGGAGGCGAAGTGTCCGGCCTGCTGCTGAATAAGCTGGCCCGCCGCAGGCTGGGTTATGATTTCCAGCGCTGGTCCACACCCGTTCCCTATCCTGCCGAGGCCCCGCGTGGTCCGATGGTTGCCCTGACAGACGAGCATGCCGGTTCGGATGGCGATATCTTTTGTCACGGCTTCAAGCTCATGGGCCTGGGTCCTCTGATCGGCAAGCGCACCTGGGGCGGCGTCATCGGCTTTATTCGCAATCATCGGCTGGTCGATGGCACAATGATCACCGAGCCGGAGTGCTCTTTCTGGTTTAAAGATGTTGGCTGGAACGTCGAAAACTACGGCACCGATCCCGATATCGAGGTAGATATTACTCCCCAGGATTACCTCCGGGGCACCGACCCCCAGCTTGAGCGCGCAGTGCAGGAAGCCCTGAAACAACTGGAAAACGTCGGGTATCTTGAACCAAAGCCGGGAGAGCGGCCACGCCTGGGAAGATAGCATAGGAGAAAACGAACCAGAGCGAAGGGCGTCTATTCTGTAGCCCTTGCTCTGGTTCGCTTGCTTCCTCATCTGGCCAACTCGGATCTTTGGGGACCGGCGACCCGCGCAGGCGTAAGAAGATGGAGAAGGCTCCCGGTTGCGCTGCCCGCTTTGCGCGTCCTCTATACTGAAAAGAGAATATCGATGACCCCGGGCCAACTGGTCGTTTTGAGAGAGAGGAAAAGCGGTGACGATGGCCTCTTATCTCCCACTCGCCGATTACGCGGTGATTGGCAACCTGCACACCGCCGCGCTGGTGGGCAAGAATGGCTCGCTCGATTGGTGCTGTTTCCCTCGCTTTGATTCTCCCAGCGTCTTCGCCGCACTCCTTGATCGCCGCATTGGAGGGCGCTTCCAGATTGCACCTGAACCTCTGGCGGGGCTGCAGTTCCGCCAGATCTATCTTCCCGAAACCAACGTCTTGCTCACCCGCTTTTTGCACATCGACGGGGTAGGTGAAGTCACCGACTTTATGCCGGTCAACGAGCAGAAGACCTCCGACGTACCACAGCAGATTGTGCGTTCAGTGCGCGTGACCTATGGGTCGCTTCCGTTTACGCTGCAATGCCAGCCTGCTTTCCATTTTGCGCAGGAAGCGCACACGTTTTGCCTCGTCCCGCACGGGGCTTCGTTTCGAGGAAAGGATCTGCATCTTGGTCTGGCCTCTCCGGTACCGCTGGTGGCCGACGGAAATGACGGTGTGTCTGCCCGCTTTACGCTCTCCGCCGGACAAACTCTGCATTTTCTTCTCGAAAGTAGCGGGCCGGATGGCGCGGTTCCCGTTCCCCTGAACGAAGAAACCTACCAGGCGCTGCTCCGGCAGACTCTTACTTTCTGGCGGCGCTGGATTGCGCAGTGCAGCTACCAGGGACACTGGCGCGAACAGGTACAGCGTTCCGCGCTTGTGCTGAAGTTGCTTCTGTATCAGCCCACCGGGGCCTTTGTGGCTGCTCCCACAACAAGCTTGCCAGAGTGTCTGGGAGGCGGGAAAAATTGGGATTACCGCTATACCTGGATACGTGATGCCGCGCTCAGTATGGATAGCTTGCTGGACCTGGGCTATGTCCAGGAAGCAGAGGCGATGTTCAAATGGCTGGAGTCGCGATGCTATGAATGCAAGGAGGTGGGTTGTTTGCAGCCGGTGTATCGGGTTGATGGTGGCCATGATCTGCCATTGGTGAAGCTTCCGCGCTTGGAAGGATACGCGGGAAGCCGCCCGGTTCAGGTTGGCAACGTGGCGGCAACCCAGAAACAATTGGGGATCTACGGCGAACTGCTGGACGCAGCCTTCCTGGTTGATCAGCATGCCCCCATCTCTTCTGACCTGTGGAAAGCGCTCTGCCTGGCGCTTGCCTGGTTGGAGGAGCACTGGCGAGACCCGGATCAGAGTATCTGGGAAGAAGGCGGCGCTCCCCGACCCTACACCTTCTCCGGCGCGATGGTATGGGTCGCCTTTGATCGCGCCTTGAAGCTGGCGCACCGGCGTGGTTTGCCTGCTCCCACAGCCAGGTGGGCTGACGTGCGCGCGCAGGCGCATCGCAGGGTGTTAGAGAAAGGGTGGAGTGAAAAGCTGCAAAGCTTCACTCAGACGTATGGCCTCGATGCCCCGGATGCCAGTGCGCTTCTGTTCGGTATCATGAAATTCCTAGATGCTCGTGACCCACGCATGCTCGGCACCATGAAACGCATTCAGCGGGAATTGACGCGAGACGCGTTAGTCTACCGGTATCACCCGCAAGAAGTGGCGAAAGCGGGCATACGAGGAGGCGAAGGGGCCTTTGCCGCGTGCGGCTTCTGGTTAGCCGATGCACTGGCCCGGGGCGGCTATCTTGAAGAGGGACGCTTGCAATTGGAGAAGATGCTCTCCTATGGGAATGCTGTGGGCCTCTACGGAGAGGAGATCGGTCCCACCGGAGAGGTGCTCGGCAATTTTCCCCAGGCGTTCACCCATCTGTCGCTCATCATTGCCTG
>DATGKW010000178.1:0-14463 GCA_035294465.1 Ktedonobacteraceae bacterium | reverse complement strand
CGCGATTGGCGGTGTACATCATGTAGCCTTCCGCACCCCGAACGACGAAGAGCATCGCTCCTGGAGAGAGCGTCTGGCCAAGGTCGGAGCAAATGTCACACCGGTAATTGATCGCTTCTACTTTCGTTCGATCTACTTCCGCGAGCCGGGTGGCATCCTGTGCGAAATAGCCACCGATGGTCCCGGCTTCACCACCGACGAAGACCTGGCTACCCTTGGCGAAAGCCTGGCGCTACCGCCATTCCTGGAGCCTCACCGGCAAGAAATCGAGGCAGGTTTGCAGCCGATCACGCCCGTTGAGTTTGCGAACCGAGCGTGACTTACAAAGAACAATAGTTCACAAAAAGGCATGTGCGGCGCAACTCAATGCGCCGCACATGCCTCAAGAGACCGAACAAAGCCAGAAACGGTCTTCCCAGAGATCTTCCCCCTCTATACCGCCTCCTCTTCAAGCACACGACCTCTAAACTGGCTGTTGTAGAGATCGGCATAGAAGCCTTTCTGCGCGAGCAGTTCTTCGTGGGTCCCTGTCTCGATGATCGTACCATGATTCATGACCAGGATCAGGTCCGCATCTCGCACGGTGGAGAGTCGGTGAGCAATCACAAAGCTCGTCCTGCCCCTCATCAACTCAGTCATGGCCTTCTGGATCTGGATCTCGGTTCGCGTATCGACACTGCTGGTCGCTTCATCCAGAATCAGGATTTCTGGATCGGCCAGAAACGCGCGGGCAATCGTCAGTAACTGCTTCTGCCCGGCTGAGATGTTGGTCGCATCCTCATTCAGAACAGTATTGTAACCCTCTGGCAACGTCCTGATAAAGTGGTCAGCATAGGCTGCTTTTGCCGCGCGCACAATCTCTTCCTCAGTAGCATCGCCACGCCCATACGCAATATTATCGCGAATGGTCCCATTGAACAGCCAGGTGTCTTGAAGCACCATGCCAAAGATGCGGCGCAGATCCCCACGTCGCATCTGCGTGATATTGACACCGTCGACCAGAATCTCACCGTCATTGACCTCGTAGAAACGCATCAGCAGGTTGACCAGGGTCGTCTTGCCAGCGCCGGTCGGGCCAACAATTGCGATCATTTGTCCAGGCTTGACGACGATATTCATATCCTCGATCAGGATGTTATCTTCGCTATACCCGAACCTGATGTGCCTGAACTCAACTGCACCCCTGGGAGATTCGATCACTACCGGATCAGCCACTTCAGGCACCTGCTCCTCCTCATCCAGTAGCTCGAAGATGCGCTCAGCCGAGGCCATCGACGATTGAATCACGTTGGCAATATTCGCCAGCATCGTGATTGGCTGGGTAAACTGTTGAGCATATTGAATAAATGCCTGCACATCCCCGATGGCAATGGAATTTTGCGTCACCATAACGCTGCCAACCACCGCCACAAAGACATAGCCAATATTTCCGACAAATCTCATGAGAGGCATAATGATGCCGGAAACGAACTGCGCTTTCCAGCCAGCCTCATAGAGCTTCTCATTGAACCCATCAAATTCGGCAATTGCTTTGCTCTCGTGCCCAAAGGCTTTCACAATCTTATGGCCGGTGTACATCTCCTCAACATGGCCGTTGAGATCACCAAGCGAGCGCTGCTGATTTCTGAAGTACTCCTGCGAGCGTTTTGCAACTCCCATAACCACAAACAGGCTGAGTGGAAGCGTCACCAGCACAATCAGACTCAATTCCCAGCTGATGTAGAGCATCATTCCAAGCACGCCGAGCAGGGTCACTGCGGAGGTAATGAGCTGTGTCACGCTCTGCTGAAGCGTGGTACTGATGTTATCCATGTCATTGACGGCGCGGCTGAGAATTTCTCCATGCGTGCGCCCATCAAAGTATTTGAGTGGCAGGCGGGACAGCTTCTCGTCCACCTCTTTGCGCAGTTGATATACGGTTCTCTGCGCTACGCTGGCCATCAAAAACTGCTGGATGTACATGAAAAACGCGCTGAGCACGTATAAGCCAAGCAGAATCAGGAGAACAGTCCCGATATAGCCAAAATCGATGCCGGGAACAGGTACCGGGTGCGCCGGAAGGGACGGATTTCTCGCCAGTGCCTGGGCAATCTTCGCATTTATCTCTATGGCCTTAAACTTGGCAATCAGGCCATCGACAAGCTTAGTAGTTGCCAGACCCAGAATTTTTGGGCCGACAATGTTAAACACCGTCCCGAAGATGGCCGCTATAAGCACAACCGAGAGGCGAATCCTCTGTGGCAAGAAGTAGCCAAGCAGTCTCCTGAGCGTTCTCCAGAAATCCTTGGGCTTCTCCACTGGCCTGCCCATCGCACCCCATCCTCCCCGGCCCATAGGGCCTGGCCCCATCGGACGCTGTGTATTTCCATTCTGACTCATGCGATCTCCTCCGCAAGTTCCCTCGCCGAAAGCTGTGAGTAGACGATTTCACTGTAAACAGGGCAGGTTTCCATCAGTTCTCGGTGAGTGCCAATGCCAGCGACATGCCCATTCTCCAGAACAATGATCCGATCCGCGTCCATCACGGTGCTGACCCGTTGAGCTACGATCAACACGGTAGAATCACGCGTTTCCTCTTTCAGAGCAGCACGCAATTTGGCGTCGGTCTTGAAATCCAGCGCTGAGAAGGTATCGTCGAACACGTAAATTTCCGGCCGTCTCACCAGGGCGCGAGCAATCGAGAGACGCTGCTTTTGCCCACCTGACACGTTCGTTCCACCCTGGGCGATCACCGAATGAAACCCATCCGGCATGTTCGCAATGAATTCGCTGGCCTGCGCCACATCAGCTGCATGCCTGATTTCATCCTCTGTCGCATCCTCTTTGCCATAGCGCAGATTCTCGTTGATTGTCCCCGTAAACAGCACAGCCTTCTGCGGTACAAAACCAATCTTCGCTCGCAAATGCTCCTGCGACATCTCGCGAATATCGACGCCATCAACCAGGATGCGGCCGCTATCTACATCGTAGAAACGCGGGATCAGGCTAACCAGAGTCGATTTGCCCGCTCCTGTGCCGCCAATAATCGCCGTTACCTCGCCGGGTCCGGTCTTGAAGGAGACATGGGAAAGAGCCGGCTCTTCCGCGCCAGGATAGCTAAAGGTTACATCCTGAAACTCGACTGTAGCCCGCAGTTCGGTCGCTTCCCTCACCTTCGCAGCGTCAGTAATTTCAGGTTCCATGGACAGCACCTCATTAATCCTGGTCGCGGAAGCTGCGGCGCGTGGCAGCATGATAAACATCATCGAGACCATCAAGAGAGCGAAGAGAATCTGGAAGGCATACTGCAAGAATGCGAAGAGGGCACCAACCTGCAAGTTTCCATCATTGACGCGAATGCTACCAAACCAGATAATTGCAATACTGGAGAGGTTCACCATCAGCATCATCACTGGCATCAGCGAGGCGATCATCTGGTTGACTTTAATCGCTATAGCGGTCACATCGCGGTTCGCTTCGTCAAAACGCTCTTCTTCATGCCTCACACGATCAAATGCCCTCACCACGCGCACGCCGGTTAAACCCTCGTCCAGAATAAGATTGAGCTTATCCAGCTTTTTTTGCATAGCAGTAAACAAAGGGATGGCCTTGCTCAACAACACGAGAACAATAGTGACGAGCACCGGCATGATCACCACCAGTATCCACGACAGCCCCACATCCTGATTTAAGGCCAGGATCACGCCAACAACTACTGTGATCGGAGCAGTGATCAGCATGTTCAGAATCATCACCAGCACCTGCTGAACCTGCGTGGTATCGTTCGTGGTGCGCGTGATCAATGATGCTGTACTCACAGTATCGAATTCGTGGAGCGAAAAACGCTGGACTTTGTAGAAAATCTCGGCGCGGACGATCTTCCCCAACCCGGCCGCGACCTGAGACGAGAAGAAAATGCCCACTACAGCACAGATAGTCCCACCAATCGCGACCAATCCCATTACGCCGCCGGTTCTCCAGATGTAGCCGGTATCGTTCTTGATAATCCCATTATTCACAATATCTGCCATCAAGTTTGGCAGATACAGGTTGGCTGTCGCTTGTCCGACTGCCAGCAGCAGGACAAGCGCAAGAAAAAAACGATACGGTTTGAGAAACCGCATAAGTTTAATCATACTTTTCCATCTCCATTTCACTGAGACTGATGCACATAAAACTGATGCGCACCCGTATCCTTCTCGCTGAAATAGCGCAGCGCTTTGGATAAAAGGCCAGCCAGTTGATTGCTCTGCTCATCACCCAGGTATTCGACCAATCCTTGAAAGGATTCGGCAAAGAGGCTCTCGATCCTGCAAGCAACTTCCTCGCCCCGCTCTGTTAAGGCAATGCCAACAGCTCGTCTATCCATGGGATCGATGTGCCTCTCGACCAGTCCGTTCGCTTCAAGATCCTTAATAAACTGAGTGATCGTTGGAGAGGTTACATGCATCAACTCACTGATCTCCGAGACCTTTATCAGCTTATGAGCCTCTGAGACCTGTACCTCGCAAGCTTCAGATCTATTTCTCTCCCTGACTATAAACAAAACGCCCACCGAACCAGGGGTACATCCGGTAAAAGCGTGACGCAAGTCGTTTCTATGAAAGTGCATAAACACTTTATTGAACTGCATCACAGACCGCGCAAGTCTCTGGGCAGTTTCCTTCGTTGTCGTATTCTGCTCCATTTGCTGCCCTCCGCCTTTGAACAGGTTGGCAAATACGTTGGTATCCAATTTATTAGGCAACCTATCTAATTATATAGCAGAGATACAATGTCGTCAATAGCTTTATCTCGAAGATTTGTTCCCGCCCTTTCATAATACGATATATCGGTATCATGTATACTTCATTACAACGATATATCGGTAATTGTCAAGAGGGAAAGCAAGGTGACGAGTAAGAGAAGAAGCAAACCAAATCGGACAGCAGCCGTCAGGAAACGTGAGCGATATTCCTCCCGTAATGATTCGGACCGGCAATCCACAATCCCGGCAGAGCGTTTACTTTCCCTTCTCGTGAAGAGCGCTACGATAAGCAGGGCAAAATAAACGGTCCTGGACACAATGTTATATCCTGAGAAGGAACACCTGGGAACTTTTCTCCAGGGAAGTAACAAGATCAGGAGGTTATAGTCATGCAGGATAAGGTTCATTCCGACGCGCTGGTCTTCTTTGGCGCGACCGGCGATCTGGCATATAAGCAAATTTTTCCGGCTCTTCAGGCCATGATTCGCAGGGGCCATCTGGATATGCCTATTATTGGGGTCGCGGGTCGTCCCTGGACCAGCGCACAATTATGCGAACGCGCACATCAGAGCCTCGAGGAGCACGGCGGCGTTGACCAGGCAGCCTTTGAGAAGCTCCGCACGCGCCTGCAATATCTCTCAGGTGACTACGGCAAGCCAGAAACCTATCAGAAGCTGCGCGAAGTTCTGGGCAGCGCGCAGCATCCTCTCCACTACCTGGCCATCCCGCCCAGCATGTTCGAGCCTGTGGTAGAGGGCCTGGGCAAGTCTGGTTGTGCCAATGGCGCCCGCGTGGTAATCGAGAAGCCCTTTGGCCGCGACCTCAAATCCGCCCGCGAACTGAACCAGGTGCTCAGCTCGGTCTTCTCCGAAGAGGCTATCTTCCGTATCGATCACTATCTGGGCAAGGAGCCGGCGCAGAACATTCTCTACTTTCGCTTCGCCAACTCGTTCCTGGAGCCCATCTGGAACCGCAATTATATCGAAAGCGTGCAGATCACTATGGCTGAAAATTTCGGCGTGCAGGGACGCGGCAAATTTTACGAAGAGACCGGAGCGATTCGCGATGTCATTCAGAATCATATGCTGCAGGTGGTATCCCTCATCGCCATGGAAGCTCCCACGTTCCACGATCCTGAGTCAATTCGCGACGAGAAAGCGCATATTTTCAAGGCGATGCGCCCACTTGACCGGACCAGCGTTGTACGCGGCCAGTATCGGGGCTATCGCCAGGAGGATGGCGTCGCGCCCGCTTCTCAGGTTGAGACATTTGCAGCGGTCAAACTCTATCTGGATACCTGGCGCTGGGCAGGAGTGCCATTTTACATTCGCGCTGGCAAACACCTGCCTGTGACCTGCACAGAGGTACTGGTGCAGATGAAAGAGCCGCCACACACGGTCTTCGGAGAAGACGAAGCTACCCATAACTACGTGCGTTTTCGCCTGAGTCCAGAGGTGCTGATTGCAGTGAGCGCGCGCTCGAAGCTGCCGGGCGAAAGCTGGCGCGGTGAAGAGGTCGAACTAGTCGCCCACCACCGGCCCGTTAACGAGATGGCTCCATACGAGCGCCTGCTCGGCGATGCTATGCGCGGCGATCCTTCGCTCTTTGTGCGTGAGGATACGGTTGAGGCCGCGTGGAGCGTAGTCGATCCGGTTCTGAGCAATGAGCTCCCGCTTTATGAATACGATCCCGGCACCTGGGGACCCTCCCAGGCCGAAGGCATCATCGCAGGTGACGGCGGCTGGCATAACCCAACAGAGGCCGCCATTGAAAAATAAGGAGGCACGAGAATGGACGACAATCAGATCTTAAAGCGCATCTCGGAGTTGGTCGACGAAGAGCATCAGTTGACACAGCAATGGCAGCAAGGAGACCTGAGCGAAGAGGGACATAGACGCATGCGCCAGCTCGAAGTCAATCTTGATCAGTGCTGGGACTTGTTGCGCCAGCGTCGCGCCCTGCGCTCGGCCCACCTCAATCCCGACGAGGCCAAAGTACGCGACGCCGATATTGTTGAGCGCTATAAGCAGTAGGCCCTTTTAGAGCGCTACGGCCAGATACTGCGGTGGACGCCGGGCCTTCGTTCCTTGCTCAAAAGCGTAAGCCAGTTTGATGAGCGTTGGTTCACTATAGGCCCGGCCCATAAAGGTGAGACCAACAGGTAACTCCGAAATAAAGCCGGCCGGGACACTGATTGCAGGATACCCGGCCAGGGCTGCGGGCTGCGTACACCCCCCTGAAAAATGATCGCCATTAATCAGATCGATCCGGCAGGGCAAACAGCAGGTTGGCATTACCAACGCGTCCAGACGATGTTCATTCATTACTGCATCGATGCCTTCCCGCCGCGCCCAGCGGTGGTTCTCTTCCAACGCCACCAGATAGGCTGGATCATCCAGCGAGCCTGTCTCCTGTGCCTGTAAAAAGTGCTCTTGCCCGAAATAAAGTAGTTCCTCTTCTGCGTGCGCTTCATTGAAAGCAATAATCTCGGCAAGCGTGCGTACAGGCGTGTAAGCCAGATCCGCCAGATAAGCATTAAGGTCAGCTTTCAATTCAAACGAGAGTACCGTTAACTCATTTTTCGATTCTGCCATCCATCTCGCGCTGGGAATATCCGCTGGATCAACGATAACCGCACCCAATTCGCGCAACTGCTTGATAGCCATGTCGAAGGCCGCGTCAATTTTGGGGTGATAGCCAGTATATATTTCACGAGCAACGCCGATGCGAGCCCCTTGCAGGCCATCGCGATCCAGAAATTGGGTGTAGTCAGTAAAGAACCGATCCGCGCTGTCGTGGGTGGCTGGATCGCGCTCATCTACCCCTGTAATGGCTCCGAGCAAAAGAGCCGCGTCGGCAACTGTCCGCCCGAACGGGCCAACGGTATCCTGGCTATGAGCAATAGGAATGACACCTGATCTGCTGGTTAACCCCACCGTCGGCTTGATTCCAACGACACTGTTCATCGCAGCCGGGCAGAGAATTGAACCATCGGTCTCACTGCCCAGCGAAGCCGCAACTAGATTAGCCGCAACCGCTGTGGCTGACCCTGAACTAGAGCCGCAAGGGCTGCGATCCAGCACATATGGATTGAGCGCCTGACCGCCGCGCGCGCTCCATCCGCTGGATGAGGTAGTCGAACGAAAGTTGGCCCACTCGCTCAGATTGGCCTTGCCGAGGAGAACCGCTCCCGCCTCACGCAATTTACGCGCGACAAACGCATCACGAGCCGGGCGCGAACCAAGCAGTGCTAACGAACCTGCGGTCGTTTCCATACGGTCGGCGGTCGCGATATTATCCTTGAGCAAAAGAGGAATGCCATGCAGCGGGCCACGTGACCCTTTCGTTCTACGCTCCTCATCAAGTGCGTCAGCTATGGCGAGCGCATCAGGGTTGATCTCCAGCACAGATCGGAGTGTGGGACCATCCTGATCCATTGCCCGGATACGCGCCTGGTACATCTCAACCAGCCTTCGCGAAGTGAGTGTTCCCGCCTCCATCTCCTCTTGCAACTCGCTCACAGTCTTCTCTTCTACTTCAGTGAATGGAACGTGATACATGCCTGTTATACCTCACTTATGCGCTGCCTTCAGGAAATTTCCTCTGCCTGGCAACAACGTATGGACGAGGGAAAGAAATACCGCTCGTCTGCTATGCTACACTTTATCACCTGGACCCGATTATCTCAAGCTTTTCTCCAACACCATTGCGTAGAGTTTTTCCCATCGGTGGATCGGTCTCAAGATGGAAGGAATTCTGCCGATCAGGTAGAGTGAGACCTGTTTTTAGGCAAAAAAAGCAAAAACAAGAGGTTTCATTTTCCTGATGGGAACTATGTACCTCCCGACCGCGAAGTGCAAAGAAAAGCTGGGAAGAAGTGGCTCTCTTCATCAGAACGTCCAATCTCATACGAGGGTACACAGCAGTCAAGATGAAAGCCAAGTGAGGTAGAAGAGGAATCGAATTTATGCCTGATGGTCCAGCGTCTCCGCTGCTCTGGAACAGAAATGGTGATAGCCCTGACCAAAGCTCACTTGCTACCTGGTGCGCGTATACCGGCCAGAGCGAGGAGACAGCGAAAAATTGGGGCTGGCTTAACGCAGTACATCCCTCCGACCGTAAAATGGTACGAAGCGCATGGCGACAGGCTATACACACCCCACATTCAACCACGCTTTTCTATCGTATACGGCGTGTTCGTGCAGGGTACCAGTCATTTAAAGTCTTAAACGTTCCGCTTTTTGATAATGACCATCAACTTCAAGCATGGTTCACTTTCTTTGCTGAGGGAACGGTCGATCAGCCCGTGATTGATGAGGATTGGGAGATCAGGCTGATTCACGGCATGATTTTCACTCAAGTCGTGCTTGGTATCCTGTGCCTCTCCTTGGACGGAACCATCCGACGTGTGAATGCCAGACTATGCCAGCTCACCGGCTATTCTAAAGAAGAGCTTCTATCTATGACCATCTGGCAGTTGAGCGCTCCTGAAGATATCCCCCTGTATTTGCAGGCCATGCGTGAAAGGCTGAGCAGCAGTCATAGCTATCCTCCTTTTCGCATCCGTTATTGCCGCAAAGAGGGGGGATACACCTGGGTAAGGGCCACCCTGTTTCTGGTTCGCCAGCCCTCCGGGGAACCCTTTTATTTCTTTTTTGTCGTCGAAGATATAAACGACCAGGTTCGAGCTGAGGAAGAACACGCGCGACTTTTAGCCAGCGTCCAGGAGTCACACATCGAGGCCCTATCTCGTACCCACCAACTAGAAACGATCTTTGACACGATCTCCGAAGGTATCCTGGTCTGCGACCGCGAGGGGCGGATCATACGATCAAATGCGGCAGTCGCACGTATGCTCCATCTGGATATCCACACGGATCTTCTGAAACGGCCTTTCCAGGAACGCATGGCGCTGCTGAAATTCACTGGTGAAGACGGACGACCGCTCACCCCAGAACAATGGCCACTCGCTCGTCTTCTGCGTGGGGAAGAACTGCGCGCAAGCAGAGAGGAAGATCTACGCCAGCTCCTTCCAGATGGCCACGTGAATTACGTCAATCACTCCGGCTCTCCTCTGCGAGATCAAAAGGGAGAGATTATCGGAGCGGTCCTGGTCATTCATGATGTAACCGAACGCCACCTTCTGGAAAACCGCACAAGAGATTCCTTCAGAACCCTCCTGGCCCTGGCAGAAGAACTGGTCGCCGTTCCCGGCAGGAATGCCAAAACCATCTCTAAGGAGGCTGACCAGTTGCCGGCAGCGCTTCCGTTCCGTGCCGCCGGCGAATATCTGGCAGAACTCACTTGCCGGATGCTGGAGTATCATGGAGTGGCTATCTACCTGGTCAATCCTCAAACTGAACGCTTACACCTGGTAGCCATCGGAGGCTATTCTCCAGAGGAAAAAGCTTCTCTTTATCAGAAATTCTCTCAGGATGTTCCACCGGCTGAGCATCTGGGCGAGGAAACCATTGCTCTCCTACGCGATAACGAAGTAGTGGTCAAAGAGGTCGAGCTGCCGCCCAACGATCCACATTTATACCGGGCGCTGCTTGCCCCTATGATCATAGATGGGCACCTGGCAGGCATTTTGTCTGTAAAGAAAAAGGAAAGCTATTCCACTTATACTCATGAAGAAATCAGCCTGATCAAAGCCATTGCCAAGTTTATTCTGCTCGTTATTGAACGCGAGCGCGTCCAACGAGAATGGATCGAGGCCCACTCCAGCGAACTGGCTTTGCGCGAGGCCAACCGCCGCTTCGACGAATTCTTGAGCATCGCCAGCCACGAGTTACGCACACCGCTGGCCGGCATTAAAGGAAATATCCAGCTGGCTCTGCGCCGCCTTAATACGCTGAACTCAAAAAAGCTTCCTGAAATGAGCGAACTTTGTGAAAAGCTCGACAAAATGCAGGAATTTCTGCTTCAAGCCGAACATCGAGTGAATGTGCAGAATCGTATGATCAGTGACTTGCTCGATGTCTCGCGCATTCAGGCAAATAAGCTTGAGCTGATGCTGAAGCCCTGCAACCTGGTAGAAGTCGTGCGCAGCGCAGTGAAAGACCAGCAATATGACGTGCCTGAACGCGTGATTACGCTTGAGGTACCCTGTCATAATCAGCTCAAAGTACTTGGTGACGCCGACCGACTTGGCCAGGTAATTCATAATTACCTGACGAACGCGCTCAAATATTCTCCACCTGAGCGACCCGTTTCAGTAAAAGTAGAAAAAATGGGGAACTCTGTGCGGGCCTCCGTCCGCGATCAAGGCCCAGGCCTTACTCCTGACGAGCAGCAAAAGATCTGGGAACGTTTCTACCGCGTCAAGAGCATTGCGGCGCAGGGCGGCTCCGGCCCCGGACTTGGCCTCGGTCTGCATATCTGCCGGGCAATCATCGAGGCACACCACGGCCAGTTTGGCCTGGAAAGCACACCCGGAGAAGGCTCTACCTTCTGGTTTACTCTGCCCCTGGTCCAATCAACCGTTCCTTCGTCGGAGCAGCCTTCCAACGCCATCCACAAACACGCTTCCAGTGTCTAGCCATTCAACCTGTTTAGCTTTCTAACCTGCGAGGTAGTCGATAGCCCCGGTCTGCTCTAGCCATGTCCGTGACCAGACGGTAGAACTATCCACAGGGAGAGAGCCCCGACATCAGAGATGATCTCTCTCATTTTCTTGATATCGGGGAGCTTGTGACTAATATTTAATTAGAGCAAAGACATCGTACCCTTTCAGGTGATCACGCCCGTGCAGGCCAAGTAGCTCGACCAGGAAGGCAATACCAGCAATATGGCCGCCCAGCTTCTCAACCAGCTCAATCGTCGCGGAAACCGTTCCGCCGGTCGCCAACAGATCATCTACGATCAGGACGCGTTCACCAGGCTTGATCGAGTCGGTATGCATCTCGACGATGTTTGTACCATACTCCAGAGTATATTCAACGCTGACCGTCTGCGCGGGTAGTTTCCCAAACTTACGCACGGGTACAAAACCGCAATTGAGTAAATAGGCCAGGGGAGCGCCAAAAATAAATCCTCGCGACTCCACGCCCACGACGCTCTGAATGCCCGCGCCCGCGTAGTGCGCTGCCAACCTGTCGAGAGCTGCCCGGAAAGCCGCTCCATCCTGGAGCATTGGCGTAATATCCTTAAAAAGCACACCTCTCTGGGGAAAATCTGGAATATCGCGAATCCAGTCTTGCAGACGTATCTCAGTCATCTGTTCCTCCAAAGCACCTTTCTTCTTTCTATTTAGCGGAGCGCGGCGCATAATATCAGAATACATTTCTATATATGGGAAGAGAGACCTTCTGCACACGCCTGAAACACTCCTCAGTCTATTGGTCGCCAATCAAGGTGTACCATGTAGAGCCGAAAAAATCAAGTACGAGCGAGCTTCTTTCAGGAGATTCAGACGAGTACGGGTACGCGGTGCGAAATGGCCCCAGAAATCGCCTGACGCCACTTTCTGATGTGATAAAGCGGGACTGACCTCTCTCTTCGGCATTCAAACGCTGGTGATCTATGGGAGCGCTTTGAAACTGCTTTCACTGATCAGACTGTCCTTGCCGTGCCTGAGCTATGGGAAAAGTTCAGTGATGGCCAACGTTCTCATCAGAGATAGCCTCTTCAGCTCATCGAAATAGCAAACGTTATGATGAAACCTTTTACTTTTCCAGCAACACACGTATTTTCAGTGCAATTTGTAGCGCCAGGCGATGTTCCGCATCCTCCAGCGAGCGACCAAGCAATTCTTCGATGCGACCGAGACGATAGAGCAAGGAGTTGCGGTGCAGGTGCATGGAGCGAGCGGTCTCGCTGAGATTACCGTTGCAGCGAAAGAAGCCTTCCAGCGTCTCTAGCAGCGCCTGATTGCTGCGATTGTCAGCATCCAGCAGGGGGCCGAGCGTTTCCTGGTAAAAGTCGAGCAGTACCTGTTCGCCGTGAAGAGGGAAAAGCAGGCGATAGATGCCCAGACGGGCAAATGAGTGTAGTTTGCCCTCGCCAAAGAGCCGGCGCCCAATTTCTAGAGCTTGCTGCGCCTCACGCCAGGCTTGCGGAATAGCCTGCACATCTCTGGCAATCCGGCCTATGCCACCTGAATAGAATGGCTTCTGTCTCGCGTGCAGAGGTTGCAGTCGTACCTGCGCGCGTTCCAGGCTATTGAGAAGGGCCTGCTCGTCAGAAGAACCGGGACCTTGCTCAGAGTTTTCACCATTTCTAGAACAAGGCAGCAGAGCCATCACCCGGCGAGGCTCGTGAATCACCCAGGCGGTTGGCCAGTTGCGCAGGAGTTCATCGCTCAGGCGCTTACTCCATTGCGCGTAGGGGCTGCTGGGCGTATGTGCTACTTCGTCGGGAGCGAGTTCAAAGACCACTACCGCCTGAGGCGTGCTTAAATCGTGTCCTAGCAGACGCGCGCGTACCTGCATCTCCTCGACTTGCTGATAATTTCCCTGCACGACATCCATAAACGCTTCGCTCTGATAACGACTCTCGACTTTGCTGCGTTCGCGTTCGCGCGCGAACTCCAGAGAGAGAATGGGCGTGACCTGGCCCAGAATTAAGCGTTCCAGATGATCAAAGTCGCTCGCCGGTCCAATTAAGGAAACGTAGCCGACGACCTCTTGCGGAATCTGGATAGGGAGCATAACACGCGCCAGGCCCTCTTTTTGGAGCGCCTCGTCGCTCAAATCGCCGGACAACGTTTGTCCCTCGCAAGCAGGAGGAGCTACCTGCAAGATAATATCCTGGTTGGTGTCCTGCAGGACGACCCATTTTTCACACACCCTGGCCAGGTGCGTACAGAGGCCATCGACGCCTGCTCCCTGGATACTGAGTTGCATCAGCTGGTGTGAAATCTCGCTGGCCTGGCGTTCAATCTCGCCGCGAAAGCTCACCACGAAGGTAATCACATCGCGTTCAATCTCTTCGAGCGGAGCGTTTTGAGGCAAAAGAAGCAGGGGCAGATGAAGTTGGTCGGCAGTAGCCAGAGCTTCCGCACCCAGGGCTTCGAGAGAAGAGGCCGCAACCGCGACCGCCGCTACGCGTTCGCGGTGCAAGCTTTTGAGCAAGTGAGGTAGAGTCTCATCCAGGCGACGCAGTTGAGCAAGACCGAGCAGAGCAAGCTCTCCCCCTCGCACGCTCTCAAACGCCGGGAGACGCGCGCGCATACGCATGGCCCAGGTAACTCGCCGATCCAGACCCTCTGCCCCCGCTACCAGGTGAGCATCACGGGAGGCAAGCAGCGTCTGAATATTGCGAACCGAGGCTGAGGATGTTGGGGACGGAGAACCGCTCATCATTTTGCTCTCGAAAGGTACCAGGACTGGGAATCCCAGCCCAAAAAGTGAAGCGCGGCGTTATCGCCGCGCCGTTGTGGCTGATGTGCTACTGCTCTTCTGCGCTTTGCGCTTCTCTTTCGCCTTTTTGGCTTTGGCGAGATGCTTATGCCAGGCCACGCGCTTGGTCTTATTCATCCTGCTTTTTTCCTTTCTGATTATTCCTCGATTTCGCCGGAGTCGTCGAAGTCGATCTCATTCATCTCTTCGCCCTCTTCGCTTCCATCGTAATAGTCGTCTTCCCCGCCTAATTCATCCTCATCCTCGTGTTCGCGTCGCAGAATACTATCCTTAATATAGGCCCGGATAGTGTCTCCACCGCCCTGCGAGGGGAAGCTGACCTTGCCAAACATGCTGGGATGCTGGTACTCTTCGCGCACAATCAGGCGCACCTGA